>NZ_PSUB01000002.1:0-120715 GCF_002931595.1 Rathayibacter sp. AY2B9
CACGGCTGCCGCCTGCTGCGCCTGGCCTGACGCCCGGCCGGCGCCCGCGCGTCAGGCCAGGCGCAGCAGGCGGCAGCCGTGCGGCTCGAGCTCGAGTTCGACGGCGCCGCCGACGATCGGCAGCTCGGCGCCGCTCCACACATCGACGGCCGAGGTCGCGCCGGAGCAGCCCAGGTCGGCCAGATGAGCGGAGTAGGACCGCGCCGACGAGCCCAGCCAGAACACTCCGCGCCACTGCTCGTCGCCGCGCCACGCCGACCACACCACCAGGTCGCCGTCGCGGACGATCTCGCGGCTGCCGTCGCTGCCGAGCAGCGCGAGGACGTCGTCGTTCGTCAGCAGCGCCAGGGTGTCGGCGGGCGTGTCCGGGAGGTGCCCGCCCATGATCAGCGGCGAGCGGAGCAGGCACCACAGCGTCACGAGCGTCCGCTGCTCCGCGGGCGTGAACCGCGAGAGCCGGTCCTCGCCCACGTGCGCGCGCACGCCGATCCGCCCCAGCGGCAGCATGTCGGCGTCGGCCCACGCGCCGGGGCGCTGGTGCGGCGCCCAGCGCGCGGCCCGCTGGAACTGCTCGTGCAGGTGCGCCCAGTCGTCCCAGAAGTCGTCCGAGATCCGCCACATCTGCGCGGTCGAGCGCAGCAGCTCGAGGTTCTCGAGCGAGAGCTGCTTGCCGGGGGAGAGGCTCAGCACCATCGGGCGGCCGGTCGCGTCGATCGCGCGGGAGAGGGCGGCGATCTCCTCCGCCTGGATCGGCGGGTAGAGCACGTCGTCGAGCTTCACGAAGTCGACGCCCCACGAGGCCAGCTGCGCCATCACGGAGTCGCAGTACTGCTGCGCGCCGGGCGCGCTCATGTCGACTCCGTAGTTGTCGGGGTTCCACGGGCAGACGTTCCCGCGGTCGGCGATGTCGGCGCAGGTCGCCTCCGCCCCGAGCACCGGCAGGCCGAGCTCGGCCGCTCGGCGGGGGACGCCGCGCATCAGGTGCACGCCGAAGCGGAGGCCGAGGGCGTGCACGCGCGCGGCCAGCGCCGTGAATCCGCCCGTCGCCGCGGAGGGGAAGCGGCCGACGGCGGGCTGCGGGCGTCCCCAGTCGTCGAGCACCGGCTCCGACACCTCCTGGTAGTCGCTCGTGCCGGGATCGGGCTCGTACCACTGGATGTCGACGACGACCGTGTCCCAGCCGTGCGGCAGGAGGTGCTCGGCGAGGTACTCGGCGTTCGCGAGCACCTCCTCCTCCGTCACCGAGGCGCCGAAGCAGTCCCAGCTGTTCCAGCCCATCGGCGGGCGGCGGGCGGCCTCCGTGCGCGCGGCGATCACGACAGCTCCAGCGTCACGGTCGCGAAGGAGTGCGGGGGCAGCGTGACGCGCAGGCCTGTCGCCGTGGTCTCGATGCCCTCGAGGGCGACGGGGCTCACCTCGTCGGCGGCGCCGGGCCGGTTGTGCGCGTCGGGGCGGTCGGCGGTGAGGAGGCGGCCGGTCGCGCCGGTCACGGTCCCACCGCGGAAGTCGAGGGAGACCTCGAGCGGCTCCTCCAGGTCGACGTTCGTCAGCGAGACCAGGACGCGGCCGTCCTTCGTGGAGGCGGAGGCGGAGGCGACGGGGATCTCGCGGCCGTCGACCGCGTGCGTCGGGCCGGCGACCGTGGTCGGCAGCACCGTCGCGTCGTGGTGCCCCTTGTTCATCTCGAACACGTGGTAGGTCGGCGTGCGGACCATCTCGCCGCCGTCCGGGTCCGTCAGCAGCATCGCCTGCAGCACGTTCACCGTCTGCGCGATGTTCGCCATCGTCAGGCGGTCGGCGAAGCCGTGGAAGACGTCGAAGTGCCAGGCCGCGACCATCGCGTCGCGGATCGTGTTCTGCTGGAAGAGGAAGCCCGGGTGGGTCCCCGGCTCCACGTCCCACCAGGTGCCCCACTCGTCGAGCACCATCCCGTACTTCTTCTCGGGGTCGTGGACGTCCATCACCGCGGCGTGCGAGCGGAGCAGCTCCTCGATCCCCTGCGCGGCCACGATCGTGCTCCAGTAGGTGTCGGCGTCGAAGTCGGTCGCGCTGCCCTTCGCGTGCCAGCTGCCGCCGATCGTGTAGTAGTGCACCGAGACCGACTCCCACGGCACGGAGGAGAAGGGGTGCCCCTCGATCTCGGGGATCACCTCCATCAGCGTCTGCGTCCAGTGGGTGTCGGCGCCGTCGGCTCCGGCGGCCACGCGGTAGAGCGGAGTGTCGTTGCCGCTCTGCACGAAGGTCCCGAACTGCCGCGCCAGGTCGGCGTAGGCGCCGGCGCGCATGTTGCCGCCGCAGCCCCAGGTCTCGTTGCCGAGCCCCCAGAAGCGGACGGTCCACGGCTCCTCCCGGCCGTGGGAGCGGCGCAGATCGGCCATCGGCGACTTGCCCGCGCCGGTGAGGTACTCGGCCCAGTCCGCCATCTCCTGCACGGTGCCGGATCCGATGTTGCCCGAGATGTAGGCGTCGGCGCCGAGCAGCTCGCAGAGCGCCATGAACTCGTGGGTGCCGAAGGAGTTGTCCTCCGCGACTCCGCCCCACTGGGTGTTGATCAGGCCGGGGCGCTCCTCGCGCGGGCCGATGCCGTTGGTCCAGTGGTAGCGGTCGGCGAAGCAGCCGCCGGGCCAGCGGAGGTTGGGGATGTCGAGGGCGCGGAGGGCCTCGACGACGTCCAGGCGGATCCCGCCCTCGTTCGGGACGGGCGAGTCCTCGCCGACCCAGAAGCCGTCGTAGATGCACCGGCCGAGGTGCTCGGCGAAGTGGCCGTAGAGGTGGCGGCTGATGGTGGCGCCGGGGCGGTCGAGGTCGACGGTGACGGTGCTGTTCACGGGGTGCTCCGGGGTGGTGGCGGACGGGTCGGCGGCGGTGGTTCCGGCGGCGGCGGTGTCGAGGACGCCGGGGTCGGCGGCGGTGCTCACGCGGTCTCGCGGACGAGCCGCAGGACGATCGCGCGGTCGGCGTGGAAGGTCGGCAGGTCCAGGCCCGCCTCGCCCAGCAGGCTCCCCGGGTAGGCGGGGGCCGGGGCGTCGGAGTCCAGCGGCACCGTCGACTCCAGCCAGTGCGGGCTCTGCCAGGGCGGGCCGAGCGAGCCGGGGCGCGCGGTCTCGATCCGGTAGCGCGCCCGCGGATCCAGGCCCGGGAGGCGGGTGCGGCGGCGCGAGTCCGCGGTCAGCGCGGGCGTGACCAGCGTGTACAGCGCCTCCGAGCCGTCCGGCGCGACGACGCCGCGCAGCGACGGCGCGTCGGGGTCGGAGTCGTCGCCCCCGACGACCCGGCCGGTCGCGATCAGGCCGCGGTGCTCGCGGTACGCCGCGATCCAGCCCGCCAGCACGGGCTCCTCCTCCGCGTCCAGCTCGCGGAGGTCCCACTCGATCCCGAAGTGGCCGAGGAAGGCGATCGCGCAGCGGGTGTGCAGGTCGCTGGTGCGACCGGTGACGGAGTTGACCGGCGAGGCGACGTGCGAGCCGAGCATCTCCGGCGGCACGAGCAGCCCGGTCCAGCGCAGCATCCGCGAGCGGTCCAGCGGGTCCTGGTTGTCGGAGGTGTGCACGCGGTCGGTGCGCTCGAGGATCCCCAGGTCGACCCGGCCGCCGCCGGAGGCACAGCTCTCGATCTCGAGCTCCGGGTGCCGGGCGCGCAGCTCGTCGATCAGCCGGTACAGCGCGAGCGTCTGCTCGTGCACCGCGGCCGTCCCGGTGGCGGGGTGGCCCGCGTCGATCAGGTCGCGGTTGTGGTCCCACTTGAGGTACGCGACGCCGAGGTCGGCGACCAGGCCGTCGAGCACGCCGAGGATGTGCGCGAACGCGTCGGGGTTCGTCAGGTCGAGCACCTGCTGGAAGCGGAACCGCGGCGGCAGCTCCTCGCGGGCCCGCAGGATCCAGTCGGGGTGCGCGCGGGCGAGGTCGGAGTCCTCGTTGATCATCTCGGGCTCGACCCAGAGGCCGAACTCCATGCCCAGGCCGCGGACGTGCTCGGCGAGGGGGAGGAGGCCGTCGGGCCAGGCGACGGGGTCGGGCGTCCAGTCGCCGAGGCCGGCGCGGTCGTCGCTGCGGCCGAGGAACCAGCCGTCGTCGAGCACGTAGCGCTCGACCCCGAGGGCGGCGGCGCGGTCGGCCAGCTCGGCGAGGACGGCGAGGTCCTGGTCGAAGTAGACCGCCTCCCAGACGTTGAGCGTCACCGGGCGCGGCCGGCGCGAGGAGCGGGAGACCCCGCGGAGGTGGGCGTGGAAGCGCGCGGCCGCGGCGTCGAGGCCGTGGCCGAAGCTGCCGGAGATCCAGGGGGAGGAGTAGCTCTCGCCGCTCGCGAGGCGCACCTCGCCGGGCAGGAGCAGCTCGCCGCCCCGGAAGGCGAGCCAGCCGTCGCCGCGCTCCACCGCGTGCTCGTGGTTGCCGCCGATGCCGACGTGGCAGAGCCAGACCCGCCCGTCGGCGGAGTCGAAGCCGGGGGTGCCGACCGCGACGACCGTCGTCGCGTCCAGGCCGGTGCGGCCGCGCCGCGAGGAGCGGGAGTGGGTGCCGGTGACGACGGGGTGGCGCTGGGGGATCTTCTCGGTGCCCCAGCGGCCGGAGAAGTCCAGGATCTCGCGGGCCTCGGTCGGGATCCGGAGGGCGGGGTCGACGCCGATCACCTCGAGGTGCCCGGCGCCGTCGTTGCGGACAGAGACGCGGGTCCTGAGCAGTCCGGCAGGGGAGAGAACGATCTCTAGGACGACCCCGATCCGGGCTTGCGCGTCGTGCGCCTCGACGGTCACGGCGGCGCTGCCGGCCTGCGCGACCGCGCCCTCCGCGAGGGCCTCCCCGTCCACCGAGACGGTGTCCACGGTCAGCCTCGGCGACCAGCCGGCGCCCTCCCGGTGCACCCGGAGACCCGGCAGGCCGGCCCAGCCGAAGGTGTGCTCGGGCAGGATCCCGGGCTCGTAGGGGACGTCGGAGGAGCCCTCGATCCCCGTCCGCACGGGAGTTCTTGCGAAAGCTGCGAGATCGTCGTCGCTCGCGTCGAGTCGCGGACCCCAGTGCAGCAGCACGGGCAGGTCGCCTCCCGACTGAGTGAGGAGGGCGGACACGTCATCGGCGACGAGATGGATCACTCTCGGGGATTGCATGTCCCCATTCCTATCGTCGATCCTGGTCTGAGTACAGCGAGAGATCGATCTCGACCCTCGGTCGGATGGACCACCGCGCGGATCGACCCGCGCCGATCGACCACCGCTCGCACCGCTCACCCCCACCACCCACGGCCTCGACGAGGAGCACCCATGCCGCTGACCCACCCGGCCCCGCACGAGACCCGCCTGGAGCGCGGGGTGCTCGACGCGCGACGGCGGCTCAACCGCGACTACCTCCTCTCGCTCACCGACGAGGGGCTGCTGCAGAACTTCCTGATCGAGGCCGGGATCGGCGACCAGGGCTGGCACCTGCACCCCTCGCGGGACTCGCGCGAGGCCCGCGGCCTCGACCGGCACTGGGGCTGGGAGACGCCGGGCTCGCAGCTGCGCGGGCACTTCCTCGGCCACTGGCTCTCCGCAGCGGCCCGCGAGGTGGCGGTCACCGGCGACCCGCTGCTGCGCGTCCGGATCGACTCCGTGCTCGACGGACTCGAGCGCTGCCAGGAGGAGAACGGCGGCGGCTGGATCTGGGCGATCCCGCGCGGCTACCTCGACCGCCTCGCGACCGGCCGCCCCGTCTGGGCGCCGCAGTACGCGATGCACAAGCTGCTGATGGGCCTCGTCGACCTGCACCTCGACCTCGGCGACGAGCGGGCGCTGCGGATGGCGCGGGCCGCCACGGTCCCGCTGCTGGAGTGGGTCCGCGGATTCGACGACGCCGCGTTCCAGGAGATCCTCGAGGTCGAGACCGGCGGCATGCTCGAGGTCTGGGCCGACCTCCTCGCGATCACCGGCGACCCCGTCTACACCGAGCTGCTCGGCCGCTACGACCGCCGCTCCCTCTTCGAGGGCCTGCTCGAGGGCCGCGACGTGCTGACCAACATGCACGCCAACACCACGATCCCCGAGGTCCTCGGCGCCGCCCGCGCCTACGAGGTCACCGGCGACGAGCGCTGGCGGAGGATCGTCGAGGCCTACTGGGAGCAGGCGGTCACCCTCCGCGGCACTTTCTGCACGGGCGGTCAGACCTCCGGCGAGATCTGGACGCCGCCCTTCGCGTTCGCCGCTCGCCGCGGCGAGAAGACGCAGGAGCACTGCGTCGTCTACAACATGATCCGGCTGGCCGACGTGCTGCTGCGCTGGACCGGCGACCTCGCCTACGCCGACTACATCGAGCGGAACCTCTGGAACGGCCTCCTCGCCCAGCAGAACCCGCGGACCGGGATGGTCGCCTACTTCCTGCCGCTCGAGGGCGGCGCCCGCAAGGACTGGGGCAGCCCGACCGAGGACTTCTGGTGCTGCCACGGCACGCTGGTGCAGGCGCACACGCGCCACTCCGGGCTCGTCTTCTACCGCGGCGGCGACGCCGAGCTGACGATCGCGCAGCACGTCGACGCGAGTCTGCGCCTGCCGACCGCCGCCGGCGACGCGGCGGTGCGGGTCGAGGTGCTCGACACCGCCGGCTACGTCGGCCCGGACGCCAACGCGGGTGCCGCGGGCGACGTGCACCGCCCCACCGCCTCGCGGATCCGGGTCGAGATCGTCTCGGAGGAGGGGGTCGCGCTGCACGTGCGGCTGCGGGTGCCGGAGTGGACCGTCGGCGAGCCGGGGGTCGCGGGCGACGCCGAGCGCGTCCGGGCGGGCGACGGCGCGCTCCTGATCGAGCACCCCGGCGGCCGCACGAGCGTCGACCTCGCCTTCGGCACCGAGATCCGCGCCGTGCCGATCCCGGACGAGCCGGGCACGGTCGCCTTCGTCGAGGGCCCGATCGTGCTGGCCGGCCTCGTCGACCGCGAGATCGCGCTGCGGGGGCGCCTCGAGGACGCCCCCGCCCTGCTCGCCCCCGACAACGAGCGGCAGTGGACCCAGTGGCTGCGCGGCTACCGCGCCGTCGGCCAGCCCGCCGCCGTCCGCTTCCGGCCTCTGCACGAGGTCGTCGACGAACCCTTCTCGCTCTACTTCCCGGTCTCGGCCGGGAGCTGATGGACAGGATCCCCTCCGTGACCTGCGCTCCGCGCTCATGACCGCCTCCACCGCCTCCCCCGCCGTCCGGGCGATGCCTCGCGGCCGCCTCCTGCTGCCGATCTTCGCGATGCTCGTCGGCTTCGGGCCGCTCACCATCGACCTGGTGCTGCCGTTCCTGCCGACGCTGCAGGACGATCTCGGCGTCTCGGTGGCGACCGCCCAGCTGGTCGTCACCGGCGCCACCTTCGGCTTCGCGGCCGGCCAGCTCGTCTCAGGACCGCTCAGCGACGCGGTCGGCCGCAAGTGGCCGCTCGGCGTCTCGGCGGCGCTGCACATCGCGGCGAGCCTCGTCGCGGCGATGACCTCCGACACCGCCGTGCTGCTCTCGGCCCGCTTCGTCCAGGGCGCCGCCTGCACCGCCGCGGGTGTCGTCGTCACCGCCATCGTCCGCGACCTCTACAGCGGCAAGCGGCTCGTCACGATGCTCGCGAACCTCGCCGTGATCGTCTCGGTCTTCCCGATCCTGGTGCCTTCCGTCGGCGCGCAGCTGACCAAGGTGATCGACTGGCGCGGCTCCTTCCTCGCGGTCGCCGCCTGGGGAGCGCTCGCGACCGTGATCGCGCTCCTGGTGCTGCCCGAGACGCTGCCCCGCGAGCGGCGGCACCAGGGCGGGCTCGGCCCGTCGCTGCGCAACTCCTTCGGGATGCTCCGCCGGCCGCGCGTGCTGGCGCTCGCCGCCGCCTCGGCCGCGGGCTGGTCGGTCGGCTTCGCGTATCTCGCGACCGCTCCCTTCCTCTACACGAACGTCTACGCGGTCGGGCCCGACCTGTACGGGCTGCTGTTCCTGGTCACCTCGCTCGTGACGATCGCGGTCGGGCAGACGACGGGACGGGTGATCGTGCCCCGGTTCGGACCCCGGTTCGCGATGTCCGCCTCGGCGATCGTCACGGCGCTCGGCGCCGTCGTGGTCGCGGTGCTCGCGCTCACCGGCACGCAGCCGCTGCTCGTCGTCGTCGGCGCGCTGACGTTCGCGCTGGCCGGCCGCTCGCTCGGCTTCGCCCCGGTGCAGTACCTCTCGCTGCAGGGCCCGTCGAGCGAGGCGGGCAGCGTCACAGCGATCCTCGGCACGGTCAGCTTCACGGCGGCCGGACTGGTGATGCCGGTGATGGGCGCGTGGGCCGAGATCTCGCTGATCCCGTTCGCGATCCTGCTGCTGCTCGCGGGCCTGGTCGAGGGCGGCGTCGCGCTGCTGTTCCGGCCGGGCTCGCGGCGCTTCGATCCCGGGGCGCAGCGGCTCGAGGACGAGCCGGCGGGGGCCGCCCCATCGGCCGGCCCCCGCGCGCACGACGAGAAGAGCTGAGATGACCCTCCGGGAAGGGACCACCGTGGAACTGCGCTCCGGCGACTACACCCTCCGCGTCGAGGCGGGCGGCCTCGAGGTGCTCGCGGGCGAGCGCGTCCTCTACGCGAACGACCGGCCGCTGCGCGTCACGGTCAAGACCGTCGCCGCGATCAGCGAGTACTCCGGCGCGCCCTACGACGCCGTCTCGCTGTCGGAGGGGGCGATCACCGCGAGCGGGACGATCACCGTCCGCTCCGGGTCGGCCTTCGCCGTCACCGACGTCTGGCGCGTCGCGGGCGACGGCTTCTCCGTGCACCGCGACGTCGAGGTGCTGGCGGCCGGCGGCGACCTCGGCTTCTCCACCGCCGTCTCGCTCGGGCTGACCGGGTCCGACGACCTCCGCGACTACGAGTGCTTCGCCCCCGGCGCCTGGTACCGCGACAACGCCTTCGGGCCCGCCGACGCGATGGGCCGCGACCCCGGCAGCGAGTACTTCTGGCGCACCGAGACGCACTACGCGCTGCCTCTGTTCGCCGCGCAGAGCCTCGCGACCGGCGAGACCGTGGCGCTCTCGCGCTGGGCGGCCGACGCGACGCTGCCGCGCCTGGACGTGGTCCGCTCGGAGAACTTCACCGACCCGGAGTGCACCGTCGGCTCGATCGGCCTGAGCCGCCCGCAGGGCACGACGCTGAACTACCTCTACTACGGCTTCGGCGTGCGGACCCCGCTCGACGTGCCGCCCGCGGGCCTGTCGATCGACTACGTCCACCCGGGCGCCGACGGCGAGCGCCCGATCGACAACCCCTACTCCGGCCTCGACTACGACGCCGCCCCGAAGGCCCTGCAGCGGGTGAACCACCCGGTCGAGGTCGGCTTCCGCCAGCGCTACGCCGTCGCGGTCGACCTCGGCCGGTACGACGACTTCGCGACGATGATGCGCGCCACCTGGCGCACCACCTACGCCCGGCTCCGCGACGACCTGTTCGAGGTCGACAACGAGCGGCACTTCCACCACGGCATGGCGATCCTCCAGCGCCTCACCCGCCGCTACGGCGACTCCTGGGGCCTGCCGTTCGCCTGCCAGCTGCCGGACCTCGACGTCTCGAGCGTCTCCTTCCAGTTCGGCTTCGTCGGACAGCAGCCCGGCATCGGCTACCAGCTGCTGCGCTACGGCGACCGCGAGGGCGTGCCGGAGGCGTTCGAGCAGGGCGTCGGCATCGTCGACTTCTGGGCGCGGACCGCGCTGCCCGAGTCGGGCCCGCCGCGGATGTGCTTCAACCCCTCGCTCGGCGGCTTCGAGCCGTACCCGCACTACCTGCGGATGCTCGCCGACGGCGTCGAGGCGATCCTCGACGCCTACCTGCACCTGCGCGACCTCGGCGACGAGCGCCCGCTCTGGCTCGAGTTCTGCCGGCGGACCGCCGACTGGCTGCTCGTCGTTCAGGACGCCGACGGCAGCTTCCACCGCGCCTACAACGCCGACGGCTCGGTGCGGATGGACTCGCGCTCGAACACCCCGAGCGTGATCCGCTTCCTCGTGCAGCTGCACCTCGTGACGGGGGAGGGGCGCTACCGCGCGTCCGCCGTGCGCGCCGGCGAGTGGTCGTTCGCGAACATCCACCGCACGCTGGAGTACCGCGGCGGCACCTGCGACAACGCCGACATCCAGGACAAGGAGGCGGGCATCTACGGGCTGTTCGGCTTCCTCGCGCTGTACGACCTGACGGAGGAGCCGCGCTGGCTGGAGGGCGCCGTCCGCGCCGCCGACTACACGGAGACCTGGACCTACGCGTGGTCCTTCCCGGTCCGCGCGCCCTGGGCGCATCCCTTCAACCGGTACTCGATCAGCGGACAGAGCATCATCACCCTCGGCGGCGGCGCCGACGTCTACATGGCGGCCTGCTCGTACAGCTACTACCGACTGCACCTGATCACGGGCGACGAGCACTACCTCGATTTCGCCGAGTTCCTGCACCGCAACACCCGCCAGTCGACCGACGTCGACGGCAGCATCGGCTACGCGATGCCCGGCCTCGGCCACGAGAGCGGCGACTTCGCGACCCAGACCCTGCGCAGCCACCACCACTGGCTGCCCTGGTGCACCTTCGTCGAGGTCGACCCGGCCTCGCGTCTGCGCGACACCTTCGGCGTCTACGAGATCGCCGACGCGCAGCGCCTGCCCGCCGCCGAGCGGGCGGCCCGCAACCGCGTCTACGACCGCTACGGGCACTCGCGGAGCTGACCCCACCCACCGCATCCGGCTCGCGTCTCGTCCTCACGTCGACGCAGCCGCACGGCGGGTCCGGCGGCCAGCCGGGACGACACCCGGTGCGCTGCTCCGCCTCCGTCGGCGGACCGGAGCTCGTTCCGCGTGCCGCAGCCGGACCCTCCGCAGCGCCCTCAGCCGCGCCACTCCACGTCGACGCGCACCGCCTCCGCACCGAGCTCCAGCCCGCCCGACACCTCGCGCCCGTCGACGCGCAGCACCGCGTCGCGCAGCGTGCGCACCCGCGTCCCGCCCGCCGGTGCCAGCCACTCCGCGCTCGGCACCCGCCGCACCCACAGCGTCGCCCGCCCCGGCGACCACTCCAGCCGGTCCACGACCACCCCGCCGCGCGCGCGCAGCCCCGTCACGGCACCCCGCGCCCACGCGGACGGCAGTGCCGGCAGCACCGTCAGCGTCTCGTCATCCGATCCCAGCAGCATCGCCGCCACGAGCCCCGGCAGTCCGCCACTGGCGTCGAGGTTGAAGATCCGCCCCGCGTCGTGCAGGGTCGTCAGCGTCGGTGACCAGTGCTCGACCGCGAGCCACTCCGCGCAGGTCAGCGCCGCCTCCCCGTCACCCAGCGCCGCCGCCGCGACGCCCACCTGCACCAGCCCGAACGCCATCTCCATCCGCCCGGGAGGAGCGGTCGGCGCCTCGGCCCGCCACGCGATCTTCGCCGCCACCGTCGCCGCCGCGGCGGCCCGCATCCGCACCGCGGAGGCGCCGGGGCCCTCGAAGGCCGCGTCGCCCGCGTACCAGAGCGGGTACAGCTGCGACGCGTGCCGGTGCGCGATCTCCTCCGCGAACCGCGGGTCGATCCACTCCGCCAGCGTGCCGTCCTCGGCGACCCGGTACTCCGGCAGCTCCGCGACCACCCGCGCCCAGCGCTCGTCGAGCGAGTCGTCGCCGCGGGCCCGGCCGAGCAGCGCCGTCGCCCGCGCGGCGTCCCGCAGCACGGCGACGTCGATCGTCGCATCGACCGCTATCGGCGAGCGCGCACCACCCGGTGTGTTCTCGGGGGAGTAGGAGGGGACGATCCGGCGCACCCCGTCGACCACGGTCGTCCCGGTCTCGGCGAAGCGGAGCACGCCCTCGGCCAGCTCCCACAGCCGGTCGTCCACGATGCCGCGGTCGCCCGTCGCGGCGACGGCGTCGGCGGCGAGGCGCAGCACCCAGCCGCCGCAGCCGGTCCAGAACAGGTGCGGGTAGCTCGCCGCGAAGTGGTCGGCGCGGCCGTGCGTCGACATCCGCGACGGCAGGAGCATCCCCTCCGCCCCGTAGACGAGGCGCGCGTTCTCGCGGTAGTCGTCGAGGTGCGGCAGCACCAGCTCCAGGATCGACAGCGCCAGCTCGGGCGTGCCGGTCGGGATCATCCCCGCCATCGCGCCGTTCTGCACGTTGCCGTTCAGCGTGTAGTCGGCCGACCAGGCCGGCCGCCAGGTGCCCTGCCAGACGCCCTGCAGCGTCGGCGGCAGCTCGCCGGTCGACGCGACGATGTTCGCGCGGCCGCTGAGGTACGCGAGCTCGACGACGCGGCGGCGCGCGCCCTCGTCGCCGGCGCGGGCGGCGTCCCACAGGTCCTCGGTCAGCTCGGCGTCGGAGGCGCCGTCGAGATCCAGCACGGAGGCGCCGACCAGCCGGCCGTGCCCCTCGCGCTGGGCCTCGCGCAGCTCCGCCCAGGAGAGGTCGGCGGAGGCGTCGGGAGCCACGCCGATCGCGACGTCCAGCCGGAGCACGCGGGCGACCCCCGCGGAGATCTCCACGTCCGAGACGGCGGCGCCCCCGGCCACGCGCCACGTCGCTCCGCTCGTCGCCCGCGTCACGGCGCGGATCGCGGTCGGGCCCTCGCCCGCCTCGGCCGTGAGCACCGCGGAGGCGCCGCCCTCGACGTGCGACGAGACCACGACCGAGGCGTCGGGCACGCCGGTGTCGAAGGAGGTCGCCTCGCCGGCCCCGAGCGCGAGCTCGACGGTGACGACGGTGTCCGCGGAGGACTCCAGAGCCAGCCGGACGCCCTCGCCGCCGTGCGGGGCGAGCAGGCGCACGGCGTGGCGGCCGCCGTCCTCGTCGGTCCACTCCACCGCGGCCTCGCCGCCGAGCGGATCGATCAGGCGGACCGCGGAGGCGACACCGCCGGGGGTACGCAGCGTGACGGTCGCGCAGAGGCCGAGCGGGTCGGTCCAGATCAGGCCGCCGTCGTAGCCGCTGTCGCGGGCGGCGCGGGCGAGCAGGGCGGTGGCGGTGTCGGAGTCGCCGGCCAGCAGGGCGCCGCGCAGCTCGTCGCGGACGCCGGCGAGGTCGGGCGCGTCCGGGCGCGGATTGACGGGGAGGAACCAGCGCTCGTGGGCGAGCGGGACGGTCAGGGAGTCGGCCGGGCCGTGCACCACGGCGCCGACGCGGCCGCTGCCGACGATCAGGCCCTCCTCCCAGGTCGGGGCCGCAGTGGCGGTGACGAGGGTGGGCGTGCGCGACAGTGCGCCGGCGATCGGGGCGATGATCGGTTCCTTTCGGGCTCGCGGGAGTGCCTGATATGTTGCGTGGACCCTCAAATTACCTCTCCCGGTGCGACGGCGCGCGGGAGTCGAGAGTTAGGAATCCGCGATGACGCGACCGATCACCCTCTTCACCGGCCAGTGGGCGGACCTCCCCTTCGAGGAGGTGGCCCGCCTCGCGGGGGAGTGGGGCTACGACGGCCTCGAGATCGCGTGCTGGGGCGACCACATCGACGTCGCCCGCTGGGACGACGCGGAGTACGTGCAGAGCCGCAAGGACATCCTCGAGCGCAACGGCCTCCAGGTCTTCGCCATCTCGAACCACCTCACCGGCCAGGCGGTCTGCGACGACCCGATCGACGAGCGCCACCGCGACATCCTCAGCGACCGCGTCTGGGGCGACGGCGACCCCGAGGGCGTCCGGCAGCGCGCCGCCCAGGACCTCAAGGACACCGCGCGCTTCGCCGCCGCGCTCGGCGTGACGCAGGTCAACGGCTTCTCCGGCTCGTCGATCTGGAAGGGCGTGGCCATGTTCCCGCCCGCCTCCGACGAGTGGATCGCCGCCGGCTACCAGGACTTCGCCGACCGCTGGAACCCGATCCTCGACGTCTTCGAGGAGGTCGGCGTCCGCTACGCGCTCGAGGTGCACCCGAGCGAGATCGCCTACGACTACTGGACCGCTAAGCGCACCCTAGAGGCGATCGGCCACCGCGCCTCGTTCGGCTTCAACTTCGACCCGTCGCACTTCGTCTGGCAGCAGCTCGACAGCGTCGCGTTCGTGCTCGACTTCGCCGACCACATCTTCCACGTGCACGTGAAGGAGTCGGTCACCAACCTCGACGGCCGCAACGGCGTCCTCGGCTCGCACCTGCCGTGGGCGAACCCGCGCCGAGGGTGGACCTTCGTCTCGACCGGGCACGGCGCCGTCCCGTGGGAGCCGGTGTTCCGCGCGCTCAACGCGATCGGCTACACCGGCCCGACCAGCGTCGAGTGGGAGGACGCCGGCATGGACCGCCTCGACGGCGCCCCCGAGGCCCTGGCCTTCGTGAGGAAGCTCAACGCGATCACGCCGCCGGCCGACGCCTTCGACGCGGCGTTCTCGACCTCGCGCGACTGACCGCCCGCCGCACGCCTGCATCCCGGAGGCCGGAAGGACCGACTGCCCGGGAGGGCCGTCCGGGCCTCCCGGCCTCCGTCGTGCTGCGAGCGCGTCCGCAACCGGGGCCGGGACGCTGCAGCGGGCGCCGAACGGGCCGCAGAGGGCGATCCGCCCTCGATCGCTGACCCGATTCAGGCCGGTCACGGCGGCGGGCCCCGCCCCGACCCGGCGGCTCGCCGGGAACGACGGACGGCCGGCCCCCCGCAGGGAGCCGGCCGTCCGGCCTCGCAGGATCTACAGGCCCTGGGAGAGGCGGTAGTACGCCGCGTTCGAGCGGATGTCGGACTCGAAGCCGCGGAGGGTGGTCGACTCGTCGATCACGAGGAGCTCGACGCCGGCGATGCGGGCGAAGTCCTCCCACGCCTCCAGGCCGATCTGCGTCGTCATCACCGTGTGGTGCGCGGCACCGGCGGTGATCCAGGCGGCGGCGCTGGTGCCGAAGTCCGGAGCGGGCTGCCAGACGGCGCGGCCGACGGGCAGGTGCGGCAGCGTCTGGGGCGGCTCGACGTTCTGGACCTTGTTCGCGACCAGGCGGAAGCGCTCGCGGACGTCGCTCAGGGCGACCACCACGGCGGGGCCGGCGTCGGCGGTGAAGACCAGGCGCACCGGGTCCTCGCGGCCGCCGATGCCCAGCGGGTGGATCTCGAGCGAGGCGCGCTTCGACGACAGGGACGGCGACACCTCGAGCATGTGCGCGCCGAGGATGAGCTCCTCGCCGGGCGTCATGTCGTAGGTGTAGTCCTCCATCAGGCTGGTGCCGCCGGGGAGGCCGGCGCCCATGACGGCGGCGATGCGGATGAGGACGGCCGTCTTCCAGTCGCCCTCGCCGCCGAAGCCGTAGCCGTCCGCCATGAGGCGCTGCACGGCGAGTCCGGGGAGCTGGCGGAGCCCGCCGAGGTCCTCGAAGCTGTCGGTGAACGCCTCGAAGCCGCCCTCCTCCAGGAACGAGCGCAGGCCGATCTCGACCGCGGCGCCGTAGCGGAGCGACTCGTGGCGCTCGCCGCCGGGGAGCAGCTCGGGGACCACGTCGTAGCTCTCGAGGTACTCCGCGACGAGGGCGTCGATCTGCTCGGAGGTGGCGGCGTCGACGCGCTCGACGAGCTCGTTCACGCCCCAGGTGTTGACGCTGACGCCGAGGCGGATCTCGGCCTCGGTCTTGTCGCCCTCGGTGACGGCGACGTTGCGCATGTTGTCGCCGAAGCGGGCGACCTTCATGCTCTGCGAGGCGGACCAGCCGGCGGCCGCGCGCGACCAGGTGCCGATGGCCTCGGTGACGCGGGCGTCGCTCGCGTGGCCGACGACCGTCTTCCGGGGCACGCTCATCCGGCTGAGGATGTAGCCGTGCTCGCGGTCGCCGTGCGCGGCCTGGTTGAGGTTCATGAAGTCGAAGTCGATGTCCTGCCACGGCAGGGCGACGTTCGCCTGGGTGTGGAAGTGCAGCAGCGGCTTGGCGAGCGCGTCGAAGCC
This sequence comes from Rathayibacter sp. AY2B9, assembly GCF_002931595.1. Lineage (NCBI taxonomy): Bacteria > Bacillati > Actinomycetota > Actinomycetes > Micrococcales > Microbacteriaceae > Rathayibacter > Rathayibacter sp. AY2B9. Next base: position 15,796 of record NZ_PSUB01000002.1, read on the forward strand.
GTGGATCCACATCTTCGAGGGGCTGAAGGTGTGCATCCAGGTGATGACGCCCACCACGGAGTCGTCGGAGTTCGCCTCGATCATGGTGCGGCGGATGGCGTCGGAGCTCTTCAGCACCGGCTTCCACTCGACGGTCACGGGGATCGCGCCCGCCTCGTTCAGCTGCGCGACGACGGCCTGCGACTGCTCGGCGACCTGGCGGAGGGTGTCCTCGCCGTAGAGGTCCTGGCTGCCGGTCAGGAACCAGACGGTGCGGGTGGCGAGGTCGGGGATGATGCTCTGGTACACGCTCATGCGATGGCTCCGGTGGGGTTCTGTCCGTAGACGTTCTGGTAGCGGTCGAACAGGGCGTCGATCGACTCCTGCGGGATGGGGACGAGCTCGCCGCCCTGGCGCGCGAGGTGCACGGTGCGGGCGACGTCCTCGGCCATGACGGCCGCCTTGACGGCGTCCTTCGCGTCCTTGCCGATGGTGAAGACGCCGTGGTTCTGCATCAGGACCGCCCGCGAGCGGTGCCCGCTGAGGGTCGCGACGATGCCGCGGCCGATGGAGTCGTCGCCGATGATCGCGAACGGGCCGATGGGGATCTCCCCGCCGAACTCGTCGGCCATCGCGGTGATGACGCAGGGGATCGACTCGGCGCGGGCCGCCCACGCGGTCGCGTAGGTGGAGTGCGTGTGCACGACTCCGCCGACCTCGGGCATCTCGCGGTACACGTAGGCGTGCGCCGCGGTGTCGCTGGAGGGGCTGCGGTCGCTGCCGGGGGTGCCGGGGACGACGTTCCCGTCGAGGTCGCAGAGGATCATGTTCTCGGGCGCGAGGTCGTCGTAGGAGACGCCGCTGGGCTTGATCACGAAGAGGTCGGCGCCGGGCACGCGGCCCGAGATGTTGCCGCCGGTCCAGATGACGAGGCCGTAGCGGACGAGCTCGGAGTGCAGCCGCGCGACGTCCTCGCGGACGCGGGCGATCGCCTCCTCGACGGCGGGGGTCTGGGTGGTCATGCGGTGGCTCCCTGGTTCTGCGGGTCGGTGAGGGTCTCGACGGCGGTCTGCTCGACGGCGAGGCCGGCGCGGTAGCGCTCGAGGTAGGCGGAGAAGCCGGCGACGTCGTCCGCGTCGGGGGCGACGGTCTCGAAGCCGGAGTCGCCGAAGACCTGATCGGTGAGGTACGCGTCGAGCGCGACGCCGCTCTGCAGGCGGTAGGCGGCGAGCACCGCCATGCCCCACGGGCCGCCCTCGGAGGCGGTCGCGGCGACCGAGACGGGGGCGTCGAGCGCGCCGGCGAGGAAGCGCTGGGCGACCCCTGCGGTGCGGAACATGCCTCCGTGCGCGAACATCTCGTCGATCCGGACGCCCTCGCCCGCGAGGACGCGCATGCCCAGCGCCAGGGTGCCGAACACGCCGTAGAGCTGCGCGCGCATGAAGTTGGCGAGCGTGAGGCGCGAGTCGGGGGTGCGCACGACGAGCGGGCGGCCCTCGACGAGCCCGGCGATCGGCTCGCCCGCGAGGTGGTTGTAGGCGAGCAGTCCGCCCGCGTCCGCCTCGCCCTCGAGCGCCTCGGCGAAGAGGGTGCCGTAGACGGCGTCGCTGTCGGAGGGTCCGCCGGACGCGGCGGCGAACCGCGAGAACAGGCCGACCCAGCCGGCGAGCTCGCTGGCTCCGTTGTTGCAGTGGACCATCGCGACGAGGTCGCCGGCGGGGGTCGCGACGAGGTCGAGCTCGTGGTGCACGCTCTCCAGCGGGCCCTCGAGGACGACCATGGCGAAGATGCTGGTGCCGGCGCTGACGTTGCCGGTGCGCGGGGCGACGGAGTTGGTCGCCACCATGCCGGTGCCGGCGTCGCCCTCGGGCGGGCAGGCGGGGGCGCCGGGTCGGAGGGAGCCGGTGGGGTCGAGCAGGAGCGCGCCCTCGGCGGTGAGCGAGCCGGCGTCGGCGCCCGCGGGGAGCACGGCGGGCAGCAGCTCGCGCAGCGGCTTCACGGCGCCGGCCGCGCGCTCGTCGTAGAGGTCGACGACGCGCTGGTCGTAGTCGCGGGTCGCCGGGTCGGTCGGGACCATGCCGGAGGCGTCGCCGACTCCGAGGACCTTCTCGCCGGTGAGGCGCCAGTGCACGTATCCGGCGAGGGTGGTGAGGAAGTCGATCCGCTCGACGTGCGGCTCGGAGTCGAGGACCGCCTGGTGCAGGTGCGCGAGCGACCAGCGCAGGGGGATGTTGGCGCCGAACAGCTCGGTGAGCTCGGCCGACGCGGGCCCGGTGCTGGTGTTGCGCCAGGTGCGGAAGGGGACGAGCAGCCCGCCGTCCGCATCGAAGGGGAGGTAGCCGTGCATCATCGCCGAGACGCCGAGCGCCCCGACGGAGGAGAGCTGCACGCCGTGTCGCGACGAGGCGTCGGCGACGAGGTCCGCGTAGGCGGCCTGGAGGCCCGCGTGGACGGCGTCGAGGGAGTAGGTCCAGCGGCGGTCGACGAACTGGTTCTCCCACTCGTGGCTGCCGACGGCGAGGACCACGGACGGGTCGGCCGCGTCGACCAGGCACGCCTTGATCCGGGTGGAGCCGAGCTCGATGCCGAGGGCGGTGGCGCCGCTCGTGATCACGTCGGCGGGGGTGGGCCTGCGCTGGTCCATCATGCTCCTCGCTCGGGCGATGTGACCGTTCACAAAGCCCCGGGTCAGCGTAGGCGAAACGGCTCGGGGTCGGCAAGCGAGGGGCCGCCCGACGGGGTCCGACTGCTCCTCCTCCGCCGCAAGCCCCTTCCGCCGGGGCCGCCCGCTTGGTCGCATGAGGCATGCGTGAGATCAGACTCGTCAGACTCGTCACCCGCCTCGAGAACGCCGCCGCCCTCGATCCGCTCGTCGGCCGGGTGAAGCGGGCCGTGAACGCGGTGGTCCGGCCGCAGCCGGTGCGGGACGTGCTGCACGGCGTCCCGGTCGGCCACCCCGTCCATCCGCTGCTCGTCCTCGTGCCCACCGGCGCCTGGGTGTCGGCGGCGGTGCTCGACCTGCTGCCGGGGAACCAGCGCGCGGCGAGGACCCTCGTCGGCGTCGGCGTGATCAGCGTCCTGCCGACCGCCGCTTCCGGCTTCACCGACTGGTCGGAGCTGCACGAGCAGCAGACCCGCGTCGGGCTGGTGCACTCGGCGGCCAACGTGGTCGCGACGGGCCTCTACGCCGCGTCGTGGGTGCAGCGCCGCCGCGGGCGCACCACGAGCGGGAAGGTGCTCGGGATGCTCGGGCTCGCCGTCGTCTCGGGAGGCGGCTACCTGGGCGGCCACCTCAGCTACCGGCAGGCGGCGGGGGCGAACCACGCGGAGGACGTGCCGCACCGCTTCCCCTCGGGCTGGCAGGAGCTCGGCGCCCTGGCGGACCTGCCCGAGCGCACGCCGGTGAGGAGGGAGGTCGCGGGCCTCCCCCTGCTCGCCTTCCGGCGGGGCGAGCGGATCGACGTGCTCTCGAACGTCTGCAGCCACCTCTCCGGCCCGCTCGACGAGGGCGAGGTCTCGGCGGACGGCTCGGGGGAGGCGTGCGTCGCCTGCCCGTGGCACGGCAGCGCCTTCTCGCTCGAGACCGGCGAGGTGCTGCGGGGGCCGGCCACCTCGCCGCAGCCGCGGTTCGAGACGCGGGTGCGCGAGGGGCGCGTGGAGGTGCTGCTGCCGCACGCGGGGTGAGGCGGGGGCCGGTGCTGCTCAGGCCTGAGCCGTCGACGCCCGCTCCACCAGCACCGGCGGCACCGGGCGGTCGACGGCGGGCTCCTCGCCGCGCAGCTCCGCGAGCACGACGCCGATCGTGCGGCGGCCGACTTCCGCGAAGTCCTGGCGGATGGTGGTCAGCGGCGGCTGGTAGTGCGCCGCCTCGGGGACGTCGTCGAAGCCGACGACGCTGAGGTCCTCGGGCACGCGCAGTCCCCGCTCGGTGCAGGCGTGCAGGAGTCCGAGGGCCATCTGGTCGTTGCCGGCGAACACCGCGGTCGGCCGGGGCGAGGAGTCGAGGAGGCGGAGGCCGGCGCGGTAGCCGGACTCGGCGCTCCAGTCGCCCTCCACGACGGCGACGGGGTCGAGGCCGGCCGCGCTCATCCCGGCGCCGAAGCCCTCGAGCCGCGCCTGCGCCTCCACCCAGTGCTGCGGACCGGCGAGGTGCGCGATGCGGGTGTGGCCGAGGCCGACGAGGTGCTCGGTGGCCAGTCGTGCTCCGGCCGCCTGGTCGACGAGGAGCAGGGAGTCGGCGCCGCGGTCCGTCGCGCCGAGCGTCACCGAGGGGACGCCGATCGCGAGGCTCTTGATCGCCTCCAGCGCGCGCTCCTGCGGGGCGAGGACCACGATCGCCTCCACCGACTCCCGCTGCAGGTGGGCGAGACCGTCGGCCAGCGACTCCGCGTCCGGCGCCGCGTTCACGACCGGGACCCGGTAGCCCGCGTCGCGCGCCGCCTGCTCGATCGCGGCCATCGCGGTGGCGGTGCCGTAGAAGCTGTGGCTCTCGGCGGCGAGGATCCCGATCAGGCCGGAGCGGCTCGTCGCCAGGGCGCGGGCGGCGGCGCTGGGGCGGAAGCCGAGGTCCTCGATCGCGGCGAGCACGCGCTCCCGGGTGCGCGGCCGCAGCTGGGGGCTGTCGTTGAGCACCCGCGAGACCGTCTGGTACGACACTCCGGCCCGCACCGCGACGTCGCGGATGGTCGGCGCGCGGTCGAGGGGCATGGCCACACCGTAGCGGTGCGTGCGCCCCCGTCCCCTCCCACGAGATGCCGCTCCGGTCCGTGTTCGTCGGCGGGTCGCGTACCGGAGCGGCGTGCCGCGGGCGCGGGTCAGGGGCCGCCGAGCCAGTGGTCGATGCGGTGGTGGTCGGGGGTGAAGCCGTGGTCGACGCCCCAGAGGACGGCCTGCGTGCGGCTGGTCGCGCCGATCTTGCCGTAGACGCTGCGGATGTAGGACTTCACCGTGTTGGGGCTGAGGTAGGTGAGCGCGGCGACGTCGGCGTTGCTCTTGCCCTGCGTGATGAGCGCGAGGATCTCCGACTCCCGGTCGGTGATGCCCTCGTGGCGGCCCGGCCAGTCGAGGCCCGGTGCGCTGCCCGCCCGCCGCGGAGGATCGCTGACGACGACCTCGCCCGCGGCCACCCGCTCGAGCGCGGCCACCAGCTCCCGCGCCGGCAGGGTCTTGGAGAGGTAGCCGTGGACGCCCTGCTCGAGGGCGTCCGCGATGAGCGTCGGCGCGACGTTCCAGGTGTAGACGACCACGTGCTCGGCCCGCTCGTTGCGCACCAGCTCCGCGATCTCGTGGTGGTCCGACTCCGGCTGGGCGAACGAGTCGTAGAGGACGACGTCGATCCGGTCGGAGAGGGAGGCGTTCGCGTCGATCTCGGCGACGACCACCCGATCGCGGTAGTGGTCGAACATGTGCGCGAGGCCCGTGAGGACGACGTCGTAGTCGTCGACGAGCGCGACGGTGAGGGGCGCACGGCGGGTCATGGTCGGACGCTACCGCACGGCTCGTCGGGGCGAGCACACCCCCAGGGGTGTACCGCCGCCTCCTCCGGGGTGGTTGCGTAGCCACCGGTCCCGCAACCGCGGAACCGACCAGCGGGCCCCCGCCCGCACAACGGAAGGACGACCGCCATGCTCGGTCTCATCATCAGCCTCATCGTCGTCGGACTCATCGCAGGAGCGCTGGCCCGGCTCATCGTCCCCGGGAAGCAGAGCATCAGCATCGGCATGACCATCGTGCTCGGCATCGTCGGCTCGTTCGTCGGCGGCTTCCTCGGCTTCCTGATCTTCCAGCACGACCCGATGGACGGCTTCTTCCAGCCCGCCGGCATCATCGGCTCGATCATCGGAGCGATCATCGTCCTGCTCGTCTACACCCGCTTCGCCGGCCGCTCCGCCGCGCGACGCTGACCCGCAGCGCACGGCGACAGCGAGGTCGCTGCCGACCCGCCCTCCGCGGGCGTGCAGGCACCACGCTGACCGGCGGCCCCGGCCCGGCTCCCTCCACGGGCCGGGCCGTCGTGCTGTCCGCGGGGTGCCCGGGCGTCGACCGCGGTCTCCGACGCTGCGTCCGCGGGTTCCGACGCTCCGTCCGCGGAGCCCGCGCCGCGTCCTCCGACCTCCGTGGATCGGCGGCCGAGTCCGTCGACGCCGCGTCGGTGGCGGCCGAGTCCGTCGCCTCAGAGTCGGCAGCCGCGCAGCCCGTCGCCGCCCAGCCGCCGCGCACCGGGGTGCGCGATGCTCGGGCGATGCCGCTCGTCGTCCCCGATACCCTCGTCCCGCTCGCGCTCCGGCTCGCCCGTGCGAACCGCACCTTCGTCAGCGCGGAGGGAGCCCGTCGCCGCATCCGGGAGCGCGCGCTCCGTCCCGCCTCCTACGGCCCGCCGCCCCGCCTCCGGCCCGGCGTGCGCGTCGACGTGGAGCAGGTCGGCTCCTGGCCGGTCTACACGATCCGCCCGCGGGTGATCCGCGGCGGCGTCGTCTACGTCCACGGCGGCGGCTGGGTGAACGAGATCGCGCCCCAGCACTGGTGGCTCGCCGCCCGCATCGCCGACGAGGCCTCCGTCGCGGTGACCCTCCCGATCTACCCGCTCGTGCCCTTCGGCACGGCGCTCGAGGCGCGCGACGGTGTCCGCGCCCTGGTGCTGCGGAGTCTTGAGCGGCACGGGGCGACCTGCCTCGCCGGCGACTCTGCGGGCGGCCAGATCGCCCTCTCGACGGCCCTCGCCCTGCGCGACGAGGGGGTGGTCCTGCCGCGCACGACCCTCGTCTCGCCCGCGCTCGACCTCTCCTGGAGCAACCCGCGGATCCCCGAGGTGCAGCCGACCGATCCCTGGCTCGGCACCCCGGGCGGTCGCGTCCTCGCCGAGAGCTGGCGCGGCGCCCTCGACCTGCTCGATCCCGCGGTCAGCCCGCTGTTCGGCGACCTGGCGGGCCTCGGCCCCCTCACCGTCTTCAGCGGCACGCGTGACGTCCTCAATCCGGACGCCCACGTGCTGGCCGAGCGGGCGGCGGCCGCCGGGGTCCCGTTCGAGCTCCACGAGGCCGTCGGGCAGGTCCACGTGTACCCGCTCGTGCCCACGCGGGCCGGCCGCGAGGCGCAGCACGACCTGGTCGAGGGGCTCCGCGCGGCGGTCTGACCACCGGCCGGCCCAGGCGTCCGGCAGGCTCCTCTCAGTCCGTCTTCCGTATGGCGGACGGCGCCTCCGCCCGCTCGTCCACGACGTCGAGGCGAGCCAGCGCGTTCGCCGTCCCCCGGCGGCCCCGTGTCGCGACCAGGCCGATCATCGCGGCCGCCGCGAGGACGAAGGCGAGCAGCGACCAGAAGCCGCCCTCGACGGCGAGCAGGGTCGACCAGCCGCCCGATCCCGCCGCCCAGCGCACGAGCCGCTGCCAGAGGAGCGGTCGCGGCTCGGGACGCAGGCGCACCACCGTCTCGCCGAGGGTCCGTCCGGACCGCAGCACGATCACGAGCTGGAGCAGCGGAGCGACGAACGGCAGGGCTCCGAGAACCACGTCCCCGGGGCTCGAGCGCGTGTCCACCCCCGCGAGCACGAGGCCGACCCCGGTGATCGAGACGAGCGCGCCCGTGATGAGGCTCAGCGCGAGAACGTCGCAGAACATGCCGAACGCGCGGCGGCGGATCGTGACCGGGCGCGCCAGCTCCGGCACCGCGCCCTCGGTCCGGCGGGTGAAGAGGAGGAGGACGGGGGAGAGGAGGGTGCCGAGCAGGGCGCCGGCCGTGTTGGCCAGCAGGTCGTCGACGTCGAAGAGCCGGTAGGCGCACGGGTAGAGGAACCAGTCGCCGGTGAGCTGCGTGACCTCGATGAGGAGCGAGACGGCGAAGCCGACGACGGTGCCGCCGATCAGCCCGGCGACGAGGCGCCCGCGCAGAGCGAGGTGGCGGACGAGCATCCCGAGGGGGACGAAGAAGACCACGTTCAGGAGCACCTGCGCGGACGCGGGGTTCGTCAGCAGCGCGCGGGGCCCGTCGATCCCGCCCTCCTTCGCGATGTCGCCGACGAAGGCGAACAGGCGCAGCTGCGGACCCGATCCGGTGCGGCAGGCGGCGGCGACCGTCGCCTCGTCGGGCAGGGGGAGGAGCGTGTAGGTGACGAGGGCGAGCGCGTAGACCACGGCGGCGAAGGCCAGCACCGCGTTGCCGATCCCGAGGACACCGCGGCGCCGGTACTGCAGGGCGGCCCAGGGCACGAGGCCCACGAGGGCGACGGCGGAGCCGAACAGGAGGGCGAGCACGGCGGAGGTCATGCGTCGACAGTAGGAGAGCGGAGGCCGATCCCCACCGACAGGCGCGTCGGGGATCTCCGCCAGCGCGATTCGTCCCTCCCCAGCGCGGGATCCGGGCGCTCCTCCACGGATCCGAGCGATCCCCGTCCGCCGCCTCCACGCCCTGCTAGCGTTTCCTGGGTCGCGTCCAAGAAACGCGTGCACCCCCGACCCCTCCACGAAAGACGTCATGCCGCTGCGCTCCCGCCTCCTCGCCCTCCCCGCCGCCGTCGCGGCCGCCGCGCTCCTGCTCAGCGGCTGCACCGCCGAGACGCCGGACGCCTCCAGCACCCCCGTCGACGGCGGGACGCTGACCTACGCGTCCGGCGACGCCGAGCCCACCTGCCTCGACCCGCACGTCGGCGGCAACTACCCGCAGGCGCTCCTCGCGACGCAGGTGCTCGAGTCGCTCGTCTCGCGCGACGCCGACGGCACCATCACGCCCTGGCTGGCCGAGTCGTGGACCGTCTCGGACGACGCGCTCAGCTACGACTTCACCCTGCGCGAGGGCGCGACCTTCACCGACGGCACCGCCCTCGACGCGGAGGCGGTCGCCGCGAACATCGCGCACCTGCAGGACCCGGCGACCAAGTCCTCCACCGGCTACCTCGCCGTGGCGAAGGTCGCCTCCGTCACCGCGGTCTCGCCGACCGTGGCCCGCTTCACCCTGACCGCGCCGGACAGCGCGCTGCTCGAGTCGCTCGCGCAGCCGTGGACCGCGATCGAGTCGCCCGCCGGCATCGCTCGCGGCGAGGAGGCCAACTGCGAGGCGCCCGTCGGCACCGGCCCCTTCACCGTCTCGGAGTGGATCAAGCAGGACCACGTGACCCTCACCCGCAACGAGGCCTACGACGCGTCGACCGGCCCGACCGGGGACGGCCATGAGGGCCCCGCGCACCTGGCGAGCATCACCTGGCGCTTCATCCCCGACTCCGCCACCCGCTACGCGGCGCTGCAGTCGGGCGAGGTCGACGTGCTCGACAACGCCCAGCCCGACACTCTGAAGGCCGCGACCGGAGCCTCCGACCTCGTCGAGCTCGACGCGCCCCGGCCCGGCTCGGTCAACCGCCTCGAGCTCAACTCCGGCCAGGCGCCGTTCGACGACGAGTCCGTCCGCGAGGCGTTCGTCCGCGGCGTCGGCGTGAACGACGCGATCGACTCCCTCTTCTTCGGCACCGCCGAGCGCTCCTACTCCCCGCTGTCCAGCCGCGAGGCGACCGCGTACTCCGACCCGTCGCTCTTCGAGGACGCCGGGTCCGACTCCGAGACGGCCGCCGCCGAGGATCTGCTCGAGAAGGCCGGCTGGGTGGACTCGGACGGCGACGGCATCCGCGAGAAGGACGGCACGCCGCTGACGCTGCGCTTCCCCGTCAGCACCAACCAGTCGATCCCGGCCGAGCAGTCGCTGTTCGAGCAGATCCAGGCCTCGGCGAAGACCCTCGGCTTCGACGTGCGGATCAGCCTGCTCGACCTGTCGAGCTGGTACACCGCGCTCGCGTCGAACGAGTACGAGCTGGTGAGCGCCCCGTACACGAAGGTCGGACCCGACGTGCTGCGGATCCTCTACTCCTCCTCGGGCATCACCCCCGCGCCGAGCGGCTACTTCGCCAACCACGCGCAGATCGCCGACCCCGCGCTCGACTCGCTGCTCGAGCAGGCGAGCGCCACGACCGACGAGGACGCCCGCGCCGACCTGTACGAGCAGGCGCAGCGGATCGTCCTCGAGGGCTACTGGATCCTGCCGCTCTACGACCAGCAGAACCACTACCTGCACCGGTCGGCCGTCCAGGGCCTCGTCGCCCTCGACACCGTGTCGACCCCCTGGTTCGCCGACGCCTGGGTCTGACCCGGCTCCGGAGAGCCGCCTGCACCGATCGAAGAGCGGACGCACGCCGGTCGCGTAGCCGCCGCTGCGGCGCATCGAGACCCTGCGATCGGGACGGGCGGATCTCGATAGGTCCGCTCCGCGGGCTGCTCGATCAGCAGGGGTCCGTCCTCCATGCTGGTCGGGTAGCCGCCGTCGGTCGCGCATCGCGTGCTCCGGAGGGAACGGACCTCGACGACGCCCCCCTCCACCGCCCCGACCAGAGAGGACGCCCGCCCGCATGATCCGTCGCGTGCTCCTCCGCCTCGGTGGCGCCCTCGTGGTGCTGTGGGCCGTCGCGACCGCCGTCTTCGTCCTCATCCGCCTCGTCCCCGGCGATCCGGCGCAGGCGATCCTCGGCGGTCCGGGCTCGCAGGCGTCGCCGGAGGCGCTCGCCGCGGTGCGGGAGCAGTACGGCCTCGACCAGCCGCTCCTCGTGCAGTACCTGGTGCAGCTCGGCAGGCTCGCGCGCGGCGACCTCGGCACCTCCTACTCTCTGCGCACCCCGGTCGCGCAGATCCTCGGCGAGCAGCTGCCCGGCACCCTCCTGCTCGCCGTGCTCGCGCTCACCGCCGCATGGATCCTCGCGTTGGCGACCGCCCTCTGGTCGACCCGGGGCGGCCGGCTCGCCGCCGCGATCGGGTCCGGCCTCGAGCTCACGGCGGCCGCGCTCCCGCACTTCTGGCTGGCGACCGTGCTGATCGCCGTCTTCGCGACCGCGCTGCGCTGGCTGCCCCCGGTCAGCACCGGGTCGCCCGCCGGGCTGGTGCTGCCGACGCTCACCCTCGCGATCCCGCTGGCGGGCTTCCTCGGCCAGGTGATGCGCCGCTCCCTCCTCGACGCGCTGGAGTCGCCGTTCGTGCTCGCCGCTCGGGCGCGCGGCGAGGGCGAGCTCGGCGTCCGCGCCCGCCACGCCCTGCGCCACGCGGTGCTGCCAGGGGTCTCGCTCTCGGGCTGGGCGTTCGGCTACCTGATCGGCGGGGCCGTGGTGGTCGAGACGATCTTCGCGAGGCCGGGGCTCGGCCGGACTCTGCTCGCGGCGGTGACGGTCCGTGACGTGCCGGTGGTGACGGGTGTCGTGCTGGTCACGGCGCTGGCGTACATCGTCGTGACGCTCGCCACCGATCTGCTGACCCGCGTGATCGACCCGCGGCTGGCCCGGCGGGAGGCGGTCGCGTGAGCGAGCTCGAGCTGCGCGCCGCCCGCCCGCTCCGCCGGGGTCCCTCCCGCCTCCGCGCCGGCGAGGTGCTGGCCGCGGTCTTCGTGGTGCTGCTCCTGCTCGCCGCCGTCGCGCCCGGCCTGCTCGCCCCCTCCGATCCGCTCGCCGTCGCCCCGCGCGACGCCTTCACCCCACCGGGTGCCGCGCACCTGCTCGGCACCGACGAGTCCGGTCGCGACGTCCTCAGCCGCCTCATCGCGGGGGCCGGCGCATCCCTCCTGATCGGCGCCAGCGCCACCGCGATCGGCCTCGTCCTCGGCGCGGTGCTCGGGGTGGTCGCGGCGTTCGGCGGCCGCGTCGTCGACGGCGTGATCGGCCGCGTGCTCGAGGTGCTCTTCGCCTTCCCCGCGCTCCTGCTCGCGCTGCTCGTGATCGTGGTCACGGGTCCCGGAGTCGTCCCCGCCACCATCGCGGTCGGCCTCTCGACCGCGCCGGGGTACGCCCGCATCCTGCGCACGCAGCTGCTCGGCATCCGCGACTCCGGCTACGTCGAGGCGGCGCGCGTGCTGGGGCACGGACCCGTCCGCATCCTCGTCCGGCACGTCCTCCCCAACACCTTCGGGCCGCTCGCCGTGCTGGCGACCCTCGGCGTCGGCCAGGCGATCGTCTGGGCCTCGGCCCTCAGCTACCTGGGCCTGGGCGCCGAGCCGCCCGCGCCGGAGTGGGGCGCGATGCTCTCGGCGGGCCGCACCTACCTCGCGAGCGCGTGGTGGCTGACCGTGTTCCCGGGGCTGGCGATCGTGCTGACCACGATCGCGACGACGGTCCTCGGCGGGCGTCTGCGGGGTGCGCGGTGAGCGCGGTCGTCGTCGAGGGGCTCCGGGTCGCCTTCGACGGAGTCGAGGTGGTGCACGGGGTCTCGTTCCGCGTGGAGCCGGGGGAGTGCGTCGCGATCGTCGGCGAGTCCGGGTCGGGCAAGAGCGTCACCGCGCGAGCGCTGCTGGGGCTGAGCGGAGGCGCCGTGACCGGGAGCGTCCGCGTCGGCGGGACCGAGGTGGTCGGAGCGGGCGAGCGGGAGCTGCGGCGGCTGCGCGGCGGATCCGTCGGCTTCGTCCCGCAGGACGCGCTGCTCTCGCTCGACCCGCTGCGCCCGATCGGCCGCGAGATCGGCGACGTGCTCCGCCTCCACGGCCGCCTCCCCGCGGCCGAGCGCGCGCAGCGGACGGTCGAGGCCCTGGCGAGCGTCGGCATGCCGGAGCCGGCCGAGCGGATGCGGGAGCGCTCCGGCGACCTCTCCGGCGGGCTCCGCCAGCGCGCCCTCCTCGCGGCGGCCGTGGCACTCGATCCGCCGCTGCTCGTCGCCGACGAGCCGACCACCGCGCTCGACGTCACCGTCCAGGCCCGCGTGCTCGAGCTCTTCGCCGAGCAGAAGGCGCGCGGCCGGGCGCTCGTCCTGGTCTCGCACGACCTCGCGGTGGTGGCGGGCCTCGCGGACCGCATCCTCGTGCTCGCCGACGGCCGCGTGGTGGAGGAGGGGACCGCGGCCGAGGTGCTGCGCGCGCCCCGCAGCCCCGAGGCCCGCGCGCTCGTGGCCGCTGTCCCCGCCGGGCGCCCGCGCGGCTCCCGGCTCACCGACCCGACCGCACCGGCGACCCCGCCCGAGACCGCCGGCGAGGTCGTGGTCGCGGCCCGCGGACTCGCCGCCCGCTTCCCGCTGCCCGGCGGAGGAGTGCGGGTCGCGGTCGACGACGTCGACCTCCGGCTGCGGCGCGGCGAGACCGTGGGGCTCGTCGGCGAGTCCGGGTCGGGCAAGAGCACGGTGGCCCGGCTCGTGCTGGCGCTGCGGCGTCCGGACGCGGGCGCCGTCGAGCTGTTCGGCGAGCCGTGGTCGGCAGCGACCGAGCGCTCCCGCCGTCCCCGCCGCCCGCGGATCGGCGCCGTCTACCAGGACAGCCTCTCCTCGTTCGACCCGCGCTGGAGCGTCGGCCGCCTCCTCCGCGACGCCGGCGCCGCCTCCGTGCCCGCGCTGCTCGAGAGCGTGGGGCTCGACCCCGCGCTGGAGCGGCGCTCGCCGCGGACCCTCTCCGGCGGTCAGCGCCAGCGCGTCTCGATCGCCCGGGCGCTGGCGACGCGCCCCGACGTGCTGATCTGCGACGAGCCCGTCTCGGCCCTCGACGTGTCGGTGCAGGCGCAGATCCTCGACCTGCTCGACGACCTGCAGCGACGTCACGGCCTCGCCCTCCTCCTCATCTCGCACGACCTCGGCGTGATCGCGCACATGAGCGATCGCATCGCGGTGATGCGCGAGGGCCGGATCGTCGAGGCGGGGCCGGCCGCGTCGCTCCTCGCCGCACCGCAGGAGGAGTACACGCGCCGCCTGCTCGCCGCCGCCCCTCGCCTCGAGCGCTGAGCCGTCCGTGGCGCGGCGCCCGCCCGCACCACCGAGGCGCCGCGCTGCCCGCCGGGACACCGTCTCAGCAGCGGTGTCCCTCGAGCGCAGCGGTGTCTCGAAGCGCCCCCGCGCAAGCCCGCGCCGCGAATCCGCCGCACCTCCACCACGTGTCGGACCTGCGGCGTAGCGTTGCCGAGGTGATGCGCCCGACGACCCAGACCCTCGGCCAGCTCCGTGCCTCCGGGCACGTGCAGAAGAGCCTCCGCACCGAGATCCGCGACAACCTGCTCGACGCCCTGCGCGAGGGCCGCGATCCCTGGCCGGGCCTGCACGGCTTCGCCGAGACGGTCATCCCGCAGGTCGAGCGCGCCGTCATCGCCGGCCACGACATCGTCCTGCTGGGCGAGCGCGGCCAGGGCAAGACCCGCCTCCTGCGCACCCTCGTCGGCCTGCTCGACGAGTGGACGCCCGTCATCGAGGGGTCCGAGCTCGGCGAGCACCCCTACGAGCCGATCACCACGGAGAGCCGCCGCCGCGCGGAGGAGCTGGGCGAGGACCTGCCCGTCGGGTGGAAGCCCCGCGAGGAGCGCTACGTCGAGAAGCTGGCCACCCCCGACACCAGCGTCGCCGACCTCATCGGCGACGTCGACCCGATGAAGGTGGCCGAGGGCCGCAGCCTGGGCGACCCGGAGACCATCCACTTCGGCCTCATCCCGCGCAGCCACCGCGGCATCGTCGCGATCAACGAGCTGCCGGACCTGGCCGAGCGGATCCAGGTCGCCATGCTCAACGTGATGGAGGAGCGCGACATCCAGATCCGCGGCTACGTCCTCCGCCTCCCCCTCGACGTCCTCGTCGTCGCGAGCGCGAACCCGGAGGACTACACGAACCGCGGCCGGATCATCACGCCGCTGAAGGACCGCTTCGGCGCCGAGATCCGCACCCACTACCCGACGGCTCTCGTCGACGAGGTCGCCGTCATCCGGCAGGAGGCGGACCTCGTCGCGACCGTGCCCGACGCGCTCATCGAGATCCTCGCCCGCTTCACGCGGGCCCTGCGCGAGTCGAGCTCCGTCGATCAGCGCAGCGGTGTCAGTGCCCGCTTCGCCATCGCCGGCGCCGAGACCATCGCCGCCGCCGCCCTGCACCGCGCCACCCGCCGCGGCGAGGAGGAGGCGGTCGCCCGCCCCATCGACCTCGAGACCGCCGTCGACGTGCTCGGCGGCAAGATCGAGTTCGAGTCGGGGGAGGAGGGCCGCGAGGACGAGATCCTCGACCACCTGCTCCGCCAGGCCACCGCCGAGACCGTCCGCGCCCACCTGCGCGGCGTCGACCTCGGGCCGCTCGTCGAGGCGGTCGAGAACGGCGCGATGATCACGACCGGCGAGCAGGTGACCGCCCGCGAGTTCCTGGCCGGCCTGCCGCTGCTGGGCGAGGCCCGCGTGTACGACGAGGTCGCCGAGCGCCTCGACGCCGTGGGGGAGGGGCGCCGCGCCGGAGCGGTCGAGCTCGCCCTCGAGGGCCTCTACCTCTCGCGCAAGCTGAGCAAGGAGACGGGCGGGGGCGAGGCCGTCTATGGCTGATGCTCCGCGCGGCAACCGGCGGCTGAAGCGCGACGCGCGCTACGCGAAGTACGACGGGGGACCCGATCCGCTCGCTCCTCCGGTCGACCTGAAGGAGGCCCTCGACGCGATCGGCGAGGACGTGATGGGCGGCACCTCGCCCGAGCGCGCCCTGCGCGAGTTCCTCCGCCGGGGCACCCGCGACCGCGAGGGCCTGGACGACCTGGCCGCCCGCGTCGCCGAGCGGCGTCGCGAGCTCACGCAGAGGAACAACCTCGACGGCACGCTCCGCGAGATCCGCGAGCTCCTCGACAAGGCCGTCCTCGCCGAGCGCAAGCAGCTCGCCCGCGACACGCAGATGGACGACGGCGACCGCGCGCTCGCAGAGATCCAGCTCGACAGCCTCCCGCCCTCGCCGGCCGCGGCCGTCTCGGAGCTCCGCGACTACCGCTGGCAGAGCCCCGAGGCGCGCGCCGACTTCGAGCGGATCCGCGAGCTCCTGGGCCGCGAGATGCTCGATCAGCGCTTCGAGGGGATGAAGCAGGCCCTCGAGAACGCGAGCGACGAGGACCGCGCCGCGATCGACGCGATGCTCCGCGACCTGAACGAGCTGCTCGAGGCGCACGCGCGCGGGGAGGACACCCCCGAGCAGTTCGACGCCTTCATGGAGCAGCACGGCGAGTACTTCCCCGAGGGCCCGGAGTCGGTGGACGAGCTGATCGACGCGCTCGCCGCCCGCGCGGCCGCGGCTCAGCGGATGCGCAACTCGATGACCGCCGAGCAGCGCGCCGAGCTCGACGCCCTCGCCCAGGAGGCCTTCGGCACGCCGGAGCTCATGCAGTCCCTCGGCCGCCTCGACGAGACCCTGCGGGGGCTCCGTCCCGGCGAGGACTGGGGCGGCTCCGAGCGGATGGACGGCGAGCAGGGGCTCGGCCTCGGCGACGGGACGGGCGTGTTCCAGGAGCTGGCCGACCTCGACGCCCTCGCCGACCAGCTCGCGCAGACGGACCGCTCCTCCCTCGACGACCTCGACCTCGACCTGCTGGCGAAGCGCCTCGGCGAGGACGCCTCCGTCGACGCGCAGACGCTGAAGCGCCTGGAGCGGGCCCTGCGCGACTCCGGGACCCTGCGCCGCGGCTCCGACGGCCGCCTCGCCCTCAGCCCGAAGGCCATGCGCCAGCTCGGCAAGGCGCTCCTGCGCGACATCGCCGAGACCGTCTCCGGCCGTCAGGGCGCCCGCGACGTCCGGCGCGCGGGCGCGGCGGGCGAGCGCTCCGGAGCGACGCGCTCGTGGGAGTTCGGCGACACCGAGGCCTGGGACATCCCCCGCACGGTGACCAACGCCCTCACCCGCACCGCCGGCGAGGGCCGGCCGGTCGGCTCGGGGGTGCGCATCCTGATCGACGACGTCGAGGTGCAGGAGACGGAGGCGCGCACGCAGGCCTGTGTCGCGCTCCTCGTCGACACCTCGTTCTCGATGGCGATGGACGGCCGCTGGGTGCCGATGAAGCGCACCGCGCTCGCCCTGCACACCCTGATCAGCAGCCGGTTCCGCGGAGACGCGCTGCAGCTCGTCGCCTTCGGCCGACGCGCCGAGGTGATGGACGTCGAGCAGCTGGTGGGCCTGGACGCCGAGTGGGACAAGGGCACGAACCTGCACCACGCGCTGCTGCTGGCAAACCGGCACTTCCGCAAGCACCCGAACGCGCAGCCGGTGCTGCTCATCGTCACCGACGGCGAGCCGACCGCGCACCTCGAGCCCGACGGCGGCGTCTTCTTCGACTACCCGCCGGACCCGCTGACGGTCGCCGTCTCGGTCCGCGAGCTCGACGCGTCGCTCCGCCTCGGCGCGCACACCACGTTCTTCCGCCTGGGCGACGACCCGGGCCTCGCGCGCTTCATCGACTCGCTCGCCCGCCGGGTCGGCGGCTCGGTGGTGAACCCGGAGGCGGAGGACCTGGGAGCGGCCGTCGTCTCCTCCTACCTCGGCGCTCGCGGCGCGGGTCCGGGAGGCGGCGGGACGCCGGGCGAGGAGCTGTTCGGCCGCGGCTGGAGGTTCTGAGCCGCTCAGGATGCAGGAGGGATCCGCTCCCGCGCCTGAGGATCAGCGCGTCTCCGCCGCTCCGGAGGCGTTCGTCCTGAGTTCCGACCGCGCCCGGCTCAGAACAGCGGCCAGGGCACCGCGGGCATCCCGCCCCGCGGGCCCGGGAAGCGTCCGAAGGAGCCGAGCCGCTCGCAGCGCTTCGCGAACGCGGCGACCTCGTCCTCGGTGAGCAGCTCCGAGAGCGCCTCGCCGAGCGGTCCGTCGATCTGCGCGCGCAGGAGCGCCAGCGCCGTCAGCTCCTCCTCGAGCAGCGGTTCGCCGATCCAGCCCCAGAGGACCGTGCGCAGCTTGTGCTCGGAGTGGAAGGTGAGGCCGTGGTCGACGCCGTAGCGGTGGCCGTCGGGCAGCGCGAGCACGTGCCCGCCCTTCCGGTCCGCGTTGTTGGCGACCACGTCGAACACGGCCATCCGGCGCAGCGCCGTCGAGTCCTCGTGCACGAGGGAGATGTCGCGGTCCTCCTCGTCGCTGCCGTCGAGGACGTGCCGCCATCCGTCGGGCACGGCGTCGGCGGGCACCAGGTCGACCGCGTCCTGGTCCGGATCGATGTCCTGCCAGAGCTGGACCATGCCCGGCCCGAGCGGACCGTCGCGGAGCCACGTGCGCGGCACCACGTTCCAGCCGAGCGCCTCCGAGACGAGGTACGCGGCGACCTCGCGGCCCGCGAGCACGCCGTCCGGGAAGTCCCACAGCGGCTTCTCGCCCGAGATCGGCTTGTAGACGACGGACGTCTCGCCGAGCTGCGCGAGGAACGTCGCGTTCGAGGCGATCGTGATCCGGCCGGCCAGCTCCAGCTCGCCGTCGAGCCCGCCCGGGTCGCTCATGCGAGCGGGCAGTCGTGCCCGTCGGGATCCATCGGCTCGCCGCAGCGGGGGCAGAGCGGACGTCCGGCGCCGACGACCTCGAGGGTGCGCTTCGCGAAGGCGCGCGCCGTGCCGACCGGGATCTTCACCTGCAGCATCTCGGTGGGCTCGGGCTCCTCCTCGGAGTCGTCCTCCGCCTCGGTCAGCGGGTAGGCCTCGATCACGATCTGCGCGGTGGACGGGTCCCAGCCGAGGCTGAGACCGCCGACGCGGAACTCGGGCTCCACGGGCTGGTCGAGCGGGTCGTTGTCGACGAGCTCCGGGGGAGTGCCGGCGGGGACGCTGACCGGGTTGCCCTGGGCGGTCATCAGCTGGTCGAGGATCTCGTCGATCTTCTCGGCGAGGAGGGCCGACTGCTGCTTCTCGAGGCCGACGCTGACCACGCGGGGCCCGGTCTTGGCCTGGAGGTAGAAGGAGCGCGAGCCGGGTGAGCCGACGGTCCCCACGACGACGCGATCGGGCCAGTCGAATCCGTGCACGATCGGAGGCATGCCCTCAGTCTACGAGCGCCCGCCTCCGCAGTGGCTGCGCGCGTCGGGCTCGGGCGGCCTGCTGATCGAGTCGCCGTCTCTTCTGCTGACCGAGCCCTCCGCGAAGCGGACGCATCGAGATCCGCAGCCGCCGAGCACCCGCATCCCTGCCGCTCGATCGAGCCCTGAAGCGGCCCTCCGGAACCCCGCCTACTCGTGCCCCGCCCCGCCCCCCACGGCGGCGTCCGCCACGGGGGCCGCCTTCCGCAGCCAGCCCAGGTCCCCGGCGTCCGTGTTCATCGAGACGACCTCGGGCCGCCCCGCGCCGTAGCGGATGATCGACACCGACGCCGGTCCGACGCTGAGCCTCTGGAACAGGTCGAGGTGCATGCCGAGCGCGTCCGCGAGGATCGCCTTGATCGTGTCTCCGTGGCTGACCGCCGCCCACACCGCGCCGGCCCCGTGCTCCTCCGCCACCGCCGCGTCGTGCCGGCGGATCGCGGACACGGCCCGGGCCTGCATCGCGAGCATCCCCTCGCCGCCGGGGAACACCACCGCGGAGGGCTGGTTCTGCACCGTCGCCCAGAGCGGCTCCGTCGCGAGATCCCGCAGCGAGCGCCCCGACCAGTCGCCGTAGTCGCACTCGGTGATGCCCTTGTCGATCACCGTCGCCGGCGATCCCGTCTGCCGCTCGAGGACGAAGCGCGTGGTCTGCCGGCACCGCTCGAGCGGGCTCGACACCACGGTCGCGAGCTCGACCGCCGCCAGCCGCTCCCCGGTGCGCGCCGCCTGCGTGCGTCCGACGTCGTCGAGCCGCACTCCGGCGGTGCGTCCGGCGAGGATCCCCGCGGTGTTCGCGGTGGTGCGTCCGTGCCGGACGAGGAGGAGCGTGGGCATGGGGCCAGCGTAGGCGGCCGTGCTCCCGCCCCGCCCCGTCGAGCTGCCGGGGCCGCACCGGCACGTTCCGCGCGACTCCATCGCGGGACGGATGCCCCGACCGCAGCGCCTGCCTAGGGTGGAGGAGCGGCCGCCCACCGCGGCCCGGAAGGGACACACATGGACGGGACGACGCCCCCCGGCATTCCCCAGGACGGCACGGACACCGAGAGCCCCGCCGCGCGCACCGCCGCCGACGGCACCGACTCCGCGCACACCGACTCCGCGACCCCCGCGTGGGCCGCCCCCGAGGCCTCCGGCCGCCACGGCGAGGTCGCCCTGCGGATCCGCGGCCTCCGCAAGCGCTTCGGCGACAAGGAGGCCGTGAAGGACATCGACCTCGACGTCCCCGCCGGCTCCTTCTTCGGGCTCGTCGGCCCCAACGGCGCGGGCAAGACGACGACCCTCTCGATGGCCACGGCCCTGCTCCGCCCCGACAGCGGCATCGTCACGATCCACGAGGTCGACGTCTGGAAGGACACCCTCGAGGCGAAGCGGCTGATCGGCGTCCTCGCCGACGGCGTCAAGCTGTTCGACCGCCTCACCGGTCTCCAGCTCGTCACCTACTACGGCCTGCTCTGCGGGCTCGAGCGCTCCGTCGTCGTCGAGCGGACCGACGACCTCCTCGCCCTGCTCGGCCTCGATCCGGCCGACCGCACGCTCGTCGTGGACTACTCCGCGGGCATGACCAAGAAGATCGCGCTCGCCTGCGCGCTCGTGCGCGCCCCGCGCCTCCTGGTGCTCGACGAGCCGTTCGAGTCGGTCGACCCGGTCTCGGCGGCGAACATCCGCGACATCCTCACCGGCTTCGTCGCGTCGGGCGGCACGGTCATCGTCTCGTCCCACTCCATGGACCTCGTCGAGCGGATGTGCGACCGCGTCGCCGTCATCGCCGACGGCCGCGTGCTCGCCTCCGGCACCCTCGAGGAGGTCCGCGCCGGCTCCAGCCTCGAGGAGCGCTTCGTCGAGCTGGTCGGCGGCCGCACCCACCAGGAGGGACCGGCATGGTTGCGCATCTCCTGAGGCTGCGGCTGCTCCTGCTCCGCAACTCGCTGACGCGGAACGTGTGGCAGCTGATCGGCGTGATCCTCGGCGGTCTCTACGCGATCGCGGTGCTCGGCCTGGTCGCGGCCGGCCTGGTCGCGCTCGGAGGCACGGACCCGGCGTTCGCGAACGTCGCGATCGTCCTCGGCGGATCCGCTCTGATCCTCGGCTGGGTGCTCGGGCCGATCTTCCTGTCCGGCTCCGACCAGAGCCTCGACCTGCCCACCCTCGCGACGTTCCCGATCCCGCTGCGGACCCTCCTCCTCGGGCTCGCCGCCGCGGGCCTCGCGGGCATCCCCGGCGTGGTGACCACGCTCGGGGCGCTCGCCTCCGCCGCCGCCTGGTGGAGCCGTCCGATCGGCATCCTGCCCGGCCTCGTCGCCGCGGTGATCGGCGTCGCGACCTGCGTGTTCGCGTCCCGCCTGATCGGCGCGCTCACCACGGGCCTGGGCTCGAGCCGCCGCTACCGCGAGGTGATCGGCGGCGTCGTGCTCGTCGTCGTCATCCTGCTCGGACCGCTCTTCTTCGGCCTGACGAACGTGATCCGCGACGGCCTGGACGTCCTGCCCGTGATCGCGGGCGCCCTCGGCTGGTCGCCGCTCGGCGCGATCTGGGCCGTCCCCGGATCCGTCGTCGCGGGCGACTGGGTCGCGGCGATCGCGCGCCTGCTGATCGGGCTCGCGACGCTGGCCGTCCTCGTCTGGGCGTGGGCCCGGGCGCTGCGGCACGCGCTCGCGGAGCCCGCCGCGTCCGGCGCGCACTCCGCCTCCGGATCCGCGGGCCTCGGCCTGTTCGGGCGCTTCCCCGGCACCCCGACCGGCGCCGTCGCCGCGCGTGCCCTCGGCTACTGGTGGCGCGACCCGCGCTACAGCCGCGGGCTCCTCGTCATCCCCGCCGTCGTCGTCCTCGCGGTCTTCTACTCCGCGATCGGCAGCGGGGGCGACACCTTCGTGCTGCTCTCGGCCGTGCTCGTCGGCCTGATCTTCGGCGTGACCCTCTGCGCCGACGTGTCGTACGACGGCACCGCCTGGGCGGCGCACGTCAGCTCCGGAGTGACGGGGTCGGCCGACCGCGCCGGTCGCGTCGTCGCCGCCGCGATCATCGGCATCCCTGCGGTCGTCGTCGTGGCGGTGGGCACCGCGCTGTACGCGGGACGCGCCGACGCGATCCCGGCCGTGCTGGGCATGGCGCTGGCCCTCGTGCTCAGCGGGTTCGGAGTGTCGAGCGTCGCCTCGTCGCTCGTCGTCTACCCCGTGCCCGGGCCGGGGGACAGCCCGCTGAAGACGCCGCCGGGCTCCGGGATGATCTCGAGCGTCGTGATGCTGGGGAGCATGGCCGCGACCGGCCTGCTGGCGCTCCCGTCGATCGTCCTCGGCGCGATCTCGCTCATCGGCGGCGACCCGGCCTTCGGCCTGATCGGACTGGCGGCCGCCCTCGTGCTGGGCACCGTCTTCGCGCTGGTCGGCATCCGCGTCGGCGGTCGGATCGTCGACCGCCGAGCGCCGGAGCTGTTCGCCGCCCTCGTGACGATCGGCTGACGCGGGTGGCGGGGCGCGGGTGGGCGGTGCCCGCCCGCTGCCCGTCTCCGCCCCGCTCCCCGCCCCCGCGAGTGCGCGGAAGTCGTCGCACTCGAGCTCGAGTGCGACGACTCCTGCACACTCGCGGGAGCGCCGAGCGCCGAGTGCCGAGTACTCAAGAGTCGTCGCAGTCGAGCGCGAGCACGATGACTTCTGAGCACTCGAGGGTCGCTCGAGTGGACGAGCGTCGAGTCTCCAAGAGTCGTCGCAGTCGAGGGCGAGTGCGACAACTCCTGCGTGCTTGCGAGTGCGACGACTCCTGCACACTCGCGGGAGCCGGCGAGGATCGCGCGCACCCGCGAGTGGCCGCGCGTCCGCGAAAGCCAGCACACATTGCCCGCGGCAGAATGTGGACATGCGCAGCCTCGAAGTCCTCCTCGATCCGGAGTCGGAGGCTCGCGTCCGCAGCCAGTGGGAGGCGCTCGAGGCGGCCGGCATCCCGAGCCTCGCGCTGCACACGTCCGCCAGCAACCGCCCGCACCTCACCCTGGTCGCCGGGCCCGAGCTGACCGCCCCGGAGCCGGGCGCGCTCGGTCCGCTTCCGGCGACGGCCGACCTCGGTGCCGTCCTCCTCTTCCCGCACGCCGGGCGCTTCGTCCTCGCCTGGGGAGTGGTCCGCTCGCCCGCCCTCGACGCTCTGCACGACCGGGCCACGCGCCTCGTGCCGGGCGGCGTCGACACCTCGCTCCCGGACGCCTGGACGCCGCACATCAGCGTCTCTCGCCGCCTCCGCGCCGAGCAGCTCGGCGACGCCGTCCCCCTCCTCGGCGAGCCGTTCACCGTCGGCCTCGCGGGCGTCCGCTTCTGGGACGGCGACACCCGCACCCTCACCGACCTCTGATCCGGGCGCCGCAGAAGACCCCCGACCTCCCCGCAGCCGCCTCCCCAGCTCGCTCCCTGCGGCCCTTCTCCACAGTTCCCCGCACCCCCGGGGCGGCGTCGGAGGCGGCGGGTAGAGTTCCCCGGGTGACAGAGCCCACCTCGACAGCCCTCCCCGCCCCGCCGCTTGCCGACCCCCCGGCGGAGTCCCGCGGCGGCGTCCGGAGCGACGCGGCGAGCGGCGCTGCGGGCTCCGGATCCTCCGAGGCGCAGGCGATCCTCGAGAAGGTCTTCGGCTACGGCTCCTTCCGCGGCGAGCAGCAGGCCATCGTCGAGCAGGTCATCGGAGGCGGCGACGCCGTCGTCCTCATGCCCACCGGCGGCGGCAAGTCGCTCTGCTACCAGATCCCCGCCATCGTGCGCCCCGGCACCGGCGTGGTCGTGTCCCCGCTCATCGCGCTGATGCAGGACCAGGTCGACGCCCTCCGCGCGAACGGCGTCCGCGCCGAGTTCCTCAACTCCACCCAGGACGCGGGCGAGCGCAGCCGCGTCGAGCGCGCCTACCTCGACGGCGAGCTCGACCTGCTCTACGTCGCTCCGGAGCGCCTGGGCAACGAGGGCATGAAGCAGTTCCTCGCCCGCGGCCGGATCGCCCTCTTCGCGATCGACGAGGCCCACTGCGTCAGCCAGTGGGGCCACGACTTCCGCCCCGACTACCTCGCACTGGGCGAGCTCGCCGAGCGCTGGCCCGACGTCCCGCGCATCGCCCTCACCGCGACCGCCACCGAGGCGACGCACCGCGAGATCACGTCGCGCCTGCACCTCGGCGCCGCCCGCCACTTCGTCTCGAGCTTCGACCGCCCGAACATCCAGTACCGGATCGTCAACAAGGTCGAGCCGCGCAAGCAGCTGATCGACTTCCTGCGGCGCGAGCACGCGCACGACGCGGGCATCGTCTACGCCCTCTCCCGCAAGAGCGTCGAGGCGACGGCCGAGGCGCTGCGCTCGGCGGGCTTCGACGCCGTCGCGTACCACGCGGGCCTCGACTCGCGGGTGCGCGCCGCCGCCCAGTCGCGGTTCCTCCGCGAGGAGGGCGTCATCGTCTGCGCGACCATCGCCTTCGGCATGGGGATCGACAAGCCGGACGTGCGGTTCGTCGCGCACATCGACCTGCCCAAGTCGGTCGAGGGCTACTACCAGGAGACGGGTCGCGCCGGCCGCGACGGACTGCCGTCCACCGCCTGGCTCGCCTACGGCCTGCAGGACGTGGTGCAGCAGCGCCGGATGATCGACGAGTCGCCGGGAGACCTGGCGCACCGTCGGCGGATGTCCGCGCACCTGGACGCGATGCTCGCGCTCTCCGAGACGGTCCAGTGCCGCCGGGTGAACCTGCTCGCCTACTTCGGCCAGGAGAGCACCGCCTGCGGCAACTGCGACACCTGCCTCGAGCCGCCCGCCTCCTGGGACGGCACGGTCGCGGCGCAGAAGTTCCTGTCGACGGTCGTCCGCCTCAAGCGCGAGCGCAATCAGCAGTTCGGCGCCGGACACATCATCGACGTCCTCCGCGGCAAGACCACGCCGCGCACCACCCAGCACCAGCACGACGGCCTCGCCACCTGGGGCATCGGCGCCGAGCTCAGCGACACCCAGTGGCGCGGAGTCGCCCGCCAGCTCCTCGCGCAGGGCCTTCTCGGCGTGAACGACGACGGCTTCGGCACGCTCGTGCTCACGCCCGCGTCCGGCTCCGTCCTCGGCGGCGAGCGGAAGGTCGAGCTGCGACAGGAGCCGGAGAAGCCGGCCCGCTCCAGCGGATCCTCCCGCTCCGGGCGGTCCACGGTCGCCGAGTTGTCGGGCGAGGCTCAGCCGCTGTTCGAGCGGCTCCGGGAGTGGCGCGCCGCGCAGGCCCGCGCGCAGGCGGTCCCGGCCTACATCGTCTTCAACGACGCGACCCTCCGCGAGATCGCGACCGCCGAGCCGGCGACGATGGACGCGCTCAGCATCATCGGCGGCGTCGGCCAGAAGAAGCTGCTCACCTACGGCGAGGCCGTGCTCGCCGTCGTCGCGGGGGAGAGCCCCGAGATCGCCGTCCCGGAACCCGGTGAGGAGGCTCCCGCTCCCCGCCGCGCGCCGGCCGCCCGTGGCGGGTCGTCCCGCTCACAAGGGGCGAAGCCCTCGTTCGGCCGCGAGTCGTCCGGTCCGCCGGTGTCCGCCGCTCAGCCGCCGGAGGACGACTGGGTGCCGCCGGACGAGCCCGACTGGGAGCCCGGCTGGGACAGCTACTGATCCGTCGCTGAGGCGCGCGGTTCACCGCCCGCGACGGAGGCGGGCGCCGGCGCGGGCGATCGTGTTCCGGCGTCCGCGTCGGCGATCGGGCCCATCTCGTCAGCGACGCGAGCGTCCTCGGTCCGAGGCGCCGGCGGGCGCCCTCAGCCGCCCGCGCCCGTCGACGCCATCCACCCGCCGAGCAGCGTGCAGCAGAACGACGCCGCGAGACCCGCCACCGGCACCCAGAACGCGATGCGCCGCCGCACCAGCAGCACGATCGAGACGACCAGCGCCGCGACGAACGGGACCCACACTCCTCCCGCGGCGAGGACCATCCCGCCCTCGATCAGGCCGATGTCGCAGGCGTTCGATCCGCCGCACGAGTCGCTGGCCATCGCGAAGAACAGCCCGAAGAACGACAGCAGCAGCGTCACCGCGGAGGCCACGAGGATCAGCACGATCGTCAGCACCAGATCCCAGACGCGGACCGGACGGCGATGCGGCACCCCGGATCCCGGCGCGGCCGGAGGCCCGGGAGGCGCTGCCGCGACGTCCGAGGGCGGCGCACCCGGAGTCCGGGGAGGCGCTGCCGCGACGTCCGCGGGCGGCCCGGCCGCCGGCTGTCGGGCGGGCGGAGGGGGAGGCAGCGGCGGCTCGCTCATGCCGAGAGACTAGCGAGGCGGCCTCCGGTGCGGCGTCCCTCCTCCGCAGAAGCAGCCCGTAGGGACAGCCCGTTCAGCACACGGACGAGCCGCCCCCTCCTCCGCTCCTGTCGGCAGGGACAGCCCGTCCAGCGCGCAGACGAGGCGCCCCGCCCCCGCCTGGTCGGTTCCGACAACGCGCTTCCTCCTCCGCCCGGCGCCGTTTGTGCCCGGGCGACGGAACGTTTCCGCCGCGCCGCCGCGCGACCTACCGTGCGAGGACCGCCTCCGCTGCCGCGCCCGTCGGCGCACGACGCACCGGGAGCGGCCCGAACCGCAGACGGTCGAAGGGACACGAACACCATGGTCAGCACCGCTCCCCACCCCCGCTCCGCCGCCGACGCCGCCGACCGGGCGGCCACCGGGCGCACGCGGGCCCGGCGCTCCCGCTCGGGCTCCATCGCGCCCACGCCGCCGGTGGACTCCCTCGGCTCCGAGGTCGACGCGCGCCTGGACGAGGACGGCGCCCCCTCCGTCGACGTCGCCGCCCTCGGCGAGACCCTGCTCGGCGCCTGGCGCGAGCAGCGCCTCGCCAGCCGCGCCCTGACCGCCCGCCCCGAGCTGCACCGCACCGACGGCCTCCCGATGAAGGAGCACCGCCTCCGCGTCTCGGAGCAGATGCGCGTGCTCGCGGCCGAGGGCGGCGTGCACCGCGCCTTCCCGGTCGACCTCGGCGGCGAGGCCGACCACGGCGGCAACATCGCCGGCTTCGAGGAGCTGGTCACCGCCGACCCCTCGCTGCAGATCAAGTCCGGCGTGCAGTGGGGGCTCTTCGGCGCCGCGGTCCTGCACCTGGGCACGCGCCCGCACCACGAGAAGTGGCTGCCGGGGATCATGAGCCTCGAGATCCCGGGCGCCTTCGCGATGACCGAGACCGGGCACGGCTCCGACGTCGCGTCGATCGCCACGACCGCCACCTACGAGGACGGCGAGTTCGTGCTGCGGACGCCGTTCCGCGCGGCCTGGAAGGACTACCTCGGCAACGCGGCGGTGGACGGGCGCGCGGCGGTCGTCTTCGCGCAGCTGGTCACCCGGGGCGTGAACCACGGCGTCCACGCCTTCTTCGTCCCGATCCGCGACGAGCAGGGCGCGTTCCTGCCCGGCGTCGGCGGGGAGGACGACGGCCTCAAGGGCGGTCTGAACGGGATCGACAACGGCCGCCTCCACTTCGACGGCGTCCGCGTCCCGCGCGAGAACCTGCTGAACCGCTACGGCGACGTCGCCGCCGACGGCACCTACTCCTCGCCGATCGCGAGCCCGGGCCGCCGCTTCTTCACCATGCTCGGCACGCTCGTGCAGGGCCGTGTCTCGCTCGACGGAGCCTCGGTCGCCGCGGCGAAGATCGCGCTGACGGTCGCCGTCACCTACGGCGATCAGCGCCGCCAGTTCACCGGCGGCGGCGAGCGGGAGGAGGTGCTGCTCGACTACCAGCGGCACCAGCGCCGCCTCCTGCCGCGCCTGGCCACCACCTACGCCGCCGCCTTCGCGCACGAGAAGCTGCTGACGGCGTTCGACGAGGTGTTCTCCGGCGCGAACGACACCGAGCAGTCGCGGCAGGACCTCGAGACCCTCGCCGCGGGGCTGAAGGCGCTCTCGACCTGGCACGCTCTCGACACGCTGCAGGAGGCGCGCGAGGCCTGCGGAGGCGCGGGCTTCCTCGCGGAGAACCGGCTCACGCAGCTGCGCGCCGACCTCGACGTGTACGCGACCTTCGAGGGCGACAACACCGTGCTCCTCCAGCTGGTCGCCAAGCGGCTCCTGACCGACGTCGGCCGCCGCTTCAAGGGCGCCCAGCCCGCGGAGCTGGCGCGCTACGCCGCCTCGCAGGTCGCGGGGGCGACCGTCGACAACTCGGGTCTGCGCCGTCTGGCCCAGGTGGTCGCCGATCGCGGATCGACGGCCCGCTCGGTCGGCCAGCTGCGGGAGGACCAGCGCGAGCTGCTCACCGGCCGCGTCGAGAGCATGGTCGCGGGGATCGCCTCACGGCTGCGCCCGGCGTCGAAGCTGCCCTCCGACGAGGCGGCCCGCCTGTTCAACGCACACCAGAGCGAGCTCATCGAGGCGGCGCGCGCGCACGCCGAGCTGCTGCAGTGGGAGGCGTTCACGGAGGCGCTCGCCGGCGTCGAGGACGCGGGCACGCGCACCGTCCTCACCTGGCTCCGCGACCTGTTCGGCCTAGGCCTGATCGAGAAGCACCTCGACTGGTACCTCATCCACGGGCGCCTGTCGTCGCAGCGAGCGGTCGCGGTGACGTCCTACATCGACCGCCTGCTCGCGCGCATCCGCCCGCACGCCGCCGACCTGGTCGCGTCGTTCGGCTACGGGCCCGAGCACGTGCGCGCGGCGATCGCGACCGGCGCCGAGGCGGAGCGCCAGGAGGAGGCGCACGCCTGGTACGAGGCCGCCCGCGCCTCCGGCGCCCTCCCCACTCCGGAGAAGCGCCGCTGAGCCCCTCCTCGAGATGCCGCTCCGGTACGCGACACGTCGCGCGAGGCGTACCGGAGTGGCATCCCGTGGCGACAGGACGGGGAGGGGCGCGTCAGGACGCGAGGAACGCCAGCGCCTGGTCGCGCTCGGCGCGCAGCTCGAGCACGGACTCGTCGATCCGCGCGCGGGAGTGCGCGTCGATCTCGAGCGCCTCGACGATCCGCCACTCGCCGTCGACGGAGCGGACCGGGAACGAGGAGATCAGCCCCTCCTCCACCCCGTAGGAGCCGTCCGACTCGACGGCGGCCGAGGTCCACGACGTGCCGTCGACCCAGTCGCGCACGTGGTCGATCGCGGCGGAGGCGGCGGACGCGGCCGAGGAGGCTCCGCGGACCTCGATGATCTCGGCGCCGCGCTTGGCGACCCGCGGCTCGAACTCCGTGTGCAGCCACTCGGCGTCGACCAGCTCGGGCACCGGCCGTCCGCCGACGGTGGCGTGCGTCGCGTCGGGGTACTGCGAGGCGGAGTGGTTGCCCCAGATCGCGACGCCCTCGATCGCGTCGACGGGGGCGTCGAGCTTCGCGGCGAGCTGCGCGACCGCCCGGTTGTGGTCGAGTCGCGTCATCGCGGTGAAGCGGCCGGCGGGGATGTCCGGGGCGCTGCGCCGCGCGATCCAGGCGTTGGTGTTGGCCGGGTTGCCGACGACCAGCACGCGGATGTCGGAGGCGGCGTGCGCGTTCAGCGCGGCACCCTGAGGTCCGAAGATGCCCGCGTTCGCGGCGAGCAGGTCGGCGCGCTCCATGCCCGCGCTGCGCGGCCGGGCGCCCACGAGGAGGGCGACGCTCGCGCCGTCGAACGCGGCGGCCGGGTCGTCCGTCGCCTCGATCCCGCGGAGGAGGGGGAAGGCGCCGTCCTGCAGCTCGAGCGCCGTGCCCGCGGCCGCGCGGAGGCCGGAGGGGATCTCGAGCAGGTTCAGGCGGACGGGGACGTCCGGCCCGAGGAGCTGACCCGAGGCGATGCGGAAAAGGAGCGCGTAGCCGATGGCGCCTCCGGCTCCCGTGACCGTGACCGTGACCGGAGTGCGCTGCTGGTTCATGCGCCGAGCGTATTCCCGCCGGCTGGGGGAGGGGGAGGAGTCAGCCGGACGGCGGGCCCTCGGCGGGAGGCGCCGTCGACCCGCGGAGCACGAGCTTGTTGCGCAGCCGCACGTGCTGCTCGGCCACGCTCCCGCCGTCGATCAGCGTCAGGAGCGCCCGGGCGGCCGCGCGCCCCACGCGGTGCAGCGGCTGCCTCACCGTCGTGAGCGCGGGGACCACCCGGGAGGCGTCGGGCACGTCGTCGTAGCCCACGACCGAAAGCTGCCCCGGCACCGAGAGGCCCAGCGCCCGGGCCGCCTCGATCACGGCGATGGCGGAGGCGTCGTTCGCGGCGAGGACCGCCGTCGGGCGGTCGGGCAGCAGCAGCAGCTCGTGGGCGGCGGCGAGGGAGGGGTCGTGCCGGTAGTAGCCGACCCGTACGAGCGCGGGGTCGTAGGGGAGGCCGGCGTCCGCGAGCGCCCGCTGGTAGCCGGCGCCGCGCCGGTGCGACGACTCCAGGTCGGGGCGGCCCGCGACGAAGCCGATGCGGCGGTGGCCGAGCCCGATCAGGTGGCTGGTCGCCAGCTGCGCTCCGCCGAAGTCGTCGGTCGCCACCGAGTGCAGCTCGGTCTGCGCGGTCAGCGGATCCACGACGACGAGCGGCAGGTCCGACGGGGGGATCACGCCGGAGGGAGTCACCAGGATCGCTCCCGCTACGTGCGCCTCGGTGAGGCGCCGCAGGGACTCCTGCTCCCATCCCGCCCGGCCCCGGCGGCTCGCCCCGCTGCCGGCGAGGAGGTCGAACCGGGTCCCCCGGAGCGCCGTCGCCACTCCCTGCAGCACCTCCGTGCCGAACGGCTCGAAGTCGCCCAGGAGCACGCCGATGACGCCTGAGCGCTCCGCGCACTCCGTCGTCACGACCTCCTGCTCGGCCTCCGCCGTCGCCGCCCCTGCGGACATCCTCGTCCCCTCCCGCCGTCCCCGCCCGGCCGCGGCGGAACGCGGTGATCGCCTCGCTGCGCTGCTCCGGACGGTTGAGAACACGTCCTTGCAATCGGGAATGTTCCCGGTAACATTGCCCGCAAGACTAGCTGAGGGAAAGCTCAGCAGTCGAGAGAGACGAGTATCGGGCAGCCTTTCTCCCCTCAGTGCTGAGGGGGTCGAGAGCTGGAGCTCGCGTGGCCACGCTGTGGAAGCCGCCGCGCACGAGCCGTCCGCCGCTCTCCGCGCGTCCTGCGCTCCAGGCGCGGCCGAACGCCCCTCGGGCTGCGCCGCGCTCCGTCCTCTCGCGGCCTCGGGCCGCGCCACCACTCCGCGCCGTCCGGCGCTCGACCTGATCGGTGACGATGCCGATCGAGTGAGGAACACCATGTCCACGCGACGCACCCCCCGACCCCTCTGGCTCGTCCGCTCGGGCGCCGCTCTCGCCGGCTGCCTGCTCCTGTCCGGCGTCGCCGCCGCGGCCGCGGCCGCCGACACCGAGTACGGCTCCGACGACGTCGACGTGAACGTCAGCATCGAGGAGCTGGAGCAGCCCGGCGCCCTCTCGATGTCGATCGACGGCACCTCCGCCACGCTCGCCGAGGAGGGCTCCACCCCGACCGTGCGCGCCTTCACGGGGCAGCTGCCCGACGTGACCGTGACGGACACCCGGACCGTCGACGAGATCCCGGCCGGAGCCGGCTGGTACGTCCTCGGCTCGGCGAGCGCCTTCACCGGCGACGCGGACCAGGAGGACATCTCCTCCGACCACCTCGGCTGGACGCCGGTCCTCGTGGACGGCGGCGAGTCGGGCCTCGTGTCCGAGGGCGACCCGGTCGACACGATCCTCGACGAGGGCGCCGACGCCGTGGGCCTGTTCGACCAGGAGCTGCTCGCGCTGTCGCTCGACTCGCAGGAGACCGCGACGGACGGGTCCTGGACCGTGTCCGCGGGCCTCACCCTGAAGACCGAGGCCGACGTCGCCCCCGGCGACTACTCCTCCGTCCTGACGCTGTCGCTGTTCGAATGACCCCGATGCGCGCAGTCGCCTCCACGGCGATCGGCGCCCTCCTCGCGGCGGGCCTGCTCGCCTCCGGCGCGGCTCCGGCGACCGCGGCCGGCGCCTGGTCGCCGAAGGCCTCCTACACGTCGACGGACCGCGGCGACGGCACCTACTCCGTGCCGCTGCTGAACGCCGACGTGCCCGACGTCAGCGTCGAGCGCGTGCCCGCGGCCGAGAACGACGAGGGCCGCGACATCTACTACATGATCAGCACCACGATGCACCTCAGCCCGGGCGCCCCGATCATGAAGTCCTACGACCTCGTCAACTGGGAGATCGTCAACTACGTCTTCGACCGGCTCGAGATCGGCGACCGCTTCTCGCTCCGGAACGGGCAGAACTCCTACGGCAACGGCCAGTGGGCCTCGTCGCTCCGGTACCACGACGGCCGCTACTACGCGGTCTTCAACACCAACAACCTCGGCGGCTCCTACCTCTACTCGACCGACGACATCGAGGACGGAGCCTGGACCCGCACGGCCCTCGGCCGCGCCTTCCACGACCCGTCGCTCTTCTTCGACGACGCGGACGGCGGCACGCCGTACATCTTCTACGGCTCCGGATCCACCAGCGCCGTGAAGCTGAGCGAGGACCTGACGACCGTCGTCGCCGAGTACCCGAACATCCTCCGCACCTCGGACTACCCGGGAGCCGGCTACCTCGGCGGCCTGTTCGAGGGCGCGCAGGTGCAGTACATCGACGGGCAGTACTACATCGTCATCATCACCTGGCCCTCGGGCCAGGGCCGCCAGGTGGCGCTGTTCCGCTCGTCCGAGCTGCTGGGCCGCTACGCGACCGCCGACGGCAGCAACCCCTACGAGGGCAAGGGCGTGCTGAACTCCAGCGGGTTCGCCCAGGGGAGCCTCGTGCCGATCGCGAAGGAGGACGGCTCGACCGCCTGGCACGGCATGTTCTTCCGCGACAGCTTCCCGACCGGCCGCATCCCCGGGCTCATCCCGGCGACGTGGAAGGACGGCTGGCCGACGTTCGGGACGAACGGCTCGGTGCCGGTGGGCGGGAGCTTCCCGAAGCCGATCCGCCTCAGCCCCGAGGAGGAGCTGTTCGAGCGGCAGAAGAGCATCGTCGTCTCGGACGACTTCGACAACGACGCCCCGGCGAAGGCCTACCAGGACGAGTCGTGGACGATCCCGCCCGCGCCCTCCTACGACGCGTCGCTGCTCGGCGTGCAGCTGCTCCAGAACCCGGGAGCGGAGTCGGGGACGGCGCCGTGGGCAGGCCAGTTCGGCGCGACGCTGTCGGCCGACACGACCGACCCGGCGTCCGGCACCGCCGCGCTCCGCGTGGGCACCCGCACGCTCAACGGCTCAGGCCCGAGCCAGGTGCTCGCGAACAAGCTGCAGCGCGGCGTGACCTACACCGTGTCCGCGAAGGTGAAGTACACGACCGGCCCCGCGTCGGTCCGCTTCAACCTCTGCGCCGACTTCGGCGCGGGACCCGTGACGATGGCCTCCGCCGCCGTCACGCAGGGGCAGTGGACGACGATCACGGGGACCTACACGGTGCCCGAGACCGCGAACGTCGGCAGCGTGAAGTTCGCCGTCGAGACGCCGTGGGGCAATCCGCAGCCGGCGTCCTCGAGCACCGAGTACCTGCTCGACGACGTCTCGCTCGTCGGCGCCGCTCCCACCCTCGAGCGCCCGACGGCCGCCGAGATCGAGCCGAACGGCTCGACCCTCGCCCTCCCCTGGCAGTGGAACCACGCCCCCGACAACCGCTACTGGTCGCTGACCGAGCGCGAGGGCTGGCTCCGCCTCACCAACGGGAAGGTGCTCAGCGGAACGGCCGCGCACACGCGTCTCTCGGGCTCGCCCGAGATGACGTACCTGGAGGAGGCGCGCAACACGCTCTCCCAACGCATCGTGGCTCCGAAGCAGTCGGCGGAGGCGGCGTTCGACGTCTCCGGGATGAAGGACGGCGACGTCGCCGGCCTCGCGGCCTACAACCGCGGCTTCTCCTACGTCGCGGTCAAGCGCGTGGACGGCGTCACCACCGTCGGCGTCGTGAACCGCAGTCAGCCGTTCGCGACCACGTTCGACCAGGCGGCCGTGGAGTCCTTCCTCCCCGGCACCACCGCCGCCCTCGGCGACGCCTCGCAGGTGCGCCTGAAGGCCGATCTCGAGCTCTCGGCTCCGGCCGGACAGCTCTGGACGACGTTCTCGTACAGCCTCGACGGGACGAGCTGGACGAAGCTCGGCAGTCGCGTCGGCCCGCAGACCCTCGACGGTCAGCTCACGCACTTCATGGGCCACCGCCTCGGGCTGTTCAGCTACGCGACGAAGACCGCCGGCGGCCACGTCGACGTCGACGAGTTCCTCCTGAGCGACACCCTCTCCTCGGAGGGGAAGGCGCTCGACCGCTCGCAGCTCGACGCGGCCGTCGCCCACGCGGCGACGCTCCGCTCCGACGACTACCCGGCCGACGCCTGGTCCGACCTCCAGTCGGTCCTCGCGAAGGCGCAGGCGGTCGGCACCGCGGGAACGCAGAACCAGATCGACGCCCCGGAGCGCGCGCTCAGCTACCAGCTGGCCCGCCTCGGGACGCTGAAGGAGGCGTCGCTCGACGTGACCGCCGCCGCCGCGACCCGCTGCATCGCCGGGAAGGTCGTCGTGACCGTGCGGGCGACCAACGCCGACGACGTGCCCGTCGCCCTCCGGATGGAGAGCACATCCGGCACGAAGACGGTCGCCGCGCTCGCACCCGGCGCCACGACGAGCCACGCCTTCACCACGCGGGCGGCCTCGGTCCCCGCCGCCGAGGTGGTCGTGACCGCGACCGCCACCCTCGACGGCGAGCCGGTGACGACCACGGTGAGAGCGCCCCATCCGGCCGCGTCCTGCGGCTGAGCACTCCGGGGGCGGCCCGCGCGGCCGCCCCCGCCCCCGAACGCGTCAGCGGCACCCGTCGCCGACGATCTCCTGCACGACACGATCAAGGAGGATCCGTGAGATCACCACAACGAGAAGCCGCTCCGAAGGGGCGGTTGCGGCTGAGGCTGCTGGCCACGGCCGCGCTGACCGCGCTCCTGGTGGCCCCCTTCGCCGCCCAGACCTCGTCCGCCGCTGAGGCGGAGCTCATCGTCAACGGCGGCTTCGAGAGCGGCATCAGCAGCTGGTTCGTCAACAACGGCAACGCCGCCGACGCCGGCACCATCGCGACGACCACGGATGCGCGCACCGGCACCGCCGCAGCGCTCGTCACCGGCCGCACGACCACCGGCGCGGGCGCCATGCAGGACCTCAGCGGCAAGGTCGTCGCCGGC
Organism: Rathayibacter sp. AY2B9; assembly: GCF_002931595.1. Classification (NCBI taxonomy): domain Bacteria; kingdom Bacillati; phylum Actinomycetota; class Actinomycetes; order Micrococcales; family Microbacteriaceae; genus Rathayibacter; species Rathayibacter sp. AY2B9. The sequence goes on from NZ_PSUB01000002.1 coordinate 50,634, forward strand.
CAGACCTACCAGGTCAAGGCGCAGATCAAGTACGAGAACGCCGCGAGCCCCGCGACCAAGCAGTTCTTCGCCACCATGCACTACGGCGGAGGCACCTACACGAACCTCGCGAGCGTCACCGCCACGAAGGGGCAGTGGGCGACGATCAACGGATCGTTCACCATCCCCGCCGGGCAGAGCGTCGCCACCGCGCGCCTCTTCTTCGAGACGCCGTGGACCGCGACTCCGTCGGCCGCGCCCGAGACGCACCTCATGGACTACAAGCTCGACGACGTCTCGCTGGTCGGAGCGGCGCCGCCCGCGCCCGCCTCGCGCACCATCGAGGTCGTGGGCAAGATCCCGGGCGACCACAACCCGCTCATGGGCTGGAAATTCGGCGCCGACGGCTTCGGCTTCGTCGAGAACGGCCGCGTGTACATGTACATGACGAACGACACCCAGGGCTACGCTCCGAACCCCGCCACGGGCGTCTCGGCGGGCATCGACTACGGCAAGATCAACCAGATCACCGTGATCTCCTCGGACGACCTCGTCAACTGGACCGACCACGGCGAGATCCAGGTCGCCGGCTCCACCGGAGTCGCGCCCTACACCGGCAACTCGTGGGCTCCCGGCATGGCGAAGAAGACCGTGAACGGCGTCGACAAGTACTTCCTCTACTACGCCAACGGCGGCGGCTCCAGCAACGTGATCACCGGCGACTCGCCGGTGGGCCCGTGGACCAGCCAGCGCACCTCCACGCTCATCAACGCGTCCACCCCGGGCGCCGAGGCGGTCGCGTGGAAGTTCGACCCGGCACCGCTCGTCGACGACGACGGCCAGGGCTACCTGTTCTTCGGAGGCGGACCCGCCTCGACCGCGCTCCCCGCGGCCGAGCGCTTCAACAACCCGAAGAACATCCGCGTGATCGAGCTCGGCGACGACATGATCTCGACCCAGGGCACCTCGGCCGTCGTGGACGCGCCCGTCGCGTTCGAGGCGGCCCAGGTGTTCAAGCGCCAGGACAAGTACTACCTCTCGTACTCGTCCCACTTCGGCGGCAACGACTTCGGCGGCAACCAGACCCGCGAGCCCGGCTACCCGGGCGGCGGTGAGATCGGCTACATGATCTCGGACGACCCGATGTCCTGGCCCAAGGAGAACTACGCCGGCGTGATGTTCCCGAACCAGAGCCGCTTCTTCGGAGCCGGCACCGGCGGCAACAACCACCAGTCGGTCTTCGAGCTGGGCGGCAAGTACTACTTCACCTACCACGCGCCGACGCTCAACAAGCGGATCAACGGCGACACCACCCAGGGGTACCGCAGCCCGCACATCCAGGAGCTGCAGTTCAACGCCGACGGCACGGTGCAGCAGGTGGTCGGCGACTACAAGGGCGTCGACCAGGTGAAGGACTTCGATCCGTACCGCACCTTCCCGGCCGAGACCATCGGCTGGAGCAAGGGCATCGCGACGGCGCCGCTCGGCACCCCCGCCGCGGGCGCGACCCAGAACCTCGTGCTGAAGGACCTCGACAACGGCGACTGGACCGCGCTGTCGGCCGTCGACTTCGGGGACACCGGAGCCGCGACGTTCACCGCGAAGGCCAAGGCGCTGCAGGCCGGCGGCACCGTCACCGTCCGCCTCGACTCCGAGACCGGGCCCGTCGCGGGCACCGTCGCGGTGAACGGGACGACCGGTGAGTGGACCGACGTCAGCGCCGCGCTGACCGGAGCGACGGGAGTGCACGACGTGTACTTCAGCTACTCCGGACCCTCGGGCGACCTGTTCGAGCTCGACACCTTCGCCTTCACCGAGGGCGAGGCTGCTCCGGCGCTCGACATCACGGCGAGCGCGGCGACCCGCTGCATCGCGGGCAAGGCGATCGTCACCGTCCAGGCGAGCAACGGCTCCGACGTCCCCGTCGGCGTGACCTTCACGTCGACGTCCGGCACGAAGTCGTTCACCTCGGTGGCGCCCGGCAAGACCGTGTCGCACGCCTTCACCACCCGTCAGGCGAACCTGCCCGCCGGTGCGGTGACCGTCGAGGCCACGGCCACGATGAACGGCGCCCCCGTCGAGACGGAGGTGAGCGCTCCGTACGCGGCGCGCCCGTGCTCGTAGCGCACGGCTGAACCACCGGGGAGCGCCCCCGGCCCAGCGGGGCCGGGGGCGCTCCTGCGCGTGCGGGGATCTCGATGCGCCCCTCCGGGGCCGCTCGATCAGCATGTTCGCCGTACTGCTGGTCGAGCAGCGGCGCCTCGAGACCCCAGCTCGGTCAGCGGGCGCCGGCCAGGCGCATCGTGCCGCCGGCCTGGGCGGCGAAGGCGCGGGCGGTCGCCGCGACGGTGCCCTGCATGACCCGCGCCGCGGCGGTCGGCGCGAGGTCCGCCGGGCGCGCGAGGCTGATCGTCCGGGTCAGCGTGGGCTTCTCGAGCGTCGGCTCCTCGAGGCGGATCGAGCGCAGGCCCGGGCGCCCCTGCAGCACCATCGCCGGGACGATCGCGACGCCGAGGCCCCGCTCGGCGAAGCGCAGAACCGCGTCCATCTCGGCGCCCTCCAGCACCACGTCCGGCTCCAGGCCCGCGGCGGCGAACGCGGCGTCGGTCGTGCGGCGCAGGTCGTAGCTGGAGTTGAAGACGATCTGCGGGAGGCGGGCGACCGCCGCCAGGTCGAGCGCGCCGGTCGCGGCGAGGGGAGGCTCCGCGGCGGAGGAGACCACGACGAGCTCCTCGACGAGCAGCGGCGTCACCGTGAAGGCGCCGGGAGCGGCCGCGGTCGAGGTCGTCACCAGCGCCAGGTCGAGCTCGCCCCGTGCCAGCCGGTCGAAGAGGCTCCGCGACCCGTCCTCGGCGAGGTGCAGCTCCACGGCGGGATGCGCGGAGTGGAAGGCGTGCAGCACCTCCGCGACGAGGCTGATGCAGAGCGTCGGCGTCGCGCCGAACCGCACCCGGCCGCGCTCGAGTCCGGCCAGCTCGGCCAGCTCGCGGCGCACCGATCCGGCGTCGGCGAGCATGCGCCGGGCGAGCGGCAGCAGCAGCTCGCCGGCCGGTGTGAGGGTGCTGCCGGAACGCGCCCGGTGGAAGAGCTCGGAGCCGAGGTCCTGCTCCAGCGCGGCGATCCGGCGGCTCAGCGAGGGCTGCGCGAGGTGCAGCTCCTCGGCGGCGCGGGTGAAGCTGCCGAGGCGGGCGACCTCGACGAATCCGGTCAGCTGCTCGAGATCCACATGCATACCCTATGCGCATGGCTGTGCCCAGCATTATGCATTGGAGTAATCGAAGCGCCGTGCCTAGCGTGGAAGCATGACCACTTCAGAGACCACCGCACCGGAGCGCCGGATCTCCACCTCCGTCCTCGTCATCGGCACCGGCGGATCGGGCCTGCGCGCCGCGATCGAGCTCGCCGAGGCGGGCGTCGACGTCCTCGCGCTCGGCAAGCGCTCGAAGTCGGACGCGCACACCTCCCTCGCCGCCGGCGGCATCAACGCCGCCCTCGCCACGATGGACCCCGACGACAGCTGGCAGCAGCACGCGGCCGACACCATCACCGAGTCCTACCAGCTCGCCAACCCGCGCACGGTCGAGATCGTCACCTCCAACGCCGCCCGCGGCATCCAGGACCTCGAGCGCTACGGCATGCCGTTCGCCCGCGAGGGCGACGGCCGCATCTCGCAGCGCTTCTTCGGCGCGCACACCTACCGCCGGACCGCCTTCGCGGGCGACTACACCGGCCTCGAGATCCAGCGCACGCTCGTCAACCGGGCCGCCCAGCTCGAGATCCCGATCCTGGACACCGTGTACGTCACGCGCATCCTCGTCAACGAGGACGGAGCCGTGTTCGGCGCCTACGGCTTCGACCTCGTCGACGGCACCCGCTACCTGATCCACGCGGATGCGGTGATCCTCGCCGCGGGCGGGCACAACCGCATCTGGCGCCGCACCTCCTCCCGCCGCGACGAGAACACGGGCGACTCGTTCCGCCTGGCCGTCGAGGCCGGCGGCCGCCTGCGCGACCCCGAGCTCGTCCAGTTCCACCCGTCGGGCATCATCGAGCCCGAGAACGCGGCCGGCACGCTGATCTCCGAGGCCGCGCGCGGCGAGGGCGGCATCCTCCGCAACGGCCTCGGCGAGCGCTTCATGGGCAAGTACGACGCCGAGCGCCTCGAGCTCTCGACCCGCGACCGCGTCGCCCTCGCCTGCTACACCGAGATCAAGGAGGGTCGCGGCACGCCCAACGGCGGGGTCTGGCTCGACGTCTCGCACCTGCCGCGCGAGACGATCATGACCCGGCTGCCGCGGGTGTACCAGACGATGCTCGAGCTGCAGATGCTCGACATCACGAAGGACCCGATCGAGATCGCGCCCACGGCGCACTACTCGATGGGCGGGGTCTGGGTGCGCTCGGACGACCACAGCACCGACGTCCCCGGGCTCTACGCGATCGGAGAGGCCTCCAGCGGACTGCACGGCGCCAACCGCCTCGGCGGCAACTCGCTGATCGAGCTGCTGGTGTTCGGCCGGATCGTCGGGCAGGCGGCGGCGGAGTACTCCGCCTCACTGACCGCCCAGACGCGCTCGGCCGCGTCCGTTCAGGTCGCCCGCGACGAGATCGCCGGCCTGCTCGCGGCCGACGGCACCGAGAACGTCCGCGCTCTGCAGCGCGCGATCCGCAACACGATGACCGAGCACGCCGGAGTCGTCCGCGACGAGGAGGGCCTGCTCGCCGGGCTCGCCGAGCTGGACGCGATCGAGGCGCGCATCGCCGACATCGGCGTGCACCCGGACATCGCCGGCTTCCAGGACCTCGCCCACGCCTTCGACCTCAAGTCGGCCGCGATGGCCGCGCGGGCCACCCTCGACGCAGCGCTCGAGCGCCGGGAGAGCCGCGGCTGCCACAACCGCAGCGACTACCCGGACATCGACCCGGCCCTCCAGGTGAACCTCGTCTGGTCGCCCTCCGCGGGGATCACGCGCGAGGAGATCCCCGCGGTGCCGGAGGAGATCCAGGCGCTGATCAGCGGCGAGGTCGCCACCGCGGGCAAGCTGCTCGAGTAGCCGGAACCGCGACGGCACGACGCCGGTCGCCCTCACCGCCTGCTCGCCGGGCACCACCGGCGCCCAGGCGCCCCCCGGGATCCTCCTGGGGACCACGGACAAGGTCACCGCCCTGGATCCCGCCGGCTCCTGGGACCTCGGCTCGGCGACGCTGCAGAACCAGGTCTTCTCCTGGCTGCTGACCTCCGCCCCCGGATCGACGGATCCCGTGCCGGACCTCGCGGCCTCGGCCGAGTTCACCGACCCGACCCACTACCGCGTCGCCCTGCGCGAGGACGCCGCCTTCGCCAACGGCAATCCGCTCACCGCCTCGGACGTGGTCTTCACCTTCGAGCGCCAGGTGGCGATCGCCGCTCCGAACGGCCCCTCGTCGCTGCTCTCGGACATGGTCTCGGTCGAGGCGGAGGACGACTCCACCGTCGTCTTCACACTGGCCACCCCGGACAACGCCCTCTGGCCCCAGATCCTCACCAGCCCCGCCGCCGCGATCGTCGACGAGGACGTCTTCTCGGCCGACTCCCTCACCACCGACGACGACATCGTCGCCGGCGACGCCTTCAACGGGCAGTACTCCATCACGAGCTACACGCTGAACTCGCTCGTGCAGCTCACCCGCAACGACTCCTACGACGGCCTCCTCGGCGCCGCCGCCAACGAGTCCGTGATCGTCCGCTACTAGGCGGACGAGAGCAACCTCAAGCTCGACATCCAGCGCGGCGAGATCGCGGTCGCCTACCGCACGCTGAACGCGACCGACACGGAGGACCTCCGCGGCGAGGAGGGCCTGACGGTGCACTCCGGTCCCGGTGCCGAGATGCGCTTCCTGGTCTTCAACCCCGAGACCATGCCCTACGGCTCCGCGACCTCCGAGGCCGACGCCGACAAGGCGCTCGCCGTCCGCACCGCCGTCGCCGACCTGATCGACCGCGACGAGCTGTCGGACCAGGTCTACAAGGGCACCTACGCGCCGGTCTACTCGATCGTCCCCAGCGCTCTGACCGGATCGACGCCGGCGTACGAGGAGGCCTTCGGCGACGGGAGCGGCGGTCCCAGCGCGGACGAGGCCGCCGCCGCGCTCCAGGCGGCCGGGATCACCGGTCCCGTCGATCTCAAGCTGCAGTACAACACCGACCACTACGGCTCCAGCACCTCGGACGAGTACGCGCTCATCAAGAACCAGCTCGAGCGCAGCGGGCTGTTCACGGTCGACCTGCAGTCGACGGAGTGGACGCAGTACGTGAAGGAGAAGTCGACCTCCTACCCGCTCTACCAGCAGGGCTGGTTCGCGGACTACCCGGACTCGGACAACTACCTGAACCTGCTCTACGGCACCGACGAGGCCCCCTCCATCCTCGGCGCCGCCGTGAAGGACGACGCCTACAACGAGGTCGTGCTGCGCGAGCGGAGCCTGGCCCCCGGCGACGAGCGCACCGCGGCGATCGAGGAGGCGCAGCGCCTCGCGGCGGAGAAGGCGATCACCGTGCCGCTCCTCGAGGGCACGGAGACCGTCATCGCCTCCTCCACGATCTCGGGCATCGACGACACGCTCGACGGCTCCGGCCGGTTCCGCTTCGGGCTGCTCCGGAGCGAGTGATCGGGACGCGCTGATCGGCCGGACGGGCCGCGGCGCCACAGAGGGGGGACCCTCGGCGGCCGCCGCGGCCCGTCCGTGCATCCGGGGGGTCTGTCAGGGCCGTGCTGCCGGGCGGGGCACCCCGATCGATCAGCGCGCCAGCGCCGCCAGCTCCGCCCGGGTGCGGGCCCCGGCCTTGCGCAGCAGGTTCGACACGTGGAACTTCACGGTGTTGCCGCTGATGCCGAGGTCGTCCGCGATCCGCTGGTTCGAGGCGCCGAGCGTGATCAGGTTCAGCACCTCCCGCTCGCGGGCGCTGAGCTCGGCGAGGTCGAGCCCGTCGGGCTGCGCCGGCGGATCGAGGGGGAGGCGGATCGACAGGGTCGACCCCCAGCCCGCGGTCGACGCGACCGAGAGCTCCCCGTCGAGCCCGCGGACGCGCTCGGCGATCGGGCGCAGGGCGTCGTCGCGGGTCGTCAGCTCGCCCCGGCCGTCGTCGCGGATCTCGATGAGCAGGTTGAGCCCGTCGCAGTCCCACTGGATCCGCACCCGGCGCGTCTGCTCCGACTCCACGAAGGCCAGCACGGCGCTCCGCACGATCGCGCGGGCGGCGTGCGCCACCTCGCCGGGGAGGGCGCGCCCGGTGGCGGGCGGCTCGACGAACTGCACGTCGAGGTCGCCGAAGCGCACGAGCGGACGCAGGTCGCTCCGGAGCCGCGCGAACGCGCCCACGACGGGCTCCAGCATCGCGCTGCGCTGCTCGTCCGAGGCGGTGCGCAGCTCGACCAGGGCGTTCGCGGCGATGTCGATCGCGACGGTGCGGGCCGCACGGTCGTCGAGGCGCTCGGCGCGCAGGGCGGCGAGCACCGACTCCAGCGCCACCGCGTGCCGGTCGGCCTGCTCGGCCACCGTGCGGGCGTGCTGCTGCAGCAGGGTGCGGGAGGCGGGGGACTCGGCGGGATCCATCCCCCGAACCTACCCGTCCTACCCGCGAGCGGCACCGCCCACCCGATCGGGTAGGCGGACCTCCTCGATCAGGTGGCGCGCGGATCCGGTCGCCGGGCGCACTGTGGACCCATGCCCGCTGACGACCGCACCACCGACCCCGCAGAGGCGCTCGCCGTGATCGCCGCCGAGGTGTCCGCCGCGACCGCCTCGCTGACGACCGACCGGCTCGAGCCCGTCCTCGAGCTGCTCGCCGGCGCCGACCGCGTCTTCGTCCACGGCGCCGGCCGCTCCGGCCTCGCCCTGCGGATGACCGCCATGCGCCTCATGCACCTCGGACTCGTCGTGCACGTGGTCGGCGACGTGACGACCCCGGCGATCCGCGGCGGCGACGTGCTGCTCACCGCGAGCGGCTCCGGCACCACCGGGGGCATCGTCCGCGCCGCGCAGGCCGCCGTCGACGCCGGAGCGCGGGTCGCGGCGATCACGACCGCCGCCGACTCCCCGCTGGCCGGGCTCGCCTCCGCCGTGGTGGTCGTGCCCGCCGCCGACAAGCTCGACCGCTCCGGGGCCGCCTCGGCGCAGTACTCCGGCGGGCTCTTCGAGCAGGTCGTCGTGCTCACCGGCGACGCCCTGTTCCACGCGCTCTGGCAGCGCCGCGGCGACAGCGCCGACGAGCTCTGGCCGCGCCACGCGAACCTCGAATGACCCGACTCCCCACCTCGACAGGAAGAAGAACCCCGTGAAGCTCCAGTTCGCCATGGACACCCTCAGCACCGACGCCGCCCTCGAGCTCGCCGCTGCCGCCGCCCCGCACGTCGACATCCTCGAGCTGGGCACCCCGCTCATCAAGAGCGCCGGCCTCTCCGCCATCACCGCCATCAAGGAGGCGCACCCCGACAAGACGGTCTTCGCCGACCTCAAGACGATGGACGCGGGCGAGCTCGAGGCCGACATGGCCTTCGCGGCCGGCGCCGACCTCGTGACGGTCCTCGGCGTCGCCGGCGACAGCACCATCGCCGGCGCGATCGCCGCCGGGAGGAAGCACGGCAAGGGCGTCGTCGTCGACCTCATCGGCGTGCCCGACAAGGCCGCCCGCGCCCGCGAGGTCGTCGCCCTCGGCGCCGAGTTCGTCGAGATGCACGCCGGTCTGGACGAGCAGGCGGAGGAGGGCTTCACCTTCGAGACCCTGCTGCGCGACGGCGAGTCCTCCGGCGTGCCGTTCTCGGTCGCGGGCGGCGTGAGCACCGCCACCATCGAGTCGGTGCAGCGCGCCGGCGCCCTCGTGGCCGTCGCGGGCGGGGCCATCTACGGCGCCCCGGACGTCGGCGAGGCCGCCGCGGCCCTCCGCGCCGCCATCGTCTGACCCGTCGGCGCCACCGCCCCCGAGGCCCGCTGATCCGGGTCGCGAGGGCGGCGGCGCCCGCGTCCGCGCGGGAGGCGGCAGCGCATCCCCGCCGGACGCCCGGCCCCTCTCGACTCGCCGACGGCGCGGTCCTACAGTGGCTGCGACGACCCTCGACTCCCGCCGCGGGACCGACGGCGCCGTCGCGAGCGGAGGGAAGCCGTGTCCTCGACCGCCCCCGTGCCCGGAGCCGACGCCGACACCTCGACGAAGCTCCGCGACTTCCACCAGATCCTCCTCAACACCGCCGTCGCGAACGTGACGACGAGCTTCCTCTGGTTCGCGCTCACGTTCTGGGTGTACCTCGAGACGCGCTCCGTCCTGGCGACCGGGATCATCGGCGGCGCCTACATGCTGCTCGTCGCGGTCTTCGCGATGGCCTTCGGCACGATCGTGGACCGGCACCGCAAGTTCCGCGTCATGGTCTTCGCCGGGGCGGTCACGCTCGTGTCGTTCGGCGTCGCGGGCGGTCTCTTCCTCGCGCTGCCCGAGGCGGCGCTCCTGGACTTCCGCGCCCCCTGGTTCTGGGTGTTCTCGGGAACGATCCTCTTCGGCGCCGTCATCGAGAACATGCGCAACATCGCCCTGTCCACGACGGTGACCCTGCTGGTCCCGGTGGAGGGGCACGCCCGCGCGAACGGCCTCGTCGGCACGGTCCAGGGCCTCGCCTTCGTGGTGACGAGCGTCTTCAGCGGGCTCGCCATCGGCCTGCTCGGCATGGGGTGGACGCTGGTGATCGCGATCGGCCTCTCCGCCGCCGCGCTCCTGCACCTCCTCTTCCTGCGCATCCCGGAGGACCGGCCCGCGCCGACGGGGGAGAGGGCGCCGCTGATCGATCTCCGCGGCAGCATCACCGCGGTGCGGGCGGCGACCGGGCTGTTCGCGCTCATCGTCTTCTCGACGTTCAACAACTTGATCGGCGGCGTCTACATGGCGCTGATGGACCCGTACGGCCTCGAGCTGTTCCCGGTCGAGCTGTGGGGCGTGGTGCTCGGAGTGACGGCGAGCGGCTTCGTCATCGGCGGTCTGCTCGTCGCGAGGTTCGGTCTCGGGAGGAACCCGATCCGGACGATGCTGCTGCTCGTGATGGCGATGGGCCTGATCGGCGCGGTCTTCACCCTCCGCGACTGGTGGTGGCTCTACGCCGGCGGCATCTGGATCTACATGACCCTGATCCCGGCGGTCGAGGCCGCCGAGCAGACGGTGATCCAGAAGGTCGTCCCCTTCGAGACCCAGGGGCGCGTCTTCGGCTTCGCGGCGGCGTTCGAGTCGGCCGCCGCTCCGATCACGTCGTTCCTCATCGCCCCGATCGCCGAGTTCGCGCTCATCCCGTACATGGAGTCGCCGGCCGGGCGCTCGGCGTTCGGCGGGCTGCTCGGCGACGGCATCGGCCGGGGGATCGCGCTGGTGTTCCTGGTCGGCGGAGTCGTCATGATCATCGCGGCCGGCGCGGCGATGCTCACCCGCTCCTACCGCGTCATGTCGGCGCAGTACCTGCGGGAGGCCGCGGCGAGCGGGGAGGCGGAGCCCGTCGGCACGGAGGCGCCGGAGACGCACCGGACCGCGCCGAGCACCGTCGAGCAGAACCGCTAGCGCCCGCAGACGCCGCCCGTCATGCGCCTCCGGGGGGTCCGGCGGACCGGACGGCGCGGACACGAGGGAGACGTGCCGGACGCCCCCTCCCCAGGGTGCGGCGTCCGGCACGTCGGCTGCGACCACCCGGTCGAGGGGCCCTCCTCGACTCCCGAGCGCTCCGCTGCCCCGCGCCTCCGGAGGGAGACATCGGGGCATGCGGCGCCGGCGGGGGGGAGGGCTCTGGTTCCCCGCCCCGCCGGCGCCGGCCGCCCGCGAGGGGCGGCGAGGATGCTCGTTCGGGCGTGCCTCGAGTGACGGCTACATGCCGTCACTGAGCATGGACTGCACCAGCTTCACGTGGCGCTCGAGGTTCAGCTGGCTGAACTCGCTGTTGTAGTTGAGGCCGTAGTTCAAGATGTGACCCGGGGTGCACTGGATTGTCGCGTCCGGTCCGTCCCAGGTGCGCAGCAGTGCCAGGGCCGAGTCCCAGCTGCTGTTCTCGCAGTTCGTGTTGAAGGTGGTCGACGTGCCCAAGCCCACGGTGTGCGAGATCTCGTGCATGGCGGTGCCCTCCACCATGTAGACGCGCTCCTTGCCGAAGCGGATCTGGCCGTAGATGTTCGCATCGGCCGTCGGGGTTCCGGGGCTGTACGAGACGGTCAGGGAGCGGGAGATGTTGCTGAGGCGGTTGTAGCGGGCCACGGCGCGGTCCATCGCGTCGGTGATGCGGGCGTAGGCGTCGGCCTCGTCAGCGGTCGGGCTCGCGACGCGGTTCAGCGTCCAGGTGATCTTCTGCACGGTCGGATCGGTCAGTGCCCAGCGCTGGGCCTTGGAGCCGGTGCAGGTCCACTGCTGAATGGGGGAGCCGTCGAGCTGGCGGAAGTCCTTGTTGTCGAGGCAGAGGTCGCTGTGCCGATTGGCGATCTCGGCGTAGCCTCCGCCGACGGAGGTGATCCGCCACTGCTGGGCGGTGCTGCCGTTGCAGCTCCACTGCCGCACCTCCGAGCCCGGGGTGGTGCCGAAGTCGAAGTTGTCGAGGCAGAGGTTGCTGAAGGTGTTCTTGATCTCGGCGTAGCCTGTGCCGAGGTCGGTGACCTGCCAGCGCTGGTTGCTCCCCTCGGTGCAGCTCCACTGCCGCACCTCGGCTCCGGGCTGAGTGCCGAAGTCGAAGTCGTCGAGACACATGCTGCTGTGCTGGTTGCGGATCTCCTGCGCCGATCCGAGGCCGACCGGGGCGGTGGCTGCAGAGGCGGGCGAGCTGATGCCGAAGGTCGTGATGCCGACGACGGCCGCGATCAGGGCGCCGATCAGGCGCTTGGAGGGGTGGGACTTCGTTGTCCGGGACATGGGTGCCTTTCACAGACATCCGGCGTCCCCGAAGGGACGCGGGTGAGGGTCGCAGGAAGGAGCCGTGTCCGAAGGGGTCGGAGCACGGCAGAGGATGCGCCGGAGCGACCGGGATGGTGATCCGGTCGTCCCGCCGCGGGACGCGTCAGCGCCGACGCTCCGAGTGGGACGGGAAGCTGATCACGACCTGCATGTTGACGTGGACAACCATCGACCGGTCGCGGAGCCGGTGTCAAGTGCCGGTCTCGAGCGGATCCGGTCCGAGCCCCGCCGGGCGAGGGTGATCCGTCCACGCGGATCCCCGTGCTCGCAGGGAGAGAGCGCTCACACCCGCCGTCGCTGCGGCATCGCCCGGAATCCGCCATTGTTACCGTTAACAAAAGTCGGTACGGTGTCACCTGAAGTGGGCAAGCGCGTCCTCGCGCCTCGCGTCCCACTCCGACCGGTTCGAAGGCGAACCTGAGAGGAACGTCGATGATGACGACAGCACCACCCTCCCGCCGCACCCTCCCGCCGCAGGCCCACGCCCGGCCCCGATGACTGTCGGCCCGGCCGACACCTCCCACGCGGTGACCGCGGTCGGCGCCCGCAGCGCGCGACGTCTCGTCCTCGCACCCACGTCGACCTCCGCCTCCCGATCACGGGTCGCCAGGCCCGCGTCCCGGGCCGCCTTCCGGCGATTCCCTCCCCGCCAGACGGACGCCGGACTCACCACTCCGCCGGCCGATCGCGCGGGCTCCGTCCTCCCCCTCCGACCCCTCACCTGAAGGACCCCCCATGTCACGAACCCCCCGGCAGGAGCGCACCCGGCGCTCACGCCTCCCCCGAGCGGGCGCCGCGCTGACGCTCGCGATCGCCTGCCTCGGCGGCGTCCTCGGACCGATCGGCGCCGCCGGCGCCGCAGAGACCGTCCCCGCTCCCGCGCTGCAGTACTCGTTCGACGGCATCGGCGCGACGCTCGCCAACGGAGCCGTCGTCGCCGACTCCGCTCCGGGCAATCACCCCGGCACCCTGATCAACTCCGGCGCGACCAGCGTCGCGGGTCCCTCCGGCGCCTCCACCGACCGCGCTCTCTCGCTCCCGGGCGGATCGAGCACGTCGGCCGCGCCGCACGTCCGGATCGCCCCGGGCCTGATCCCCGCCGGCACGCAGGACGTCACGATGTCCGCCTGGCTGCGCTGGAGCGGTGCTCCGGACTGCACCTGGCCCTTCACGCTCGGCTCCAGCGTCGACTCCCACGTCCTCTCCACCACGAAGTGCGGACCGGCCGGCTTCGGCGCGATCAAGAGCGGCTCCGAGGTGCGGGCCGCAGGCACCACTCCGGTCGCCGCGAACCGCTGGGTGCACATGGCGGTCGTCGTCAAGGGCGGCCAGTCGGTCTCGACCTACTTCGACGGAACCCTCGTCGGCCAGGGCAGCACGACCTTCACCGCCGCCTCGGCGATCGGCACCTCCACGTTCTCCGGCTTCCTCGGCAAGTCCTTCTACGGCGCGGACGCCTACTGGGCCGGCGCGATCGACGACATGCAGGTCTGGACCTCCGCGCTCACCGCCGGCCAGGTGCAGCAGAGCGCCGCGTCCGTGCACTCGGTGCTCGCGAACCAGGACGCCGCCGTCTCGCTCGGTGACACCTCGAACGTCACCTCGAACCTCACTCTCCCCACGACCGGCGCCAACGGCTCCACGATCACCTGGACGTCGAGCGCCCCCGGCGTCGTCAGCACCAGCGGCGTCGTCACCCGGCCCGCCGCGGGCAGCCCGGACGCCACCGTCACGCTGACCCCGACCGCGGTCCACGGCGGCATCACCGTCGTCGGCCGAGCGACCACCGTCTCCGTCCCGGCGTACGCCGCCGGTGACAGCGCCGAGGCCGAGCTCGCCCGGGCCGTCGCCGACGGCATCGCCAACGATCCCGCCCTCGCCGGACCGGTGCGCGGCAGCCTGAACCTGCCCTCGACCGGAGCCGACGTCGCCACCACCGCCGCGCGCGCGAACAGCGCCAGCGCCGTGGTGACCTGGACCTCGTCGAACGAGGCCGTCATCACCTCCGCCGACAAGGGCACCGCGCCGAACGTCGTCGCGAAGGGCTCGCTCACGCGTCCGTCCGCCGACACCACCGTCACCCTCACCGCGACGATCACCGTCCCCGGCACCACGCCCCTCGTCCGGACCCTCACGCGCACCGTTCCGGCCGCGGCCCCCGTCGCCGCGAGCGACCTCGACGCGTACCTGTTCGCGTACTTCACCGGCGACAGCATCGAGGGCGAGAAGATCCGCTTCGCGACCTCCGACGGCAACGACTCGCTCACGTGGAAGACCCTGAACGACGCGCAGCCGATCCTCACCTCGACCCTGGGCACGAAGGGCCTGCGCGACCCGTTCGTCTTCCGCTCGAAGGAGGGCGACCGCTTCTTCCTGATGGCCACCGACCTCTCCGTCGGCACCACCGGCTTCGGCGGCTCGACCAACCGCGGCAGCCGCTACCTCGAGATCTGGGAGTCCACGGACCTCGTCAACTGGGGCCAGCAGCGCCACGTCGAGGTCAACCTGCCGAACGCGGGCATGACCTGGGCGCCGGAGGCCACCTACGACCCCACCATCGACGCGTACGTCGTCTACTGGACCTCGGCCCTCTTCACCGACAGCACCCGCAACGTTGAGGACGGCAACGGACCGCAGATCCTCACCTCCACCACCCGCGACTTCCGGGAGTTCACCACCCCCGAGGTCTGGTTCAAGGCCGCCGACGTCCCCTCGCTCAACAGCCGCAACGGGCTGATCGACGCCACGATGCTCAAGGACGGCGACACCTACTACCGCTTCACGAAGGCGACCGAGACCAGCGGCTGCCCCTCGCCCGACATCATCGGACAGAAGTCGACGAACCTGCGGGCCACCACCGCCTCCGGCGCGTGGAGCCTCATCGACACCTGCATCGGCCGCACCGCCGGAACGCCGGAGGTCGAGGGTCCCGAGATCTTCAAGACCAACGAGGGTGACCGGGCGGGGTACAAGTACTTCCTCTGGACCGACAACTACGGCGGACGCGGCTACATCCCGCTCGGCACGAACTCGCTCGAGGGCGACATCCAGTGGACGATCCCCAGCAGCTTCTCGCTGCCGACGTCGCCCCGCCACGGATCCGTCGTCTCCATCACCGCGAAGGAGCGCGACGGGCTCGCCGCGAAGTGGAACCCGTCGCTCCTGGTGACCTCGATCGACGCCGTGGCGCGGACCGTGCAGGCCGGATCGACCACCGTCGACCTGCCCGCCACGGTGGGCGCGACGTTCAAGGACGGCCACCGTGAGACGGTCGCCGTGACGTGGGCGACCGCCGATCTCAGCTCGCTGAAGAAGGCGGGCGACACCGTGCAGGTGCGCGGACAGCTCGCCAACTCGGCAGCGACGCCGGCCATCGCCACCATCACCGCCACGGCTCCTCCCGGACCGTCGCTGACGGCCTCTGCCGCGAGCCGCTGCGTCGCCGGCAAGGTGACGGTCACCGCGACCGGCACCAACACGAGCGGCTCCACGGTCGAGATGACCGTCGGCTCGCAGTGGGGGAGCAGGACCTTCGCCGGGGTCGCTCCCGGCAAGTCCGTGTCCGCCGCCTTCACCACCCGGGCGACCTCGGTCACCGCGGGCGAGGTGAGCGTCGCCTCGAAGGACGCGAACGGTACCAGGACGGCCACCGCGCCGTACTCGGCACTCACCTGCCGCTAGGCCGGTGACAGGGGAGGGGCGGCGTCCAGCCGCCCCTCCCCTGACCTCCTCCGTTCCGGGGCCTCCGGCCACCGGAGCAGGGGAGCATGGACCCCGCGTCCGTGCTCCCCGCATCCACCTCTCCCACGGAAGTAGACGAACAATGCGGTTCCGACGCACGACGGCCCTCCTGGTCGCCGCGAGCCTGACAGCGGGAGGGGCTGCGCTCGGCGCGGCACCCGCACAGGCCGCGGTGCCCAGCCCGGTCCTCTCCTACGACTTCTCCTCGTCCGCCGCCGTCGGCTCCGCCGTGGGCGCGGGCACGACCCTGACCGACTCCGCTGCCGGCCGCTCCGCCACCGTGCGCGGGACCGGAGCGACGACCGTCGCCGGTCCGCGCGGCGGCACCGACCGCGCACTCCGCCTCCCCGGCGGCGCCGCAGGCAGCTCCGCCGCCTACGCCGAGATCGCGCCGGGACTGACCACTGCGGCCACCACCGACGTGACCATGTCGGCCTGGCTGCGCTGGGAGGGGAACCAGAACTGCAGTTGGGCGTACGCGCTCGGGCAGTCGACCGAGCGGTACCTCTTCACCACGCCCCAGTGCGGAAGCAGCCTGATCGGTGCCGTGAAGAACGGCTCGGAGCAGCGCGCGGCCGACTCCGGTCCCGCCGCCACCGGCCGCTGGAGCCACGTCGCCGTGGTCCTGCGCAGCGGCGTCAGCGTCTCGACCTACGTCGACGGCCGGCTCGCCCAGACCACCCCGACCTCCGCGACCGGAGCGGCGACTGTCGGCACCTCCGCCTTCTCCGGCCTCCTCGGCAAGTCGTTCTACGGGCCCGACCCTCTCTTCGCCGGGGCGATGGACGACGTGCACGTCTACTCCTCCGCACTGACCCAGGACCAGGTGCGCGAGGACGCGGCTCCGGCCGCTGCCGCGATCGCTGCATCGGACGCCGCCGCGGCGACCATCGCCGTGACCGGACCCGTCACCAGCGACCTCTCCCTCCCGACCCGCGGCGCGGGCGGCTCCGTCCTCACCTGGGCGAGCAGCGACCCCGCGGTGATCGGCACCGACGGCTCCGTGCGCCGCCCGGCACCCGGCTCGGCGAACGCCACCGTGACCCTGACCCCGACCGCGACGTTCGCCGGATCCGCCGCCACCGGCACCGCGCGAACCGTCACCGTCGCCGCCGACACCGAGGCCGACGCCACGGCGCGCCTGCGCACCGCTCTCGTCGTCCCGCCGACCGTCGCCTCCGGAACCGCTCTTCCCACGGTCGCCGGCTACACCGTGTCGTGGAGCGCGGACGGTGCCGGCCTGTCCGGCAGCCGCCTCGTGAACGACTCGGCGACCGACCGGGCACTCGCGCTCACCGCCTCCGTGAAGGTCGGCGCCACCACGCTGACGAAGACCTTCCGCACCACCGTCCTCAGCGCCTCCACGGCGAAGACCGTGGTGTCGTACACCCGGACGCCGACCGGCGAGGACAAGGCGAACCAGGACACGATCGCCCGCGGCCTCCACCTGGCACTCGGCTCGTCCGTCGCCGACGCGGCACCGCTCTCGGGCAACTCGGGAGTCCTCTTCGCCGACGGGGTCTTCCTCGGAACCGACAAGGCCGACAACCGCGGCCTCGCGAACCCCTCGCTGTTCACCTTCGCCGACGGCACCGTCGGCGTGATCGCCACCCGCGTCCTGCAGTCGGGCGCGTCCGACGGCACCGGGGCCTCGAGCGCTCTGGTCTTCAAGGCCACGGACGCCACCGCGTCCGACTTCACCGAGCTCGGCCTCATCGACCTCGGCACCACCGGCGGCGTCGTCGCGCCGAAGGCCGTCTTCGACACGGACCAGAACCGCTACCTCGTCTCCTGGACGGACTCCTCCGGGGCGGCGAAGTACACGACCGTCACGGACCTCGCCCGCACCGAGCTCCGCGCGCAGGCGTTCTGGCCGAAGGACGGCGGCCGTCGCAGCGTCGTCGTGACCGACGGGAACCGCGGTGCGGTCCTCGGTGGAAGCCCCGCCACCGTCGCCGCTCCCGACCTCTCCGGAGTCCCGGGCCGCGTCGCCGACGCTCTGCCGGGCGGCGCGCTGACCGTCTCCGGCTCCGTCGCCGACTCGCTCGTGAAGAAGTTCGGCCGCACGGTCAACACCGGATCCTCGGTCGCACCGCAGACGATCGATCAGGGCGACACCTCCGCCCTGTCCGGAGTGAAGGCGCAGCTCTCCTACAACGACGGCTCGACCGGCAGCCTCGGCATCGACTGGAACCAGCAGCAGCTCGCCGACCTCGCCGCGAAGGGCCCGGGAACGTACGACCTCTCCGGGACCGTCCGCCAGCGGCAGTACAACGAGCCGTTCGCCTACAACCGCGCGGATCCGACGATCTACCGCTACGAGCGCAACGGGAAGACGCAGTACCTCTTCACCGCCACGGACGACACGAACAACAACAACGTCGCCTCGCAGCACCTGCCGATCCGGGTCGCCGACAGCATCGACCAGCTCAGCGACGACAACGGCGGACGAGCCCGTGAGGTGGACCTCCTCAACCGCACCACGCGGATGGACCGCACCGCCGAGGGCAAGGTGATCGCGGGCTGCTACTGGGCCCCCGAGATCCACGAGATCGGCGGCAAGCTCTCCATCCTGTTCGCCCCGTGCTTCAACCCGGACAACGACCAGTCGAACCAGAACGGTCAGTGGTTCACGGTGCAGGCGCACATCATGCAGCTGCGCGACGGCGGAGACCCCGCGAACCCCTCCGACTGGAGCGCGCCGCGCGCCGTCGTGAAGAGCGATGGGAGCGCCCTCGGACGCCCCGGCACGGGACGCAACATCAGCCTCGACATGACCTACTTCGAGTCCGGTGGAACTGCGTACTACGCCTGGTCCCAGCGCTACGTCGACAACGGAGTGAGCGACCCGGCGACCTGGATCGCCAAGGTCGATCCCGCGAACCCCACCCGCGTCATCGGCGAGCCGACCCCGATCATCGTGCCCTCGCTGACGTTCGAGGACCACCTGTCCGAGGGAGCGTTCGCGATCCAGCGCGACGGGAGGATCACGCTCGTCTACTCCAGCAGCGGCGTCAGCCCGAAGTACATCGTGGGCGGCGCCTGGGCGAAGGAGGGCAGTGACCTGACCGACATCGCGAGCTGGACCAAGTACGACGCCCCGCTCCTGCAGAGCGTTCCCATGCCCGACGGCGTCCTCGACTACCGCACCTACGAGCAGGGTCCCGGCCACGGAGCCGTCACCCAGGACGAGGACGGCAACGACGTGTACGTCTACCACACCTGGGGCAACGGAGTCGGGGGTGACGGCCGCGACACCCGTCTCGCCCGCATCCACTACGCCGCCGACGGCCGGCCGGTCTTCGATCTGACGCCGACGGAGGAGGTCGCACCCGCGAACCGGACTGTGACCGCGAAGGTCACCGTCACGTCGCCGCTGACCGTGACAGCCACGGCGTCGACCCGCTGCGTCAGCGGGAAGGTCGTCCTGACCACTGTGGTCA
Source organism: Rathayibacter sp. AY2B9 (assembly GCF_002931595.1). Classification (NCBI taxonomy): domain Bacteria; kingdom Bacillati; phylum Actinomycetota; class Actinomycetes; order Micrococcales; family Microbacteriaceae; genus Rathayibacter; species Rathayibacter sp. AY2B9. The sequence goes on from NZ_PSUB01000002.1 coordinate 69,738, forward strand.
AGAACGACAGCCGCTCGATCATGGACATCACGACGGTCACCGCCTTCGGCTCGAAGACCGTGACCGGAGTCGCGCCGGGAGCGTCCGCCTCGAGCGCCGTCACCACCCGCGCGGTCTCGATCCCCGCGGGGTCGGTGGCCGCGACAGGAAAGGCCGTCGTCGACGGGAAGACGGTCAGCACGCAGACGAGCGTCGACTACCCGGCGCGCAGCTGCCGCTGAGACGGTGAGGGAGCGGGCGCCACGATCGCCCGCTCCCTCGTCGCCCCGCCCCCGACCGGCACTGCGCCGCCCTGCAGTGCCGCCACCTCAGAAGGACGACCGACGAGATGCACCACAGAGTGAGAACCGGGACGGTCCCGTCCATCGGGCCCGTGCTGACGAAGGTCGCGCAGTCGCACACCCTCACCGAGGAGAAGGACGACGGAGCGGCCGGCAGTGCAGCTGCGGTCGGAGGACACGACCTCCTGCTGATCAACGGCAACGCCCTCCCTCTCTCCTGAGCCCCCCTGCGCCGTTCGGACGGGTCCTCGACCCTGATCGCCCGACGATCCCGCCGCGGCGGCATCACCACCGGCTGCGGACCGGGGCGGCGATCGGGCCGTATCCTGCTGTCCGGACCGATCGCTGATGTGCGAACCTCTCCTGAGCGGACTCCCGGATGCGGGCCGACCGTGACCGGTCCGGCCCGTTCCTCTCGTTGCAGCAGGAGACCGCCGTTCCCCAGGAGATACCCGTGATGCGCCTCGATCGATTCCTCGTGTCCCTGGCACGCTCTGCGCGGTGCACGAACCGCTGCGGAGCCTGCGGGCTCGACTGCAGCATCGACGTCTTCATCCTGATCGCGCTCGCGACCGGAGAGAACCGCGACGAGACCCGCCTGCGAGCAGTCCTCGACCTCCGCTCCGGCGACCGTGTCGAGGTCCTCGAGGTGCGCAAGCGGCTCCTCCGGCTCTCCCGCCGGGGCCTGGTGCTCCTGGAGAGAGGCAGGAGGACCGCACTGCAGCGCATCGAGCGCTTCTCGATCACGCGCGACGGCCGGGCCTTCCTGGCGTCCCACGCGAGAGCGCTGGACCTCCTCGCCGAGGAGATCCACGTCGCGCTGCTGTCCCGCTGACGAGCGGAGTGCCAGTGCGGGCGCACGCGGGACGTCTCCTGGTCGGCCGTCGTCGGACCGGTCGTGTCGGTGACGCTCCAGGTGGAGCGACTTCGACACGTGCGTCGCCTCCGACCGCGTCCCGAGCGCTCCGGGGCAGCACGAGGCATCGCCGACCGTCATGGGCGCCGCGCTCGCGACCGTGCTGCCGCGGCGCGAGGCGGTGGCGGCGCTCCTCGAGGACGCCGTCGCTGCTGCATCCTCAGCAGTGTGAGGCGGGCGGGGGACCCGCCTCACGCCGGAACGCGCCCTTCGTGCATCACCCCGTGCTGGAGAGCTGGATGATCTCGGAGATCACCGCGGCTCGAGTGTCGTCCGGTATCCGATCGCCTCCGAGGGAGTGGTGCGACCACAGGCCGTCAGCCGCAAGGCAGGCGATGAACTGGCGGAGAGCGATCGGATCGGTCGCGGTCTCCTCTGCGGAGGGCGTCCACCTTCGGCGCACCTCCGCTACCGGCGCTCGGAGAGCGGTGTCGCTGCCCGTGGCCTGGAGGAGTCCGATCTGCATGTGCGTCGACGGCGTCAGGGCGACGGCGACGTAGGCACTCACGCGCTCCGTCAAGGTGGCCTCGTCCGCGGTCTTCCCCGCGACGTCGATCAGCTGGGCTTCCCAGCCGGCCGCGACGTGCTCCTGGAGAGCATGGGCGAGATCGGCTCGATCGCGGAAGTGGTACATCATTCCACCGCGTGTCAGCCCAGCCTCTTCGGCAGTCGCTTCGAGCGTGACGCGAACAGAACCTTCCCTCGCCGCGACACGGACCGCTGCGTCGAGGATCCGAGTCCGGTTGTTGGGTCGCGTCGCGCGAGGAGACGTCCGAGGAGAAGGCAGGACCCCCTCACCGCTGGGCGGGTTCGGTTCCATGTCGTGATCGATTCCGCCGCTCCCTCGGTCCGAGTGAGCGGCTAGGGACGGCGGGTGCTGAGGCGCCCGGAGGGTGTCGACGCGTCACCGCACGAGCGGGTGCGACAGCGTCGGCCGCCAGTCTGCCATCCTCTCCTGCCGACGTCGGAAGGTGAGGCTCGACCCCCTCGGTGTCGAGTCGTCCTGACGACGGACTGCAGCCGGAGGGACGGCTGTCACGGTCGACGAATCAGAAAGCAACTGTACATTCATGATTGTACAGTTGTGGTACGGTAACGGCCTGCCCAGCTTCGGAGCTGCGGGCGGTCAGATGCACTGCCGGTGCGGGATCCGAGGCTGAAAACCTCCAGTGACTTCATTCCTCAGAAGCCTGGAGGTTTCTTCATGTCCAGAATCGCGGACAAGCCGAACGCCCGCTGGTGGGCGCTCGCCGTTCTCGCCATGACCCAGCTCGTCGTCGTCCTCGACACGATGATCGTCACCATCGCCCTGCCTCAGGCCCAAGTGGATCTCGGGATGAGTGACAGCCTGCGCCAGTGGGTCGTCACCGCCTACGCCCTCGCCTTCGGAGCACTTCTCCTTCTGGGCGGTCGGATCGCCGATTACTGGGGCCGCAAGCGCACCTTCATGGTCGGAATGATCGGCTTCGGAGCGGCCTCGCTCTGGGCCGGACTGTCGCAGAGCGGCATGGAACTCGTCATCGCTCGCGGCGTCCAGGGCGCCTTCGCGGCACTGCTCGCCCCCGCCGCACTCGCCATGCTCACCGTGACGTTCGCCCACGGCAAGGAGCGCAATCTCGCCTTCGCCGTCTTCGGCACGGTCGCCGGATCCGGAGCCGCAATCGGCCTGATCCTGGGCGGCGTGCTCACCGAATTCACCGACTGGCGCTGGTGCCTCTTCGTCAACCTCATCTTCGTCGCCTTCGGCCTCGTCGGCGGGGCTCTCGTGCTCCGCGAGAGCAAGGCGGAAGGAGACAACCGCTACGACGTCTGGGGAACTGTCACCGTGACCCTGGGACTGGGCGCGATCGTCTACGGGTTCACCCGAGCCGAGCACGGATGGGGCGCGATCGACACCGTCGCCTTCCTCGCACTCGGCATCGTCCTGCTGACCGTCTTCGTGCTCATCGAACGCACGGTCGACCAGCCGTTGCTGCCCCTGCGCGTCATCCTGCGTCGTGTGCGAGGCGGCGCGATCCTGATCCAGGCCGCCAATGGCGCCGTGATGATCGGGGCCATCCTCTATCTCGCGTTCTACTTCCAGATCGTGCTCGGAATGGGACCGCTGATGGCAGGACTCGCGAACCTCGCCATGACCGTCGCGATCATGGCGTTCTCGCCCGTCACCACGAAGATCCTCAACACGTTCGGCCCCCGACCCCTGATGATCGTCGGGCCGCTCGTCTCGGCAGCAGGGCTCTTCCTGCTCCTCGGCATCACCCCGGACGGAAACTACTTCCTCCAGGTCCTGCCCGCCCTGGTCGTGCTCGGAATCGGACTCTCCATGCTCTTCGTGCCCGTCCAGAACCTCGCCCTTCTCGGGGTCGAGAACGAGGACGCCGGAGTGGCCTCCGCCGTCGTCAACTCCGTCTTCCACATCGGCGGGTCCATCGGTCTCGCGGTGTTCACCGTGTTCTACGCGAGCACCGCGGACTCCGCCATCGCGTCCGGAACGGCCGAGCTCACCACATTCACCGACGGCTACAAGGCCGTGTTCCTGGCCGCAGCAGTGACCATGGTCGCCGCCTCTCTCACCGGATTCCTCCTCATCCGAGGGAAGAAGGAAGACCTGAACCCCGCCTGGGACGAGGCGGAGGCCGCCCTCGTCCACTGAGACGATGCCGAAGGGGCGGGCCGGTTCGTGCAGCAGCGGCAGACCGGCTCGCCTCTTCCCGTCCGACTCACGACACCCCGTACGTCGCCGACCGACGACCTCCCCTCGATGGGGAGTCGTTCGTGGATCGCAACGGTCCGGTCGTCCGACGCGGCCGCGTCATCCGGTGGGTCTTCTCCCGCGATGCCGGCTGCACCGCCGAGATCATCGAGGGTCGCGACCCGGTCGCCCGGCACATCACCGCAGACCGGAACGACGACGCCCGGCCGCCCTCAGGTGAGAGGCGGCCGGGCGTCGTCGGTCGGAGGACCCGGTCAGGTCAGCCGCAGCGGAGCGCCGGGTAGGCGGCGCTCACGGGAGCGGAGGCGCTGCCGACGGTGGCGACCCCCTGGACGGTGCCGGCGGCGACCGAGGCGGCCCGCGTGGTCACGGCCAGCGAGGCGGTCCGGCCCGCATCGATCTGCTGCGTCTTCGCGCCCCACAGGGTGTTCCAGCGGAGGTCGGCGGTCGACGCGGCCTTGTTGACAGTGGTCAGCGTGACCACCACCTTGCCCGCGACGCAGCGAGCCGCTGCAGTGGCGGTGACGGGCACAGCCGGCGCCTTCACGGTGATCGTCGCCGTGACGGTGCGGTTGGCCGAGGCCACCTCCTGCTCCTTCGAGAGCGAGAGGTCGAGCCGGCCGCTCGCGCGGATGTTCACGCCCTTGAACCAGGTGTTGCGGTCCGAATCGAACAGGCCGCCCGCGTTCTGCGGATCGGTCGCCGTGTGCGGGTCCGGGTAGGGGCGGGCGTGGTAGGCGAGGAGCAGGTTGCCCGACTCGTCCTCGACGAACGAGTTGTGCCCGGTGCCGGCCTGCTGGCGCGAGAAGTACTGCGTCTCGTCCGCGCCGAGGCGGCCCAGGTAGGTGTCCTCGGTGTCCAGCACGGGGAACGCGGTCTGCGTCCACGTCGCGGGGTTGAGGAGGTCGGCACTCGCGTCGGCCGTGAGCAGGCCGAGCGAGTAGTACTTGTCGACCGTTCCGCCCGAGTAGGTGAGGTACATGCGTCCTCCCTTGGACACGATGAACGGCGCCTCGACGACGCCCTGGTCGTTGCCCTCGGTGGTGTCGGACGGGGTCGGCGAGCGCTTGCCCGACTCCCACGGCTGGCTCTCGCCGTAGATGCGGGTGACCGCACCGGTCACCAGCGGGACGGTGCCCTTGGGCCCCATCGTCGCCTTGGCGAGGGAGAGCGTGTTGCCGTTGGGCAGGACCCAGTAGCCCTGGGTGGCGCCGTTCTCCTGGCGGTCGATGTAGCTGACGTCGAAGGCCGCGCCCTCGAGGACGACCGGCTCGCCCCACTTCGTCTGGTCGAGGAATCCGCCCTGGGCGATCGAGGCGTCGGTCCCGGTGTAGGGGATCAGGACGGTGTTGTCGCACCAGCCGCCCACAGGCGCGTAGCCCTTGTTCATGCCGGCGACGATCCACCAGGTGCCGTTGATCTTGTGGAACTCCTGCGCCCAGATGTATCCGCCCCAGCCGTAGAAGGTGTTCGGGTACTGGCTCTGGCGACCGGGCGTGCCGGCGTCGGGGTCGATCACGATCTGCTCGGGAGCGGAGTCGAGACCGGCGATGGTCTTCGAGCGCTTGAGGCCGATCTTGCGGTAGCTGGAGCTCTCCTCGATCGGGCCGAGCGAGTCCTGACCGTAGTGCGAGCCCGTGAGGTAGTAGTAGCCGTCGTCCTCGTTGAAGAAGACGTGCGGATCCGCGCGGGCCTCGTTGACCATCGCCTCGGGGTCCTGCTGGACGGAGCCGGTGACCCGGTAGGTCCCGGGACGCGAGGTGTCGACGGCGGTGGTCAGATCGTCCTGCCAGTCGACGTTGAGCGACTTGGTCGAGCCGTCGTTGTACTCCATCACGGCCTGCCCCGGGAGCGCTGCGGCGATCGCAGCGGATCCGGCGCCGGAGTCGACGGAGCCGCTGAGCGACTTCACACCGGTGTTCTTCAGGTCGACGTACTCGCGGTAGAACGTGCTGAACTCGGTCGAGGTCAGCGCCGTCTCGCCGGCCTGGCCCTGGGTGAACCCGGCGGGGAGACCCGAGCCCTGGACACCGGGGACGCGGGCGTCGGCGCGGGTGGTCGCTCCGGGAGCGGTGCCGGAGGCGAGGTCCGTGAACAGCGTCACGCGGCCCTCGGTGGTGAGCAGATCGGTCCAGAACAGCTTGTAGACGCCGAGGGCGGAGTCGAAGACGATCCGCGGGTCGGTCACGACCGAGCCCGGCGCGACCCGGAGGACGCGCTGGTCGCGGAACGTGCGGCCGTCGGCGGAGCTCCAGAGGTAGACGGAGTCCGTGGCGTTGTTCTGCGACGAGACCGCGCCGAGCGAGCCGTCCTTCGAGCGGAACAGCAGCGGCGAGCCCATCTGGGCGTTCGGGCGCTGCGCCTGATCGCCGTCCTTGAGGACGGAGAGGATCGACTGCGAGCGGTTCAGCGGCTCCCAGGTGGTCGCGCCGGCGGGCAGTGCGGCCGTGAAGAGCGAGTCCGCGCGGCGGTCGTCGTTGTACGCCAGCGGGTCGTCCTTCACTCCGTTCGTCGTGGTGACGGTCTTGACGGAGGTGGCGATGCGCCCGCCGGGCACGGCGAGGGTGCTGTCCCACGCGTAGGTCTGCCCGGCGACGGCTGCCTGGAGGCGGACGGCGACGGGAGCGGTGAGGCCCGAGAGGTTCACGGCGCCGGTGGAGGAGACGCGCGCGGCGCCGGCGCCGGAGGCGGTCCACGTCACGGTGTTCCCGAGGACCTGCGCGGGCAGGTCGCCGAGCACGGTCGTGGGGACGTCGAGGGCGGCGCGCAGGTCGGTCGCCACGGTGCTGCTCGTCGCGCCCAGCTCGGCCCCGGTCAGGGCGCGGTCGTAGACGCGCAGATTGTCGAGGAGTCCGGTGAAGTACTCCCCGCCGCCCCAGTTGGCCTTGCCGATCTGCAGGACTCCGCCGGTCGATCCGAGGACCGTCGCGAGCGAGGGGCCGGCCGTCGTGACGGCGACGGGCTTCGCGTCGACGTAGAGGCGGGCGGTGCCGGCGCTCAGCACGAGATCGACGTGCTTCCACTCCGTGCTGCTCGGGCCGGTGAGGTTGCCCGAGGAGTCGCGGGCGCCGCTGTTGGCGTACCGCTCGACGGTGATGCCGTTCGTCCTGTCGAGGACGCCGACGTACTTCTCCTGGGCGTAGTCCTGGGTCGCGGCCGAGCGCGCGGCGAAGACCGACCAGCCGACGTTGTCCGCGGCGGCGGGCTTGGAGTCGTACGACAGAGTGACGGAGTCGCGACCCTTCAGCAGCGGCTGCCCGTCGGTCGCAGTGAGGTCGAGCCAGAACGAGGACGACAGCGAGACGGCGCTGCCCTGCCCGGTGCGGCCGGCGACGAGGGTCGGCGTGCCCTTCACGGCGGCGCGGGTCGACCTGTCGGTGAAGGCGCCTCCGCTCGGGGCGGTGTCGAAGGTGAAGTCCGCGAGCAGGCTCTGCGCGGGAGTGGTCGCCGCTGTCGCGGCGACGGCGACCGGCACGGCGGCGCCGGCGGCGAGGGCGATCGTCGCGGATGCGGCGAGGGTGGCGGCGAGCAGGCGCGAGGGCCTGCCTCCGCCCGGGGGTCGTGACGTCATCGTCGACGTGTCCTCTCGGGTTCTGCAGCGAACCGGTGGGCGGACGGGGGATCCCGCCTGCGGTGTGGTCATCGCACGGTACCGGCGATTGTTCACGGTAACAAGGGAGCACGACCATCGGTTGCGAAACTCCCACACCCGTCGGACATCCGGGCGAGCAGAACGCCGAAGCGGGAGGGCCGGCAGCCTCTGCGCCGGCCCCGCCCGGTCAGTGCCCGCGCGCGATCCACTCCTCGCGGTGCGGCGCCTCCGCCCCGATCGTCGTCGAGTCGCCGTGGCCGGTCCGGACCACCGTCTCGGCGGGCAGCGTCAGCAGGCGCTCCGTGATCGAGTCGATGATCGTCGGGAAGTCGCTGTACGAGCGGCCGGTGGCCCCCGGCCCGCCCTGGAAGAGGGTGTCGCCGGTGAACACCGTGCCGAGCGCCTCGGCGACGAAGCAGACGGCGCCGGGGGTGTGGCCCGGGGTGTGCCGCACCTCGAGCTCGACGCCGGCGACGGGCACGATCCGCCCGTCGACCAGACCGCCGCTCGGGGCCGTGCCGGGGTGCACGGCGTCCCACAGCATCCGGTCGGCCTCGTGGAGCAGCACCGGAGCGCCGGTCGCAGCGCGGACTCCCTCGACCGCGTCGAGGTGGTCGTCGTGCCCGTGGGTCAGCAGTACGGCGAGGAGCCGGCGCTCGCCGACGGCCGCGAGGATCGCGTCCGCGTCGTGGGCCGCGTCGATGACGACGCACTCGGAGTCGTCGCCGACGATCCAGACGTTGTTGTCGACGTCCCAGGTGCCGCCGTCGAGGCTGAAGGTGCCGCTCGTGACGAGCTGCTCGATCCGCGCGCCCATCAGAGCACCACCACCGAGCGGAGCACGTCGCCGCCGGCCATCGTGGCGAAGGCCTCCTCGATGTCCTCGATCCCGATCCGCTCGCTCACGAACTCGTCCAGGGGAAGTCGGCCCTGGAGGTAGAGGCCGGTCAGCATCGGGAAGTCCCTCTCCGGCAGGCAGTCGCCGTACCAGCTCGACTTCAGCGAGCCGCCGCGGCCGAAGACGTCGAGCAGGGGGATCTCGAGCGTCATCTCGGGAGTCGGCACCCCGACCAGCACCACGGTCCCGGCGAGGTCGCGGGCGTAGAACGCCTGGCGCCAGGTCTCGGGGCGGCCCACGGCGTCGATGACGACGTCCGCTCCGAAGTCGTTCGTCAGAGCCTGCACCGCCGCGACGACGCCCGCCTCGTCGAGGCCGCTGGAGTCGATGACGTGCGTGGCGCCGAGCTTCTCGGCCGCGACCAGCTTCTTGGGGTCCCGGTCGATCGCGATGACCGTGCCGGCGCCCGCGAGAGCGGCGCCGACCACGGCGGCCGTGCCGACTCCTCCGCAGCCGATGACCGCGACGGAGTCGCCGCGCGTCACGTTCCCGGTGTTCATCGCCGCGCCGAGGCCGGCCATGATCCCGCAGCCGAGCAGGCCCACCGCGGCGGGGTCCGCCTCCGGATCGACCTTCGTGCACTGCTTCGCGTGCACGAGGGTCTTCTCGGCGAAGGCGCCGATCCCGAGGGCGGGGCTGAGCTCGGTGCCGTCCTCCAGGGTCATCCGCTGCGTCGCGTTGAAGGTGTCGAAGCAGTACCAGGGCTCGGCCCGGGTGCAGGCCCGGCACTCGCCGCAGACCGCGCGCCAGTTGAGGACCACGAAGTCGCCGACCGCGACATGGGTGACTCCCTCTCCGATCGCGCTGACCCGTCCGGCCGCCTCGTGACCGAGGAGGAAGGGGAAGTCGTCGCTGATCCCGCCCTCGCGGTAGTGGAAGTCGGTGTGGCAGACACCGCAGGTCTCGATGTCGACCACGGCCTCGCCCGGGCCCGGGTCGGGGACGACGATGTCGACGAGCTCCACGGGAGCGCCCTTCGACCGGGCGATGACGCCGCGCACAGTGGTGGGCATGGGGGCTCCTTCGACGGGGGCGTGCAGGTCCGATCCACAGTAACGACCGCGGGAGGCGGGTGCGCCGGGTGGACGCGGGCGCTCCCGCCCACTCCGGGGCCGGGCCGCCCGCCTCGCGGACCGCGACCCTGACAGTCGGTAGGGTGCGGGCCATGCGCACTCTGTACCCCGAGATCGAGCCCCACGACTCCGGCATGCTCGACGTCGGCGACGGCCACTCGCTCTACTGGGAGGTCTCGGGCAACCCCGAGGGCAAGCCCGTCGTGTTCCTGCACGGCGGCCCCGGGGCCGGCACCTCGCCCGCCCACCGGCGGCTGTTCGACCCCGAGAAGTACCGCATCGTGCTGTTCGACCAGCGCATGTGCGGCCGCTCCACCCCGCACGCCGGCGAGCCGGAGGCCGACCTCTCGACCAACACCACCTGGTACCTCGTCGCCGACATCGAGCGCCTCCGCGAGCACCTCGGCGTCGAGCGCTGGCTCGTGCTCGGCGGCTCCTGGGGCTCGACCCTCGCCCTCGCCTACGCGGAGACCCACCCCGAGCGGGTCAGCGAGATCGTCCTCCGCGGGATCTTCACCCTCCGCCGCGCCGAGCTCGAGTGGTTCTACGAGGGCGGCGCCGCCGCGGTCTACCCGGACCTCTGGGAGGGCTACACCTCCGTCGTCCCGGCCGGCGAGCGGGGCAGCCTCATCGAGGCGTACTACCGCCTCCTCCACGACGCGGACCCCGCCGTGCACGGCCCCGCCGGTGTCGCCTGGACCACCTGGGAGGCGTCGACCATCACCCTCCTGCAGAAGCCGGAGCTGATCGCGGACTGGTCCGATCCCGTCTTCGCGCTCGCCTTCGCCCGCATCGAGAACCATTTCTTCGTGCACAGGGGCTGGCTGGAGGAGGGGCAGCTGATCCGCGACGCCGGTGTCCTCCGCGACATCCCGGCCGTCATCGTGCAGGGCCGCTACGACATGTGCACCCCGGCCTTCACCGCCTGGGACCTGCACCGGGCCTGGCCCGAGGCCGACTTCCGGATGATCGCCGACGCGGGCCACGCCTTCGACGAGCCGGGGATCCTCGACGCGCTGATCGAGGCGACGGACCGCTTCGCGTCCTGACGCGCGGGGCGGTCCGCGCCTCGCGGCCGGGATGCCCGGGCGCCCGTGCCTGAGCGTCCCGCGCCCGGTGCCGTCGTGTCCCGGGAGCGGGTCTACCCTGATCAGATGCGCGCGGACGACGCCTCCGGGATGGAGGACTGGCCCACCGGCCGGCTGCTCTCCACCGCCTCCCGGATGGTCGAGCACGCCTGGCACGGCGCCCTCGCCGAGATCGGCCTCACCCACGCCGGCCTGATCGTGCTGCACCTCCTGCAGGCGGGTCCCGTCGCGCAGAAGGAGCTGGCCGCCGCGGCCCACGTCGAGGTGCAGACCATGTCGCGCACCATCGAGCGCCTCGAGCGCGAGGGCCACGTCTCGCGCACCACGGATCCGTCGGACCGCCGCCGGCAGCTCGTCGCGCTCACCGACGTGGGCGGCGAGGCCTGGCGCCGGGCGCACCGCCTCGAGGTCGACATGTTCCCGGGCTCGCTCGAGCACGGCCCCCTGCGCGAGGCGCTGCTCGAGATCATCCGCTCGGCCAGCGAGTCGCGCTGGGGCTGACCGCAAGCCCGAGCGGAGCCCGTCCGCGGAGCGCTAGCTTCGTCGGCATGACCTTCAACGACGACTCCCAGCTCAGCGGCGGCAAGGTCCGCCGTCGCGGCCGCACCACCGGCATCGCCGTCGGCGGGGGCGCGGTGGGCGTGGTCGTGCTCGCGCTGCTCTCGCAGCTGCTCGGCGTGAACCTCTCGGGCCTCGGCGAGGTGTTCGGCGGAGGCGGGTCCTCGCCGGAGGGCGTCACCTCCACCGCGGTGGCCTGCGACAGCGGCGCCGACGCGAACACGCAGGTCGACTGCCGCCTCGAGGGTGCGGCCGAGTCGCTCGACCGCTACTGGGGCGAGCAGACTCCGACCCTCGGAGTCGCCTACACGACCCCGACCGGCGTCGACCTGTTCGAGGACAGCACCACCACCGGCTGCGGGAGCGCGACCGCCGCGGTCGGCCCGTTCTACTGCCCGCCGGACCGGACGATCTACCTCGACACCGACTTCTTCGACGAGCTGCGCACCCGGTTCGACACCTCGGGCGGATCGCTCGCGCAGATGTACATCCTCGCCCACGAGTGGGGCCACCACATCCAGAACCTGACCGGCGCGATGGAGTCGGCGGACCGCTCCGGCACCGGCCCCGAGTCGGACTCGGTGCGCCTCGAGCTGCAGGCCGACTGCTTCGCCGGAGCCTGGGTGGGCGACGCCTCGACGGTGCCCGACGAGACCGGCACGCCCTACCTCAAGCCGGTGACGGCGCAGGAGTACCAGGACGCGCTCGGCGCCGCGGCCGCCGTCGGCGACGACCGTATCCAGGAGCAGGCGACCGGCACCGTCGATCCCGAGGGGTGGACGCACGGCTCGGCCGAGCAGCGGCAGCGCTGGTTCGAGGCCGGCTTCGAGGGCGATGCCACCAGCTGCGACACCTTCACGGCCGCGCAGCTCTGACCGGACGCCGCTGAGGGCTCCTCGCCGCTGCCTGCGGACCCCTGCGGGTCAGGACACGGAGTCGGCCGGCTCCTCCATGTACCACTCGGTGAACGAGCGCGCCCGCCCGTCGGGGGCGAAGCGGATGACCCAGAGGTTCAGGTAGGTGCGGTCGCCCGGGTAGACGGTGCGCGCCTCCACCACCGCGGTCTCCTCCGTCAGCGCGACCAGGCCCCACGCGAACGTCGGGTCGGCGGGCTCCTCCTCCGCCAGCCACCACTCGACGATCGCGTCGCGCGGAGTGATCGCGTCGCGGTGCGGCGCCGTGAAGTACTCGGCGTCCTCGGTGAACAGTGCGGCCACGTCGGCCGCGTCGTCCGTGGCCCAGGCCTTCTCGTAGCCGGTGATCCAGCTCTCGATGTCGATCATCCGCCCATCCTCGTCCTGCCCGACGCGCGCGGGAAGGAGGAGGAGGGAACAAAGCGGCGGCCCGCGCTGTTGAGCCCCGAGCCGGTCGAAAGCAGAGCCGAGCGATACGATCCCGCCGACGACGGCCCGCCCGCCGCCGCGGTCCGGGTGCGCGTCCGCCGCCGACACGAAGGACAGCCGTGCCCGACTCCGACAGACGCTCCCTGACCCGCTCGCCGGACCCGCGCCTCATCACCGCCGTCCTCGCCTTCGCGGGGATGAGCGCCTCCTTCATGCAGACGCTGGTCGTGCCGATCCAGTCCGAGCTGCCGACGCTGCTCGGCGCCGACCGCACCGAGACCGCGTGGGTGATCACCGCGACGCTGCTCAGCGCCTGCATCCTCACCCCGGTCTCCGGCCGCCTCGGCGACCTCTACGGCAAGCGGCGGATGGCCGTGGCCGCGCTGGTCGTGCTCGTGATCGGCTCGATCGTGTGCGCCTTCGCGGGGGACGTGTGGACGCTGGTCGTGGGCCGCGCCCTCCAGGGCGCGGTGATGGGCGTCATCCCGCTCGGCATCTCGATCCTCCGCGACACACTCCACCGCGACCGGCTCCCCGGCGCGATCGCCCTGGTCAGCGCGACCCTCGGCATCGGCGGCGCGCTCGGCCTGCCGCTCAGCGCCCTCATCGCGCAGAACACCGACTGGCACGTCCTGTTCTGGATGTCCGCTGGCCTCGGTGTCCTCGACATCGTCCTCGTCCTCCTGGTCGTGCCGGTGTCGACGCTGCGCTCGCCGGGCACCTTCGACGTGGTCGGCACGATCGGCCTCGCCCTCGGACTGAGCGGCGTGCTGATCGCCGTCTCGCGCGGCAACGACTCCGGCTGGACCAGTCCCGCGATCCTGGGCTCCGGCCTCGGCGGCATCGCCGTCCTGCTCCTCTGGGGCTGGTACGAGCTGCGGCAGGAGAGCCCGCTCGTCGACCTCCGGGTGGCCGCCCGCCCCGCCGTCCTCTTCACCAACCTCGCCTCGGTGGCGGTCGGCTTCGCGTTCTTCGGCGCCCAGATCACGCTGCCGCAGCGCCTCGAGCTGCCGACCGCGTCCGGCGTCGGCTTCGGCCTGAGCCTGATCGTGGCGAGCCTCGTGCTCGCGCCCTCGGGCCTGGCGATGATGGCGACGTCCCCGCTCGCCGCCCGCCTCTCGGCGCAGTCCGGGCCGCGGCTCGTGCTGATCGCCGGCTCCGGGCTGATCGCGGTCTCGTACCTGCTGATCCTCCCGTTCGGCGGCGAGGTGTGGCAGATCCTGGTGATCAACGCCCTCATCGGCGTCGGGCTGGGCCTCGCCTACGCCGCGATGCCGACGCTCATCATGCACGCCGTCCCCGCCTCGGAGACCGCCGCCGCGAACGGGCTGAACTCGCTGATGCGCACCCTCGGCACGACGCTCTCCTCCGCCGTGACCGCGGGCGTGCTCGCGCAGCTGACCGTGTCGGTCGGCGACGTGCAGCTGCCGAGCTCGCAGGGCTTCGAGACCACGTTCGTGATCGGCGCGATCGGAGCGCTGGTCGCCGTCGCCCTCGGCCTGCTCATCCCGCGGGCGCCCCGCCCGGAGGCGCGACCCGCTCTGCCCTGACCGGTCCGCGCGTCGTCGGCCGCGAGTGCTCCTCGCCGAGGAGACCTGGTCGCGGCCGGCGACGCGCGGCCCGCTACTCGTCCTCGAGCAGCATCCGCTCGATCTGCAGCTCGCGCAGCCGCGTCGAGGCCTGCAGGTTCTCGCGCGCGGCGAGCACCAGGCGGCACAGCAGCACCAGCAGCACGATCGCGAGCACCGCGACCGCCGTCACGACGACTCCGTACAGCGCGGTCAGGACTCCCCAGGTCTGGATCATCCCTCGACGCTACGGAGCCGCACCCGCCCTCGCGTCCCCCGCCCGACGGAGTGCGCGGGGCGGGGCGAGCGGCCCGTGCAGGGGCAGCGGACGCGCAGAGCCCTGCCCGCAGGGGGTCAGCCCGCGAACGCCCCGCGGTACGCCCGCGCCGGGTGCGTCGCCGGCAGCTCGTCCGTCCCGAACAGCTTGCGGCGCAGCGTCCCCTCGGCGTACTCGGTCTGCGCGAGGCCCCGCTCCTGGAGCACCGGCATCACCCTGTCGACGAACTCCTCGTAGCTGCCGGGCAGGATCCAGTTGACGACGTTGATCCCGTCGATCCCCGCGTCGCGCCAGCCCGCCAGGTGGTCGGCGATCTGCTCCGGAGTGCCGACGACCCGTCCGCGCAGCTTCGCCGAGAGCCGGGCCAGATCGCGGACGGTCGGCTCGCGGTCGGGGGAGGCGTCGCGGATCCACTGCAGGTGGCTCTGGCCGGCGTAGGTCTCGATCGCCGAGAGCGGCAGGTCGGGGTCGAGCTTCTCGCCCGTCGCCGGGTCGAAGCCGAGGTTCGAGTGCACGAGGAACGCGTCCGAGGAGAGGTACTCGTCGATCTCGCGCTCGGCGCGGCGCGCCTCCTCCTCCGTGTCGCCGGTGATGAAGGAGAGGCCCAGGTAGAAGGAGGGCGCACCCGCTCCGCGACCGGCCGCCGCGGCGAGGGCCCGCGTGTCCTCGATCAGCTCGCGGGTCTTCTCCGGCGACCCCGAGAACACGAACTGCGCCTCCGCGTTCCGCGCGGCGAAGCGCCGGCCCGCGGGGGAGGAGCCGGCCTGGAAGAGCACGGGCGTGCGCTGGGGCGACGGAGCCGAGAGGTGCGGCCCCTGCACGCGGTAGCGCTTCCCGACGTGGTCGATGCGGTGGATGCGCGCCGGGTCGGCGAAGGAGCCGCTCTTGTCGCGCAGGAGCGCGCCGTCGTCCCACGAGCCCTCCCACAGCTTGTAGACCACGTCGAGGTACTCCTGCGCCCAGGCGTAGCGCTCGTCGTGCTCCTCGAGCCGGTCGTAGCCGAAGTTGCGGGCCGCGCCGTCGAGGGCGCTGGTGACGATGTTCCAGGCGATCCGCCCCTTCGAGAGGTGGTCGAGGGTCGAGACCTTCCGGGCGAAGTCGAACGGATGCGACTGCAGCACCGAGCTCGTGAACGCGAAGCCGAGGTGCTCGGTGCTCACCGCCAGGGCCGAGAGCAGCACCGACGGGTCGTTGCTGGGCAGCTGCAGCCCCTCGCGGGCGTTGACGTCCCAGTCGCCGTCCGCCGGACCGTAGAGCCCCGCCACGTCGGCGAAGAACATCGCGTCGAAGCGGCCGCGCTCCAGCGTCCGGGCGAGGTCGATCCAGAGCTGCACGTCGTCGAACTCGTGCTGCCGGGCGTCGGGGTGGCGCCAGAGGCCGTGCTGGATGTGGGAGGCGGTGTTCATGACGAACGCGCAGAAGCGCAGCGGGCGGGGCTCGGTGATCACGCTCCCAGGCTAGGCCGGGTGCCTCCCACCGGTCTCGAACGACTCCGCGCGTAGGGTGTCCGACTGTGGAATCCCGCATCCCCGAACCCGCGCACGCCGTCCCTCCGCTGACGGACGCCGTCGCCGAGGCGCTCGACGCCACCACCGTCGCCGAGATCCGCGCACTGCGCGACGACTTCGCGCGCTTCATGCTCCAGTACAAGTTCGGGATGGACGAGATCGTCACGAAGGTGTCGATCCTGCAGGAGGAGTTCCGCGAGTTGCAGGAGTACAACCCGATCGAGCACGTCACGAGCCGGCTCAAGTCGGCCGACAGCCTGATCGAGAAGATCGAGCGCAAGGGCTGCGAGACGACCTTCGAGGGCATCGCCGACGCGATCACCGACATCGCCGGCGTGCGGATCACCTGCAGCTTCGTCTCGGACGTCTACCGCGTCTTCGACCTGCTCACCTCGCAGTCCGACGTGACGGTGCTCGAGGTGAAGGACTACATCGCCGAGCCGAAGGAGAACGGCTACAAGAGCCTGCACGCGATCGTCGAAGTGCCGGTGTTCCTCTCCGGCGGATCGGTCGACGTCTGCGTCGAGGTGCAGTTCCGGACCATCGCGATGGACTTCTGGGCGAGCCTGGAGCACAAGATCTACTACAAGTACGACCGCCAGGTCCCGCAGGAGCTCCTCGACGGCCTCGCCGACGCGGCCCGCACCGCTGCCACCCTCGACGCCGACATGGAGCGCCTCCACCGCCAGGTCCGCGGCCCGCTGCCCGGGGCGCGCACCTACGACGTCTGACGGGCCGCCCCACGCCGCCGATCGGGCCGCTCCGACTCCTGCCGATCGAGCAGCCCGCGCAGCGGGCGTCTCGAGATCCCCCCTTACGGAGTCAGCAGCGGCAGCAGCGCCAGCAGCAGCACCGCGGAGCCGTTCAGCGTCGCGTGCGAGACGATCGCCGCTCCGAGCCGCCCGGTGATCGTCGCGATCCAGCCGTGCGCGAGTCCCGCGGTGACCGTCGTCACGCCGAGCGTCACGATCGTCGCCGGGTTCACCATCTGGTGCCCGTGCAGCAGGGCGAAGACCGCCGTGGACGCCAGGATGCTGAACACCATCGCCCAGACCCGGCGGCCGCGGGTGGGCGGCGCCGACTCCGCGGAGCCCCGGAGCATCCGGTTCCGCACCGCGCGCATCACGACGCCGCGGCAGAGGACCTCCTCGACCAGCGGCGCGACGACGACGGGGATGAGGACCGAGCTCAGCACGAACCACAGCGGGTCGGGGTCGATGTCGAGGTTCCCCTGCGCGTCCTGGAGGAGCGGAGCGAACGCGGCGAGCACGAACAGGATCACGACGCGCACCGCGATGCCGAGCCCGATCCCGATGGGCACGTCGATCCAGCGGAACCGCAGCCCGAAGTCGGCCGCCATCGTGCCCAGCCCGCGCAGCCGAGACGCCGCGAACGGGACGATCAGCGCGACGAGGTAGCTCGCGAGCGCCCCCGCGAAGGCGAGTCCGGCGGAGTAGGGGAGCACGCCGAACCCGAACAGCAGGATGAGCACGGCCAGCGGCAGGACGATCCCGACGATCGTGAGCACGGCGGTCGGCAGGCCCCAGCGGACCCGAGGATCGGGCAGGTAGAGGAGGGAGGAGTAGGGCGCGTGGACCGAGGGGAGGGGCTCGGCCGGCCACGACGTCGTCGCAGCGGAGTCGGGCGCGAGCGTCGCGGGATCGGGTGGCGGGAAGGCGTCGGGTTGCATGGCCGGGCCAGCCTACGCAGACCGCCTGGACGAGATCCGGGCTGCCGTCACTGCTCGGCGCGGTCCGGATCGGCAGGACGGACGCACGTAGCGGATCGCGGCGGCGGGGACCTCCGGGTACGAAGAAACCCCCGCCATGTAGAAGCTAGGCGAGGGTTCCAGTGGCTCCGACGGGCGTCGATCCCGTGACCTCACGATTTTCAGTCGTGCGCTCTACCAACTGAGCTACAGAGCCGTTGCGACGTGATGTCGCTGGAGAGGTGATCTCCTGAAAAAGGCCCTTCCTCTCGGAAGGGCCTCTTTGCGACCCTGACGGGACTTGAACCCGCGACCTCCGCCGTGACAGGGCGGCACGCTAACCAACTGCGCTACAGGGCCTCGTTGCGAAGACAAGCATACTGCCTTCGAGGCTGTTCTATTTTCACGCCCCGACCCTCTCGAGCCGGCGCACTTTCCGGTGGTGCTGGTACTTCTGGTGGTGCTGGTAGTACCGACCCATCCGTGACCCCAACGGGATTCGAACCCGTGCTGCCGCCGTGAAAGGGCGGTGTCCTAGGCCACTAAACGATGGGGCCGGAGACTCGCGGGGCGACCCTGCGGCCGACCCCCCATGACTACCGACACGCAAGCATAGAGGGCCGCGGCGCAGGATGCAAAATCGACGGTTCCGCAGGCGACGTGCACCCCGTCCGGGGTTGACCCGGGTCTAGGAGATCGGGCAGGGCCGCGGTTAGGGTGGGGCGGAATCGCTCTTCCCCCCACCCGCGCGCCGGAGCCGCACCGCCGCGGAGGGAGGGCCCCCTATCCCCGAGGTCCCATGCCCCACTCCCTGCGCCGTCCGCGTTCCGCTCGCCTCCCCGGCGCGCCGCGACTCGGGCGACTCCGAGGTGCTGCCCTGGCCTCCGCCGTCGTCGCGCTCGTCGCCGGCCTGCTCGTCGCCACTCCCGCCCAGGCGGTCGAGTACCCGTCGTGGGCCGACGTCGAGGCGGCGAAGGGCGACACCGCCGCCGCGGCCGCTCAGGTCGACCGGATCACGTCCCTGATCGGCGACCTCCAGAGCGAGGTCGCCTCCGCTCAGCAGCTCGCGCAGCAGCGCGGCGACGAGCACTTCGCCGCTCAGCAGGCGTTCGACGAGGCCTCGGACCAGTCGAAGAAGCTCGAGGACCGGGCCGCCGCCAGCGCCGAGGAGGCCGACAAGGCCTCGCAGCAGGCGGGCCTCCTCGCCGCGCAGCTCTACCGCAGCACCGGCACCGACCTGTCCGTCAACATCTTCCTCGACCAGAAGGCCGGCCAGGCCGACCAGCTGCTGTCGAAGATCGGGAGCATGACCAAGCTGGTCGAGCGCTCCTCCGCGATCTACGAGCAGGCCAGCACCGCCCGCAACACCGCGTCGTCCCTCGCCGACCAGGCCGAGGTCGCGCAGACGGAGCGCGAGCGCCTCCGCGTCGCCGCCGAGCAGAAGCTGGCCGAGGCGACCGCCGCTCAGGAGGCGTCCGAGGCCGCGCTCGCCGAGCAGCAGGAGCAGAGCGTCGTGCTCGAGCAGCAGCTCGCCGCGCTCCGCGACACCGAGTCGAAGACCGTGGCCGAGTACGAGGCCGGCGTCGCCGCCCGCGAGGCCGAGCGCCTCCGGAAGCTCGCCGAGGAGGAGGCCGCCCGTCAGGCCGCCGCCCAGGCCGAGGCCGCGCGCCGCGAGGCCGCCCGAGCCGCGGCCGCGTCCAGCGGCGGAAGCGGTGGCGGTGGCGGCGGGTACGTCGCCCCCTCGGGCGGCGGCGGCTCCAGCGCCGTCAGCGACTCCGGCTGGGTCCGCCCTGCCGGGGGCCGCATCACCGGCACCTTCGGCCCGCGCGACAGCATCTCGACCGGCGGAGGATCCTCCGGCTCGTACCATCGCGGCACCGACCTCGCGGGCGGCTGCGGCATCCCGATCTTCGCGGCGCACAGCGGCACCGTCTCCTACGCGGGCCCCAACGGCACCTACGGCAACTGGGTGCTGATCGACCACGGCAGCGGCATCAGCACCGGCTACGCCCACATCATGTCCGGCGGGATCTACGTCCGCGTCGGCCAGCAGGTCCAGGCGGGCGAGCAGATCGCCGCCGTCGGCTCGACCGGCGCGTCCACCGGCTGCCACCTGCACTTCGAGACCCGCGTCAACGGCTCCGCCGTCGACGCCCAACCTTTCATGGCCCAACGAGGAGTCACCCTTGGCTGACGCACAGACGACCGCACGCACCTTCACCCCGGCACCCCGGGAGCGCGCCTGGAAGGGCCGCCTCCCGCTCGTCATCTCCGCCGCCTTCGCGGTCACGGCGGTCACCGCGTCCCTCGGCATCACCCCGGCCCTCGCCGACGACGCGAAGTACCCCTCGTGGGACGACGTGCAGAACGCCAAGAAGGACGAGGCGAGCAAGCAGGCCGAGATCGACTCGATCACCGGCCTCATCGCGAGCCTGCAGACCGCGGTCGACGAGAAGTCGATCACCGCGATGAAGAAGGCCGAGGCCTGGCGCCAGGCCAAGGAGGCGCTCGACGCCGCTGCGAAGGCCGTCGCCGACCTCGAGGAGAAGGCGACCACCGCCTCCGCCAAGGCCCAGACCTCGAAGATGCGCGCCGGCCTGCTGGCCGCGCACCTCTCTCGCGCCGCCGGCGGCGACCTCTCCGCCAGCCTCGTGGCCAAGGGCAAGGACGCGGGCGACCTGCTCTACCAGCTCGGCGCGATGTCGCAGCTCTCGGAGCAGTCGCAGAAGGTCTACGCCGACGCCCTCGCCGACAAGCAGAACGCGGAGTCGCTCGGCGACCAGGCCGACCGCGCCGTCACCGAGCACCAGGCGCTCTCGGACGAGGCGGACGCCGCCCGCAAGGACGCCGACGCCGCCGCCGAGTCGGCCCGCGCGTCGCTCTCGACGCAGGAGGAGAAGTCGCAGGAGCTGGTCGCCCAGCTCGCGCTGCTGAAGGACTCCTCGGTCGAGGCCGAGACCCAGTACCTCGCGGGCGAGCAGAAGCGCCAGGCCGACGAGGCCGCCGCTCAGGCGCAGGCCGAGGCGGAGGCCGCCGCTCAGGCGCAGTCCACCGCCCGCTCCGCCCAGCAGCAGTCCTCGGCGCAGGCCGACACCGCCGCCCCGTCGCGTCAGACCGCGTCCCTCCCGCAGCCCGCCGCGCCGCAGCCCGCGCAGCAGCAGCCCGCTCCTGCTCCGGCCCAGCCCGCTGCTCAGCCGGTCGCCCAGCCGGCGGCTCAGCCGCTCCCGCAGCCGGTGACCGCTCCGGTCCTGGTGCCGACCAGCGGCGCCGTCGAGAACGCGATCTCGTACGCGATGGCTCAGCTCGGCGAGGAGTACGTCCTCGGCGGCATGGGCCCGGACCAGTGGGACTGCTCCGGCCTCACCAAGGCCTCGTACGCGTCCTCGGGCATCTACATCGGCACCCACTCGGCGACGAACCAGTACAACACTATGGCCGGCGCCGGCAAGCTCGTCCCCTACAGCCAGCGCCAGCGCGGCGACCTGATCTTCTGGGGCGGCGGCGGAGACTACTACCACGTGGCCATCTACCTCGGGAACAACCAGATCATCGAGGCCGCCGACTACGGCAAGCCCGTGCGCATCTGGAACACCTGGGGCACGCCCGCCGGCATGGTCGGCCGCCCGGCCGCCTGAGCCGCGGCCGCACCGCACAACGAGAGAACCCCCTCCTGTCGAGACGACGGGAGGGGGTTCCTTCGTTGATGCGAGGGGTCAGTGACCCTCTTCGGCCAGCTTCTTGATGCCGTCCTGGACGATCTGCTCCGCCTCGGCGGCGTCGCCCCACGCGTCGACCTTGACCCACTTGCCGGGCTCGAGGTCCTTGTAGCGCTCGAAGAAGTGCTTGATCTCGTTCTTCGTCTGCTCCGGGACGTCGCCGATGTCCTGGATGTGCTGCCAGCGCGGGTCCTTCGCGGGGACCACGATCACCTTCGCGTCGGAGCCGGCCTCGTCGCTCATGTTGAGCACGCCGACCGGGCGGACGGAGACGCCCACGCCCGGGAAGACGGGGTACTCGAGCAGCACCAGCGCGTCGACGGGGTCGCCGTCGAGGCCGAGGGTGTTCTCGAAGTACCCGTAGTCCGTCGGGTAGACGAAGGAGGTGAAGAGCACGCGGTCGAGGTAGACGCGACCGGTCTCGTGGTCGACCTCGTACTTGTTGCGGCTCCCCTTGGGGATCTCGACGACGACGTCGTATGCGGCCATGCTCTCTCCTTGAGTCGGTGGCGCCGTGAGCGGCGCATCGGCGGACGGATCGGCCTCCGGAACGCTCGCGCGGGTGCGCGCGCGGGAGGGGCGGATCGCTGGCATTACGTTACTTGATGTGCCCGATCGCCCCCGCCTGACCCCCGCCGTCGCCGATCTGCGGCGGGCGGTGCGCGAGAGCCTCGACGGGCTCGACCCCGGAGCGCTCGTGCTGGTCGCGCTGAGCGGGGGAGCGGATTCGCTCGCGCTCGCGGCGGCGGTCGCCTTCGAGGCCCCGCGGGGCGGGAGGCGGGCCGGCGCGGTGATCGTCGACCACGGGCTGCAGGAGGCGTCGGCGGAGGTCGCGCGGCGGGCCGCGGAGCAGGCGCACGGGCTGGGGCTCGCGCCGGTGCTGCGCCAGGTGGTGACGGTGTCCGCCGAGGGCGGTCCGGAGGCGGCCGCCCGCAGCGCGCGCTACCGCGCCTTCGACGACGCGCTGACCGCGACGGGCGCCGCCGCGATCCTCCTGGGCCACACCCTCGACGACCAGGCCGAGACGGTGCTGCTGGGGCTCGCCCGCGGAGCCGGTGCGGCCTCGCTGCACGGGATGGCGCCGGTCAGCGGGCCGCTGCGTCGGCCGATTCTGGGCCTGCGGCGCGAGACGACCCGCCTCGCCTGCGCCGACCAGGGGCTCGTGCCGTGGGACGACCCGCACAACGACGACCCCCGCTACTCGCGGGTCCGGGTGCGGAACCGCGTGCTGCCCGTGCTGGAGGACGAGCTCGGGCCGGGAGTGGCGCAGGCCCTGGCGCGCACGGCCGAGCAGCTGCGGGAGGACGGGGACGCGCTCGACGCGCTCGCCCTCGACTGGGCGCTCGAGCTGGTGGGCCAGGACGAGGCGGGGCACGTCACGGTCGACGCGCGCGGGCTCGCCGCGGACCCGCCGGCGCTGCGGCAGCGGATCATCCGCCTGGTCGTGGCGAACGAGTTCGGAGTCGCGCTCTCGCGCTCGCAGACGCTGGCGGTCGCCGCGCTGGTCACCGACTGGCACGGCCAGAAGGGCGTCGACCTCCCCGGCGTCCTCGCCACCCGCCGCGGCACCACCCTCGTCTTCGCACCCGCAGCCCCCTGACCCTGTCCCCGCGACGCCGGTCCCCGCGCGACGCCCGGCCCCTCCCCGCGAGATGCCGCTCCGGCACGCGACTCGCCGACGGAGGTGTACGAGAGCGGCGTCTCGCGGAGGGGAGACGGGCGCCGGTCACCCGTAGAGTGGCCGGGTGGAAGCAGCCGACATCGCCGACGACATCACCGAGGTCCTCTACACCGAGGCCGAGATCCACGAGCGGATCCGCGCCCTGGCCCGCGCCATCGAGCGCGACTACGCGGGCGAGAACCTGCTCATCGTCGGGGTGCTGCGCGGCGCCGTGATGGTGATGGCCGATCTGGCCCGCGAGCTCAAGCTCGACATCGTCATGGACTGGATGGCCGTCTCGTCCTACGGGAGCGGCACCAAGTCCTCCGGCGTCGTGCGGATCCTGAAGGACCTCGACTCCGACATCACGAACCGCAAGGTGCTGATCGTCGAGGACATCATCGACTCCGGCCTCACGCTCTCGTGGCTGCAGGGCAACCTCCGCAGCCGCGGCGCCGAGTCCGTCGAGATCTGCGCGCTCTTCCGCAAGCCCGCGGCCGCCAAGGTCGAGGTCGACGTGGCCTACGTCGGCTTCGACATCCCGAACGAGTTCGTGATCGGCTACGGGCTCGACTACGCCGAGCGCTACCGCAACCTCCGCGATGTCGCCGTCCTCGCCCCGCACGTCTACGAGTAGCCCCTCGGACACCGCGCAGGAGAGCCTCGAGCGGCTCTTCGCGGTGCCGCTGCTGGGCTACCACATGAGCTACCCGACCTCGCTGCGGGCCGACCTCGAGTTCAACTACTGGTGGCTCGCGCACGCGATCGACGCGGCCGTCGACGCCTTCGAGCGCACGGGCGACGAGGCGCACCTGGAGCGTGCCCGGCGGATCCATCGCGCGATCCGCCTCCGCAACGGCGGGCGCCTGGTCAACGGCTACTTCGACGACATGATGTGGCTCGGTGGCGCGCTCGCCCGCCTCGGGGAGGCCTCGGGCGACCCGCGCTTCCTCGACCGGGCCGACCGCCTGTGGCGCTTCGCCGTCGCGAAGGGCTGGAACCTCCGCCACGGGGCGAGCCTCGCCTGGCGCCGCCGGCAGCTGGACTACAAGAACGCGCCCGCGAACGGCCCGTTCGCGATCCTCGGCGCGCGCCTGGAGCGGCTGCGGCCCGACGGCCGGGAGGAGCTCTCGCGCGCCGCCCTCGACTGGATGCACGTGCGCCTCCGCGACGACGACACCGGCTTCGTCGCCGACGGCATCGGCCGCGAGGGAGGTTCTGCGCGCGACGACTGGGCCTTCAGCTACAACTACGCCGTCTACATCGGCGCGGCGCTCGCCCTGCACCGCCTGCGGCCCGACCCCCGCCTGGTCGCCCACGCCTCCCGCACGGCCGAGGACCTGCTGGACCGGCTCGCCCCCGACGGCGTCTTCGTCGACCAGGGATCGGGGGACGGCGCCCTGTTCGGCGGCATCGCCTACCGGCACCTCGTCGACCTCGCCACGACGAGCGGAGTCGCGCCCGCGGTGGCGGCTCGCGTCCGCGGTTTCGTCACCGGCAGCGTCGCCGCGCTGCAGAGCTCGAGCGTCCGCCGCGGCGTGCTGCTGGCCGGGCCCCGGTGGGACGCGCCTCCGTCGCTGCCCGCCACGCTCTCGGCCGAGATCGGCGCCGTGCTCGCGCTGGAGGCGTCAGCGCGACTGGACCGGTCGCCGGTGCCGTCAGACTGACGGGGTGAAGGCACCCGAGAAGCGCACCGTCGCCGTCGTGATCAACCCGAGCAAGTTCGACGACGTCGGCGCCGCGGAGGACCTGGTCGCGACGATCGCGCGCCGCCACGGCTGGAACGAGCCGCTCTGGTTCGAGACCAGCCCGGGCGACTCCGGTGCCGCCGCGGCCCGCGCCGCGCTCGAGGCGGGCCCGGACCTGGTGTGCTCGATGGGAGGCGACGGCACCGTCCGCGCCGTCGCCACAGTGCTGCGGGGGACCGGCGTCCCCTACGGCCTGCTGCCCAGCGGCACGGGCAACCTCCTCGCGCGGAACCTCGGGATCCCGCTCGGCTCGCTGCCCGAGGCGGTCGAGATCGCCCTGCTCGGGCAGGACCGCGCCATCGACGTGGGCACGGCCGCGTTCGACGACGGCGAGGAGCGGGTGTTCATGGTGATGGGCGGGGTGGGCCTGGACGCCGAGATCATGGACAAGACGGACGAGGAGCTGAAGAAGCGGGTGGGCTGGGGCGCCTACTTCGCGGCGGGCGCGCCGGCGATGTTCAAGGCCGGATTCGAGGTGACCCTCACGATCGACGGCGCGGAGGAGCCTCCGCAGCGCTGCTTCATGGTGCTGGCCTGCAACTGCAGCTCCGTGGTGGCGAACATCGAGCTGGCCGCGGGCGCGGTGCTCGACGACGGCGACCTGGAGCTGGTGCTGCTGCGTCGGCGCTTCGGCCTCGCGCTGGATGTCGCGACCGGCAACCGCAACGGGCTCGCCTCCCTCCGGCAGTGGCCCGGCCGCGAGTTCTCGTTCGAGCTCGACCAGCCGGTGCTCGCCGAGCTGGACGGCGATCCGGTCGGCCGCACCCGCTCCGGGCGCTTCGGCGTGGATCCGGGCGCCCTCCTCGTGCGCCTGCCGGTGCCGACGCCCCGGAGCCCGGGACTGACTCCGCACGACTCGGTGATCGTCGACACGTCCGCCATCGCGACGCTGCTCCCGGAGCCGCCCTCCTCCTGACGCTTGCGCGCTCTTCTTTACGGTTGTAAGTTATCTGACGGACGTAAAGAAGGCGCTTCTCGCGCCGGGAAGAAGGACCCCGTGACCGATCCGCGGCTCACCCGCTCGCGCGAGCTCCTGCTCACCGCGATCACGACGGCCCTCGACCGCCCGGGCGACGACCAGCCCTCCATCACGGAGCTCTGCGGCGCCGCGGGCGTCAGCCGCCCCACGTTCTACCAGCACTTCGGCGATGTGCCGTCCCTGATCGAGGCCGCCGCGGTGGAGCGGATGCACGCGCTGTTCGGCGACGTCGCTCCCGGCACCGCCCCCGCCGACTGGGAGGGCGCGGTCCCCCGCATCGTCCGCGGGCTCCTCGAGGGCCTGCTCGTGCACGCCGACTTCTACCGCCGCGTGCTGAGCGGAGGCACGGCCCGCGCCGTGCAGGAGTCGGTCGTCGCGTTCCTCGCGCAGCGGCTCCTCGCCTTCTCGCCCCTCGCCGAGCGCGGATCGGGCGGCGGCGACCACGCCCGCGTCGAGCGCTTCGCCGTCCTCCTCGCCGCCGGCACCACCTGGCTGGTCGTCGGCTGGCTCCTCGACGGCGACGCCCGCCGTCCCGTGGCCTCGGCCTCCGCCGACATCGCCGAGCTCCTCGTCACCGGAGTCGCCTCGCCGCGGCTCGCCGCCCTGCACTCCACGAAGTAGAAGGACCATGACCACCTCCCCGCTCCGCCGCGCCCTGCGCGCCGTGAACCCGCGCCTCGTCGTCGTCTTCGCCGCGATCGCGCTCATCCCGCTGATCTACGCGGGACTGCTGACCTCGGCCAACCTCGATCCCACGCACCACCTCGACACGGTGCCCGCCGCGATCGTCAACGAGGACACCGGCGCGACCGCCTCGGACGGCTCCGCGCTCGCCCTCGGCGACGACCTGACCGAGCAGCTCACCACCGACACGTCCGGCTCGGACTTCGCCTGGACGGCGACCGGTGCCGACGAGGCGTCCCACGAGCTCGCCTCCGGCGACGTCCTCGCCGTGCTGACGGTGCCGGCCGGCTTCTCGGCCGACGTCGCCTCCGTCGGCGGCGACGACCCCGCCGCGGCCGTGCAGGCGAAGCTGTCGATCGAGACGAACGACGCGGCCAACCTGATCGTCGGCAACATCGCCTCCACCATCGGCACCACCGTGACGAAGACGCTGGAGGAGAAGGTCGGCGCGACCTACCTCGAGAACGTCTACCTCGGCTTCACCGATGTGCACTCGAGCCTCGAGCAGGCGGCCGACGGCGCCGCTCAGCTGGCGGACGGCGCCGGGACCGCCGCGTCCGGCTCCTCCGAGCTGGTCGTCGGGCTCGCGCAGCTGCAGGACGGCACCGCGCAGCTGGCGACCGGCGCCGACTCCCTCCGCTCGGGCGCGGGGAGCGCGGCCTCCGGAGCGTCCGACCTCTCGTCGGGACTCCAGCGGATCGCGAGCGGGACCGGGCAGCTGCCCGACCAGGCGGCGGCGCTCGACACGGGAGCCCGCACGGTCGCCGACGGCGCCCAGCAGCTCGACGGCGGAGCGGCGTCGCTCGCCTCGGGCGCCGCCGACCTCGCCGCGGGGACGTCGACCCTGAAGGACGGCGCGGCCTCGGCGGCGTCCGGCGCCGAGGCGCTGGCCACCGGGTCCGCCTCCCTCTCCGACGGAGCGGGGAAGGCCCTCGCAGGAGCCCAGCAGCTCGCGACCGGCGCGGGAGCGCTCGCGACCGCCACTCCGCAACTCGCCACCGGGGCGACCGGCGTCGACTCCGGCCTCGCCTCCCTGCTCTCGCGGTACGACTCGCTGTCCGACGCCCAGCGCGTGGCCGAGCTGACCGCCCTCGAGCAGGGTGCGGCCGCCCTCGCGGGCGGAGCCGCCTCGGCGGACGCGGGCGCGCAGACGCTCGCCTCCGGTGCGACCGCGCTCGTCGGCGACGACGGCAGCGGACTGACGGCGCTCGCCGCCGGTGCCGCCACGGTCTCGGGCGGAGCCGCCGACCTCGCGACCGGCACCGCCGCTCTGTCCACCGGGGCGACCTCCGCCGCAGACGGCGCCCAGAAGCTGCAGACCGGTGCGCAGGCCCTCGCCCAGGGAGCTGCGACCCTCGACAGCGGAGCCGCGCAGGTCGCCGGCGGAGTGGACACCCTCTCCGGCGCGGTCGGCCCGCTCACCAGCGGAATCGCCTCCGCGGCCGCCGGCGCCTCCGACCTCGCCTCCGGGACGGCCGCCCTCGCGACGGGCGCCTCGGACCTCGCGGACGGCGCCGAGACCGCCGCGACCGGCTCGGCCGACGCGGCCACCGGTTCGCAGGACCTCGCCGACGGGATCGACTCGCTCGCCTCCGGATCGCGCACCCTCGACACGAAGCTCTCGGACGGCGCGGACGACGTGCCCACCTACACCGGTGAGCAGGCGCAGGAGCTCAGCACCGTCGCGGCCGCCCCGGTCGGGATCGACGCCGAGCGGATGAACCGCGTGCCGTCCTACGGCTACGGCCTCGCCCCCTACTTCATGGCGCTCGCGCTCTGGGTCGGCGCGCTCGCCTTCTACCTGATGAGCGCCCCGCTCAGCTCCCGCCTCCTCGCCGCGCGCCGTCCCGCCTGGGTCATCGCGCTGCGCAGCTACCTGCCCGGCGCGCTGATGGCGGTCGCCCAGGGCGTCCTGGCCGCGCTCGTCATCCGCTTCGGAGTGGGCGTCGAGGCGTCGAACCTGCCCGGGCTGATCGGGATCGCCGTGCTCACGAGCCTCACCTTCGTGGCGATCAACCAGGCGCTGATCGCGCTGCTGGACGCCCCGGGCCGGTTCCTGGCGCTGCTGATGATCGTGCTGCAGCTGTCCTCGGCCGGAGGCACCTACCCGGTCGAGACCGCTCCCGCCTTCTTCCAGGCGATCCACGGCGTGCTGCCGCTGACCTGGACGGTGGAGGCGTTCCGCTCGCTGATCGCCGGCGGCAGCATCGGAGTCGCGCACGCGGTCCTGGTGCTCGTGCTCTGGCTGGTCGGGGCGCTCGCCGTGACCGTGCTGGCCGCCGCCCGCCGCCGCCGCGGCCTCGTGCCCGCCCTCCGCGACCCGGAGCCCCTCCTCGAGTCGGCCTGACCCGGGCTGTGCGGGCCCGGTCCGTCCGCGTCTGCCGCCCCTTCTCGCGGCGGCCCCGCCCGGACACCTTCGCCCCCTCCGAGACCGCAGTAGTCGTCGCTGTCGAGCTCGAGTGCGACAACTCCTGCGCTCTCGCGGCGCGCCCGCTCGGACACCTTCGCCTCCTTCCCGAGACCGCAGTAGTTGTCGCTGTCGAGCTCGAGTGCGACAACTCCTGCGTTCTCGCGGCGCGTCCCTACCGCCGAAGCGCCGATCCCCGCGACCTCCACCCGCAAGGCAGAGGACGCGGACCGGGAAACGCGTGCCAGCGTTTCCCGGCAGTCCGACG
This sequence comes from Rathayibacter sp. AY2B9, assembly GCF_002931595.1. Taxonomy (NCBI): domain Bacteria; kingdom Bacillati; phylum Actinomycetota; class Actinomycetes; order Micrococcales; family Microbacteriaceae; genus Rathayibacter; species Rathayibacter sp. AY2B9. Next base: position 98,723 of record NZ_PSUB01000002.1, read on the forward strand.
CACCCCGCTCTGCGGAACGCACCATCTCGCGAAGCCGACCGCGCGCGGGGATGCGGCCCGCCGCATCCCCGCCGGACGGTGCCGACGCGTGTCAGCGTTTCCCGGCAGTCCGACGAGACCCGCTCTGCGGAACGCACCATCTCGTGAAGCCGACCGCGCGCGGGGATGCCGCCCGCCGCATCCCCGCCGGACAACACAGCCCGCGGCCGTTCGGCCCACGGCGAACGCGTGGGCGGCGCTCAGAGTGCGGGAGGTAGCCTGGCAGGCACAATCTCCTCGTCAGAAAGGCGCCGGGTGTCGCACCCGCAACAAGCATGAACGTGAAGCGCATCTTCCGGGGTCCCATCCTCTACGTCGTCCTGGCGATCGTCGCGGTGTGGATCGGCTCCTCGCTGATCACCATGTCCGGCTTCCGGCCGGTCACGACGCAGGAGGGTCTCGACCTCCTGAAGGACGGCAAGGTCGACTCGGCGAAGATCGTGGACGGCGAGCAGCGCGTCGACCTCACGCTCAAGCAGGCCGACGGCGACAACGGCACGCAGGTGCAGTTCTACTACGTGGCACCTCGCGGCGCGGAGGTCGTCGACGCGGTGTCCGCGGCCGATCTCGGCAGCACCGGCTACAACGACGAGGTCCCGCAGACCAACTGGTTCCTCTCGGCTCTCGGCTTCCTGCTCCCCATCCTGCTGATCGGCGCGTTCTTCTGGCTGATGCTCTCGGGCATGCAGGGCGGCGGCAACCGCGTCATGCAGTTCGGCAAGTCGAAGGCGAAGCTCGTCTCGAAGGAGTCGCCCAAGGTCACGTTCGGCGATGTCGCCGGCGCCGACGAGGCGATCGAGGAGCTGCACGAGATCAAGGAGTTCCTCAAGGAGCCCGCGAAGTTCCAGGCCGTCGGCGCCCGCATCCCGAAGGGCGTCCTGCTCTACGGCCCTCCCGGCACCGGCAAGACCCTGCTGGCGCGCGCGGTCGCGGGCGAGGCGGGCGTCCCCTTCTACTCCATCTCCGGATCGGACTTCGTCGAGATGTTCGTCGGCGTCGGCGCGAGCCGTGTCCGCGATCTCTTCCAGCAGGCGAAGGAGAACTCGCCGGCCATCATCTTCGTCGACGAGATCGACGCCGTCGGCCGCCACCGCGGCGCCGGCATGGGCGGCGGTCACGACGAGCGCGAGCAGACCCTCAACCAGCTGCTGGTCGAGATGGACGGCTTCGACGTCAAGACGAACGTCATCCTGATCGCGGCGACGAACCGCCCCGACATCCTCGACCCCGCGCTGCTGCGTCCGGGCCGCTTCGACCGCCAGATCGGCGTCGACGCCCCCGACCTGCTCGGCCGCAAGCGGATCCTCGAGGTCCACGGCCGCGGCAAGCCGCTCGCCGGCGGAGTCGACCTCGAGGTCGTCGCCCGCAAGACCCCGGGCTTCACCGGCGCCGACCTGGCCAACGTCCTCAACGAGGCCGCGCTGCTCACAGCCCGCTCCAACGCGCAGCTGATCGACAACCGTGCGCTCGACGAGGCGATCGACCGCGTCATCGCGGGGCCGCAGCGCCGCACGCGGGTCATGCGCGACAAGGAGAAGCTGATCACCGCCTACCACGAGGGCGGACACGCTCTGGCGGCGGCGGCGATGCGCCACACCGACCCCGTGACCAAGGTCACGATCCTTCCGCGCGGTCGTGCCCTCGGCTACACGATGGTGCTCCCGCTGGAGGACAAGTACTCCACGACCCGCAACGAGCTCCTCGACCAGCTCACGTACGCGATGGGCGGCCGCGTCGCGGAGGAGATCGTCTTCCACGACCCCACCACCGGAGCGTCGAACGACATCGAGAAGGCGACCTCCATCGCCCGCAAGATGGTCACCGACTACGGCATGTCCGCGAACGTCGGAGCGGTCAAGCTCGGCCAGTCGTCGGGCGAGATGTTCCTCGGCCGCGACATGGGCCACCAGCGCGACTACTCCGAGCAGATCGCCGAGACGGTCGACGCCGAGACGCGCCAGCTCATCGAGCAGGCGCACGACGAGGCGTGGCAGGTCATCAACGACAACCGCGACATCCTCGACCGCCTCGCGATGGAGCTGCTCGAGAAGGAGACGCTCGACCACGACCAGCTGGCCGAGATCTTCAAGGACGTCCGCCGCATCGACGAGCGCCCGCAGTGGCTCTCGAGCGACAAGCGCCCCCTGTCCGACCTGCCGCCCATCGCGGTCCCGGTCGCCAAGGCGCCGATCGACTCGGGTGCGACCGACGGGGGAGTCTCCTCCGCCGGTGCCGACGAGGTCGCGCCGAAGCGCCCGCCGCTGATCAACCCGCGCCCCGCGACGGCGTAGCGCGCGCGTGCCCGTCGACAAGGCGCGCATCGAGGCGGCCGTCGCCGAGATCCTCGCGGCCATCGGGGACGACCCGGGCCGCGAGGGACTCCTCGACACGCCGCGGCGGTTCGCCGAGGCGTACGAGGAGTTCTTCGGCGGGTTCGACGACGACGCCGCGGCCCAGCTGACCGAGACGTTCGCGGTGGTGGAGGGCGGCCAGGAGTCGCCGCTCGACCAGACGGTGGTCGTGCGCGACCTCGCCTTCCGCTCCGTCTGCGAGCACCACCTCCTGCCGTTCCTCGGCGTCGCGCACATCGCCTACCGGCCGCGCGAGCGGGTCGTCGGCCTCGGCCGGCTGCCGCGCGTGGTCGAGACGGTCGCGTCGCGACCGCAGATCCAGGAGCGGATGACCGAGCAGATCGCCGACGCGCTCGAGCAGGGCCTCGCTCCCGAGGGAGTGCTCGTCGTGGTCGACGCCGAGCACGGCTGCGTGCGGATGCGCGGGCCGCGCCAGACCGCGAGCTCGACCGTGACGGTCGCCGCCCGCGGCTCCCTCGCCGACCCGGCCGCCCGCGCCGAGATCATCGCGCTGATCGGCGCCGCGCGGGGGGAGTGACGTGGCCACCACCGTCGCCGACCTCACGCCGACCGGCCGCGCCGCGCTCCTCGGGATCCTCAACGTCACTCCGGACTCGTTCAGCGACGGCGGACGCTGGCTGTCCGTCGACGACGCCGTCCGCCACGGCCTCGACCTGACCCGGCCCGCCGGGGACGGACCCGCCGCGTTCGGCGCGGACCTGGTCGACGTCGGCGGAGAGAGCACCCGCCCCGGTGCGGCCCGCGTCGACTCCGCCGCCGAGCAGGGCCGCGTGCTGCCCGTCGTCCGCGCCCTCGCCGCGGAGGGGGTGCGCGTCAGCATCGACACGATGAGCGCCGCCACGGCGGAGGCCGCTCTGGACGCGGGCGCCGTCGTCGTCAACGACGTCTCCGGCGGCCTCGCCGATCCGCGGATGCTCCAGCTCGTCGCCGAGCGCGGCGCAGTGTACATCGCGATGCACTGGCGCGGGCACAGCGCGGGCATGACCGCTCTCGCCTCCTACGGCGACGTGGTGGCGGACGTCCGCGGCGAGCTCGAGCGCCGCGTCGACGCCGCCCGTGAGGCCGGGATCCGGGACGACCGCCTCCTGCTCGACCCGGGCCTCGGCTTCGCGAAGGTCGGCGCGCACGACTGGGCGCTGCTGGCCGGGCTCGACGCGATCGTCTCGCTGGGCTTCCCGGTCCTGGTCGGCCACTCGCGCAAGCGGTTCCTCGCTCCGTTCGCCCCCGCCGGCGCCCCGGCCGCCGAGCGCGACGAGGTCTCCGCCATGCTGAGCCTCGTCGCCGCCGAGCACGGCGCCTGGGGCGTCCGGGTCCACGACGTCCGCTCGTCCGCCCGCGCCCTGGCCCTCGCCGCCCGACTCCAGGAGGAGACCCCGTGACCGCGATCGACCCCGCCGCCCTGGCCGTGCGCGACTCCATCACCCTCACCGGGCTGCGCGTGCGCGCGCACCACGGCGTCTTCGACTTCGAGCGCGAGAACGGCCAGGACTTCGTGATCGACGCGACGGTCTGGCTCGACACCGCGCCGGCGGCCGAGGGCGACGCGCTGGCCGAGACGGTGCACTACGGCGAGCTCGCGATCGCCCTGGCCGACGCGGTGACCCGCGACCCGGTCGACCTCATCGAGACCCTGGCCGAGCGCCTCGCCCGGGTGGCACTGGGCTTCGCCGCCGCCGACGTCGTCCGCATCACCGTCCACAAGCCGGACGCGCCGATCCCGCTGCCGTTCGAGGACGTGGCCGTGCAGATCACGAGGACCCGCTCGTGAGGCCGCGGCAGGAGCGCGTCCGCCCGGTGCGCCACGTCGTGCTCGCGCTCGGCAGCAACCTCGGCGACCGCCTGGCGCACCTCGAGGAGGCGCTGCGGGCCCTCGCCACGACGCCGGGCCTGCGCATCGAGGCGGTGTCCAAGGTCGTCGAGTCGCCCGCGTGGAAGCCCGAGGGCGTCGACGCGGACGCGCCCGGGTACCTCAACGCGGTCGTGACCGGCTCGACCGTCCTCGAGCCCGACGACCTGCTCGCGGCGACGGCGGCGATCGAATCGGCCGGCGGCCGGATCCGCGGCGAGGGCGAGGAGCGCTGGGGCGACCGGACCCTCGACATCGACGTGATCGCGGTCGGCGGCGTGCTCCGCGACGACGCGCACCTGACCCTCCCGCACCCGCGGGCCGCCGAGCGGGCGTTCGTGCTCGAGCCGTGGCTCGACGCCGAGCCGGCGGCGGTCCTTCCCGGAGCCGGACCCGTGGCCGAGCTGCGCGCACGGGCGACCGACCGCGTGACCGACCACCCGGCCGGGTTGACCTGGCCGGGGCGCGACTCCGCCCGCGGCACCACCGCCGACCCCGAGAGCAGGACCCCATGAGGCGCACCCGCATCAGCACCCTGCTCGGACTCGGCCTCGCCGGGGCCGTCGCGGGGTTCCTCCTCGACCTCGCGATCGCCGCCGCCGGCCGCCCCGTGCTCATCCCGCCGCTGACGGTTCCGCTGACCCTGATCGTGGTCGCGGCCCTCGTGCTCGGCTTCGCCGTCCCGATCCACCGCGCCACGAAGGGCACGCTGCGCCGGCCCATCGATCCGTTCCGGGCGATGCGCGTCGTGGTACTGGCGAAGGCGTCCAGCCACGTCGGTGCTCTGCTGCTCGGAGCCTCCGGCGGCATCCTGGTGTACCTGCTGAGCCGTGCGATCCCTTCGCTAGGCTCCGTGTGGCAGGACGTCGCGACCATCGTGGGTGCGCTCGTCCTGCTGGTGGCCGGCCTGGTCGCCGAGCACCTGTGCACCATCCCGCCGAGCGACGACGACGACAGCGCCGTCGGCGAGGTGAACCACGCCTGACGCCGACGCCCGGATCGCCGCGGGCAGTGAGGACGACGCCATGCCCGCCGAGCCCGAGGACGCGTCGCCGACGACCCGCCGCGACGCGAGGGGACGCCGGCGGGACCGCCTCGACATCACGGGGGAGTGGCGCCGCGTCTCGCCCCGGTACGTCGCGGTCGAGATCGTGTCGGCCGTCGTGTCGAGCGTGATGCTGCTCGCCGTGCCCGTGGTGCTGATGCTGATCGGCCTGCCGTGGGGCTGGATCCCGCTGGCCGCCGCGGCCGCCCTCGCGGTGACCCTCCTGATCGTGGCCCCGCGCCGTGCGCGCGCCTACGGCTACCTCCTGCGCCAGGACGACCTCCTCTTCCGCCGCGGCATCATGTTCCAGCGCTTCGTGTCGGTGCCGTACGGGCGGATGCAGCTCATCGACGTCAACCGCGGGCCGCTCGCCCGGGCGCTCGGCCTCGCCGACCTCCGCTTCGTCACCGCCGCCGCGGCGACCGGCGTCAGCATCCCGGGCCTGGCCGAGCAGGACGCGGAGGAGCTCCGCGACCGCCTGGTCGAGCTCGCCGAGTCGCGCCGGGCCGGCCTGTGACCGAGCTCCGCGCCGTCGAGACGGACCTCGCCGACGGGGAGTGGCACCGCCTCCATCCCGCGACCCCGGTCCTCAAGGGCGGGATCGGCCTGCTGGTCGTCCTCGGCATCGTGATCACGAACCTCCGCGAGCGCCTGGTCGAGCTGTTCCTGCCCGGGCCGGAGGGGTTCGAGAGTGGCGATCCGGTCGACGAGCTGCTGCGCCGCGGTCTCGTCGGCTGGGCGCTGCTGGCGGTCGCGGTGGGCCTGGCGGTCGCCGTCTTCGCGTTCTGGCTGTCCTGGCGGATGCACACCTTCCGCATCACGGACGAGCTCGTCGAGGTGCGCTCCGGCGTGCTCTTCCGGACCAACCGGCGGGCGCGGCTGGACCGCATCCAGGGCATCGCGGTGCAGCGTCCGCTGTTCGCGCGGCTGTTCGGAGCCGCGAAGCTCGAGGTGAGCGTGGCCGGGCAGGACGCGAACGTCCAGCTGTCGTACCTCGGGTCGCGCTTGGTTGACGCCCTGCGCCGCGACATCCTGCGGCTCGCGTCCGGGGTGCGCGAGCGGGAGGCGACGGTCGACGGTGCGGCTCCGGCGGGCGGGTTCCTGGCGCGCCGGCTGGAGGAGTTCGGCGAGCCTCAGGACGAGACGCCGCCCGAGTCGGTCGTCTCGATCCCGCCGGGCCGGCTCCTCGGCTCGCTCGTCTTCAGCGGCTTCACGCTGTTCCTGGCCGCCTCGGTCGTCGCCGTGGTGTTCGTCGCCGTCTACGGCTCGCCCTACGTGCTCTTCGCGATCCTGCCGGGCCTGATCGGCTCGGGCAGCTACTACGTCCGCCAGTTCGTGCGCTCGCTCCGGTACTCGATCGCCGCGACGCCCGACGGCGTGCGGGTCGGCTACGGCGTGCTCTCGACCAGCAGCGACACGATCCCGCCCGGCCGGATCCACGCCGTCGAGATCACGCAGCCGCTGCTCTGGCGCCCCTTCGGCTGGTGGCAGGTGCGGATCGACCGCGCCGGCCACGCGGCCTCCCGCGGGGCGAACGGCGAGCCGAACACCACGATCCTGCCCGTGGGCGACCTCGCCGCCGTCGAGCGCGTCCTCGCCCTCCTGCTGCCCGGACCGGCCGAGGGAGCGGAGTCGACGCCCGTCGGAGACGCGCTTCGGCACCGCGACGCGGCCGGCTTCACCCGGGCGCCGCGCTCGGCGGTGTGGCTCCGCCCCTTCTCGTTCCGGAGGACCGGGTACCGGCTGACGGACGAGGTCGCGATCCTGCGCAGCGGAGCGGTCTGGCGGCGGGTCGCCGTGGTGCCCCTGGCGCGGATGCAGAGCGTCGGGGTCCAGCAGGGACCGCTCCAGCGCCTGCTCGGGCTGGCCTCGGCGCGCGTGCACACGGTGGCCGGCCCCGTCACTCCGCTCGTGCCGGTGATGAGCGCAGCCGACGGACTCGCCTTCTTCGAGAGCCTCGCGACGGCCGGAGTGCGGGCCGCCGACCGCGACGCGAGCCACCAGTGGGGGCGGCGGGCGGCCGCACCCGCCCTGCCCGACTGGCCCGCTCCGGAGGGGGAACCGCATGCCTGAGAACCGCCGCGACGGACGCCTGGGCGTCGGCGTGATCGGTGCCGGACGCGTGGGCCCGGTGCTCGGTGCCGCGCTCGCCGGGGCCGGCCACGCCGTGATCGGTATCGCCACCACCAGCGAGAGCGGCCGCGAGCGCGCCGACGCGCTGCTCCCCGGAGTCCCCGTGCTCGCGATCCCCGAGCTCGTCGAGCGCAGCGAGCTGGTGATCGTCGCCGTCCCCGGGAGCGAGATCGCCGCCCTGGTCGCGGGGCTCGCCGCGACCGGAGCGTGGCAGCCCGGCCAGCTGGTGCTGCACACGGCACCCGAGCACGGCTACGGGGTGCTCGCTCCGGCGCTCGCCTCCGGGGTCATCCCCCTGGCAGTCCACCCGGCGATGGCCTTCAGCGGCACCAGCCTCGACCTGGCGCGCCTCTCCGAGACCTACTTCGCCGTGTCGGCGCCGGGCCCGGTGCTGCCGATCGCGCAGGCGCTGGTGGTCGAGATGGGCGGGGAGCCGGTCACCGTGGCGGAGTCGGACCGCGCCGCCTACGCGGAGGCCGTCTCGACCGCCACGACCTTCTCGACCGCGATCGTCGACCAGGCGGCGGGCCTGCTGGCGGGCATCGGCGTCGAGAAGCCGGGCTTCTTCCTCTCCAGCCTCGTCCGCTCCTCCGTCGACGACGCCCTGCGCCGCGCGGCGGGCTGACGCGCGGTGCCGCTCGTGACGCCGCTCCCCGGGTGGGACGCCGCTCGGGAGGCGGTGCCTCGCGGAGGAGCACGGCGTCCCGGTGCCGAGGGCCCGGGCGGCCGTGGGACCGCCGGTAGCATCGTCGGGTGATCAGCACCGTCCACCGCATCGGCGACCTCCGCGAGCGGCTGCAGGAGGCGCGGCGGGCCGGTCGGCGCATCGCGCTCGTGCCGACGATGGGCGCCCTGCACGCCGGGCACCTCGCCCTCGTCGAGCGGGCGCGCGAGCTGGCCGACGTCGTCGTCGTGTCGGTGTTCGTGAATCCGCTGCAGTTCGGTCCGACCGAGGACCTGGACCGCTACCCGCGCGACCTCGAGGGCGACACCGCCCTGCTCGACGCGGCCGGGGCCGACCTCCTCTTCGCTCCGGGAGTCGCCGAGATGTACCCCGACGGGCCGTCCTCCACGAGGGTCGTCGCGGGGGAGGTCGGCGGCCTCTACGAGGGGCGCGCGCGGCCGGGCCACTTCGACGGGATGCTCACCGTCGTCGCCAAGCTCCTGAGCATCGCCCAGCCGGACGTCGCGGTCTTCGGGCAGAAGGACGCGCAGCAGCTGTTCCTCGTGCGCCGCATGGTCCGCGACCTCGACCTGCCCGTGGAGATCGAGGGCGTCGGCATCGTGCGGGAGGAGGACGGGCTCGCCCGCTCCAGCCGCAACCGCTACCTCGACGAGGAGCAGCGCCGCGCGGGCCTCGTGCTGCCGCGCCTCCTCGCGGCCGCCGCGGAAGCCGCGGACCGCGGTGCCGCCGCGGCGATCGAGGCCGCCGAGGCCGTCGCGCACGCCGAGCCGCTCGTTAAGCTGGACTATCTCGTCGTCGTGGATCCCGCGACGCTCCTCCCGGTCGACGCCGACCACCGCGGCCCGGCACTCGTTCTCGTCGCCGCGATCGTCGGCACCACCCGCCTCCTCGACAACGCCCCGATCCTGCTCGCCTGATCGCGGCCGTCCGCCCCGAACCGAAAGCACCGCGACCCCTCATGGCCGACACCCCCGACGTCCCCGAGTCCACGACCCCCGCCTCCGAGCAGGCCGCCTCCGAGCAGGCCGACTCCGAGCAGGCCGCCGCCGAGCGGGCCGCGCAGCAGGAGGCCTCCGAGCAGAAGGCCGTCCGCCTCGCCAAGCGCGAGCGCCTGCTCGAGCTCGCGGGCGACGACCTCGGCGCCGGCGCCTACCCCGTCGCGGTCGGAGTCACCGACACCATCGCGGCCGTCCGGGCGCGCCACGAGGGCATCGAGCCGGACGTGAAGACCGGCGAGCGCGTCGGCCTCGCGGGCCGCGTGGTGTTCCAGCGCAACACGGGCAAGCTCTGCTTCGCGACCCTGCAGGCCGGCGACGGCGAGCGGATCCAGGCCATGGTCTCGCTCGGCGACGTGGGCGAGGAGTCGCTCGCGGCGTGGAAGGAGCTCGTCGACCTGGGCGACCACCTCTTCGTCGAGGGCGAGGTCGTCTCGAGCAAGCGCGGCGAGCTGAGCGTGTGGGTGTCGGAGTGGACGATCGCCGCGAAGGCGATCCTGCCGCTGCCGAACCTGCACAACGAGCTCGGCGACGAGACCCGGATGCGCCAGCGCTACCTCGACCTGATCGTGCGCCCCCAGGCCCGCGAGACGGTCGTCACCCGCGCCCGCGTGAACGCCTCCCTCCGCGACACCTTCGCCTCGCGCGAGTTCCTCGAGGTCGAGACCCCGATGCTGCAGGTGATGCACGGCGGCGCCTCCGCCCGCCCCTTCGCCACGCACTCGAACGCGTTCGACACCGAGCTGTACCTGCGCATCGCGCCCGAGCTCTACCTCAAGCGGGCGGTCGTCGGCGGCATCGACCGGGTCTTCGAGATCAACCGCAACTTCCGCAACGAGGGCGCCGACTCCACCCACTCGCCCGAGTTCGCGATGCTCGAGGCCTACCAGGCGTACGGCGACTACAACTCGATCGCCGACCTCACCCAGGAGCTGATCCAGAACGCGGCGCAGGCCGTCGCGGGCTCGCACGTGGTCACCTGGGCCGACGGCACCGAGTTCGACCTCGGCGGCCGGTGGGACCGCATCTCGATGTACGAGAGCCTGTCGCTCGCGGCCGGCATCGCGATCACGCCGGAGACGGAGCTCGCCGAGCTCGAGACCCTCGCCGCGCGCGAGGGCGTCGAGGTGCACGTCCCCACGCACGGCAAGTACGTCGAGGAGCTGTGGGAGCACTTCGTGAAGGGCGGCCTGACGCGTCCGACCTTCGTGATGGACTTCCCCGTCGACACCTCGCCGCTCGTGCGCGCGCACCGCAGCATCCCGGGCGTCGTCGAGAAGTGGGACCTCTACGTCCGCGGCTTCGAGCTGGCCACCGGCTACTCCGAGCTGATCGACCCGGTCGTGCAGCGCGAGCGCTTCGTCGAGCAGGCCCGCCAGGCCGCCGCCGGCGACGACGAGGCGATGCGCCTGGACGAGGACTTCCTCCGCGCCCTCGAGCACGGCATGCCCCCCACCGGCGGCATGGGCATGGGCATCGACCGCCTCCTGATGGCGATCACCGGCCTCGGGATCCGCGAGACGATCCTCTTCCCGCTCGTCAAGTAGGGTCGCAGGAGCCGAGGGGGAGACATGGTCAGGGCATCGAGCATCGTCGCGGCCGTCGCGGCGGGCGTCCTCACGATCGCGCAGTTCGGAGTGGGGACCGCGGTCGCCGCGAGCGTCCTCACCTCCTCCGGCGACGTCGGCACCGCGCTGGCCGACCGGCGGGCGGCCGAGGCGTTCACGCCCGACCCCACGATCGCCGGCTTCGCGGAGCGGACCGCCATGTCGGACCGCGGCCGCGCCCTCTACTACGCGTCGAGCCCGTCGGTCGAGCCGACCGCCGGCTTCAACGACCTCTGCGGCTACGGCGCCTCCGACGACATCGTCCTCGGCTGCTACACCGGCACCAGCATCTACATCTCGGACGTCGCCAATCCCGACCTCGACGGGATCCGCGACGTCACGGCGGCCCACGAGATGCTGCACGCCGCCTGGGTGCGGCTCGACGCGGAGGAGCAGGCCGAGCTCGGCGACGAGCTCGAGGCCGCGTACGAGACCCTCCCGCAGGACGGCACGATCGCCGAGCGCCTCGAGCTGTACCGCACCGGCGGCCTCGGCGAGCGCGTCAACGAGCTGCACTCGATCCTGGGGACCGAGGTGGCCGACCTGCCACCGGCGCTCGAGGCGCACTACGCCGAGTTCTTCGACGACCGCTCGGTCGTCGTGGGCCTGAACGCCCGCTACGAGGCGGTCTTCACCGATCTCGAGAACCGCATCGAGGACCTGGTCTCCCGGATCGAGACGATGTACGCCGACCTCACGGCGCGGATCGATGCGAACAACGCCGAGTACGACGCGCTCAACGTCGAGATCGACGACTTCAACTCGCGCGCCGACAGCGGCGACTTCGGATCGACGGCCGAGTTCGAGACGGAGCGCGCCGATCTGCTCGCTCGCAGCCAGGCCGTCGACGCCACCCGCGCCGCCATCGACGCGGACATCGCCGTGTACGACGGCCTGCGCTCGGAGCTGGAAGGCCTCAACTCCGATGCCGCGGCGCTGAACAAGTCGGTCGAGAGCCAGTAGCGCCCAGCGCCCGCGAAGGCCGCTGGGCGCACGGGCCTCCGGGCTCACGGCTCCCGCGCCGGTGCCGCGGGTAGGATCGCCGCATGGACTGGGAGCTGTGGAACCAGGGGCTGTGGGCCCTCGTGCCGACGATCACGGTCGGAGCCATCTTCTGGTTCGTGATGCGCGCCCTCATCCGCTCGGACCGCAACGAGCGCCGAGCGTACGACCGCATCGAGGCCCGCGAGCGCGAGCGCCGCGGCCTGCCTCCCCGCGACGCCTCCTGACCACCGCCGCCGCGCGGGTGCCTCCCGCGCCCGCTGAGCGGCTCCGCACGACGAACGAGGAGGCGCGGTGCCCGCACCCGACTGGGCCGTGATCCTCCCGATCGCGGCTGTCGTCGTCGAGCTCGTGGTCCGCGTGATCGCCGTCATCGTCGTGCCGCGGAACCGCCGTCCGACCACCGGCCTCGCCTGGCTGATGGCGATCTTCCTCATCCCGTACGTCGGCATCCTGCTGTTCCTCTTCATCGGGAGCTACCGGCTGCCGCGCAAGCGCCGCCGGAAGCAGCAGGAGATCAACCGGTTCATCCTGGAGTCGACCGACGGCATCGACCGCGTCGCCCGGGAGCACCCGTGGCCGCAGTGGCTGGAGTCGGTGGTCACCCTCAACCGCAACCTCGGCGCGATGCCGCTGGTCGGCGGGAACGACGCGCGCCTCCAGGGCGACTACGAGCAGACCATCCGCGCGATGGCCGCCGAGATCGACCGCGCCCGCCGGTACGTGCACTGCGAGTTCTACATCCTCGCCGCCGACTCGACCACCGCGCCCTTCTTCGACGCGCTCGACCGCGCGGTGGCGCGCGGGGTGCGGGTGCGGATCCTCCTCGACCACATCGCGTCGATCCGCGTGCCCGGCTACTACAGCGGCACCCATCGCCGGCTGCGTGCCCTCGAGCGGGCGGGCGCCTCGTGGTCGTACATGCTCCCTGTGCGGCCGTGGCGCGGCCAGTACCAGCGGCCGGACCTGCGCAACCACCGCAAGCTGCTGATCGTCGACGGCAACGCGGCCTTCATGGGCTCGCAGAACGTCGTCGACTCCAGCTACAACAAGCGCGGCAACATCCGTCGCGGCCTGCACTGGCACGACCTGATGGTGCGCCTCGAGGGGCCGGTGGTGCAGGGCATCAACGCCATCTTCATCACCGACTGGTACAGCGAGACCGACGAGCTGCTCCTGCGGGAGTCGGAGCCGATGGAGGCGCTGCAGCAGCGCGACACGATCGACTGCCAGGTGGTGCCGAGCGGCCCGGGGTTCGAGGGCGAGAACAACTTGCGGCTGTTCCTGACGCTGCTCTACTCGGCGCAGAAGTCGATCATCATCACCAGCCCGTACTTCGTGCCCGACGAGGCGATGCTCTACGCGATCACGACGGCGACCCGGCGGGGCGTGCACGTGGAGCTCTTCGTCTCCGAGATCGGCGACCAGGCCGTGGTCTACCACGCCCAGCGCTCGTACTACGAGACGCTGCTGACCGCGGGCGTGCGCATCTGGATGTACCGCAAGCCGACCATCCTGCACGCGAAGCACTTCACGATCGACGACGACGTCGCCGTGATCGGCTCGAGCAACATGGACATGCGCTCCTTCACGCTCAACCTCGAGGTCTCGCTGATGGTGCGCGGCTCGGAGTTCGTCGAGGACCTGCGCCAGGTGCAGCAGGACTACCGCGAGCACTCCCGCGAGCTGACCCTCCGCGAGTGGCGGCAGCAGCCGCTCCGCTCGACCCTGCTCGACAACCTGGCGCGGCTCACTTCGGCACTGCAGTAGCGATCCGCGCCACCGCCCGACGGCGGAGGATGCGCGGCCCCGACTCGTCGCGCAAGTCCCTGTGCGGGCCGCCGCGCCCCGCGTAGCGTCGGAGCGTCCTCAGCACCATCCGGTTCCGCCTGCCCGGCGCCGGGTTCGAGAAGGGAACGGACATGACGGCATCCCGTACGACGCGCATCCTCATCCTCGGCGGCGGCTACGTCGGCCTGTACACGGCCTGGGGCCTCGAGAAGAGGCGGGGGGACGCGCCGATCGACGTCACCGTCGTCGAGCCGAACCCCTACATGACCTACCAGCCGCTGCTGCCCGAGGTCGCCGGCGGGCACGTCCAGCCGCGCCACGTCACGGTGCCGCTGGTCTCCGCGCTCAAGCGCACCCGCGTGATCCGCGGCGCGATCACCGGCGTGAGCCTCGCCGAGCGCAGCGCCACCGTCGCCGCGATGGACGGCTCCACCCGCACGATCGAGTTCGACCAGGTCGTCTTCGCGCTCGGAGCCGTCACCCGCACCTTCCCCACGCCGGGCCTCGCCGAGCACGGCATCGGCTTCAAGACGGTGGAGGAGGCGGCGCACCTGCGCGACCGCGTCATCGAGAACATCGCGAAGGCGGCGCTCACCACCGATCCCGCCGAGCGCCGGCGCCTGCTCACCTTCGTCTTCGTCGGCGGCGGCTACACCGGCGTCGAGGCGCTGAGCGAGTTGCTCGACCTCAGCCGCAAGACTCTCGCCGCACAGCCCTCCCTCTCGATGGGCGACGTCACCTGGCACCTCGTCGAGGCGCTGGACCGGGTCGCCCCCGAGGTCGGTCCCGAGCTCTCGAAGTGGACGCTCGACCACCTCCGCTCGCGCGGCGTGCACGTGCACCTGAAGACGACGATGCCCTCCTGCGAGGACGGCGTCGTGGAGCTCTCCTCGGGCGAGCGCATCCCGACGGCCACGATCGTGTGGACCGCCGGCGTGAAGCCGAACCCGATCCTCGACGCGACCGACGCGCCCCGCGGGCCGAAGGGCCACGTCATGGCGGATGCGCGCCTGCGGGTCATCCGCGAGGACGGCGAGCCGGTGGGCGGCGCCTGGGCGGCCGGCGACGGCGCGCAGGTGCCGGACCTCACCAGCGAGAAGCAGCCCGCGTACTACCCGCCGAACGCGCAGAACGCGGTCCGGCAGGCCAAGCTCCTGGCGCGCAACATCATCGCCGACCTCACCGGAGGCACCGTGGAGGAGTACCGCCACGCCTCCGTCGGGACCGTCGCCGAGTACGGCATCGGCAAGGGCGCCGGCCTGATCAAGGGCGTGAAGCTGCGCGGCCTCCCCGCCTGGCTCGCGCACCGCGCCTACCACGGAGCGGCGATGCCGACCCTGGACCGCAAGTGGCGGATCATCACGGGCTGGCTCGTCGACGCCGTCACTCCGCGCGACCTCTCGCCGATGAGCGCGCTGCAGGATCCGCGCCGCGCCTTCCGCGAGACGGCCGAGGCCACCGATCGCGAGGCCGCTGCGAAGGCCGCCGCGAAGAAGGAGTCGGACGCGTCCTGACGCGCCGGTGAGAGCGCGGGAGTCGCGGTGGTCGAGCGGGATCATCGCGACTTCCGCGCTCCCGCGTCGGCGGCCCCGCCTCGGAGCGCCTCGGCCTGACGGTCTCGGCTCAGGCCCGGCGGCGCGGCTTCAGGCGCACGGTCGGCAGCACGGGCGCGGGGAGCGCGCGTCCGCCGTACCCGTCGACGGTGCCGAACGGTCCCGCGGGATCCGCCCCGGCGATCACGTCGGACTGCCAGCGCGCGCGGGCGGCCGCCACGTCGTCGTGGCTGCGGCCGACGAAGTTCCACCACATCACCAGCTCCTCGGCGAACGGCTCGCCGCCGAGCAGCACCACGCGGGCGCCCGCGTCCCCGGCGGTCAGCATCAGGTGCGAGCGGCCGGGCGCCAAGTAGGCGAGGTCCGAGCGCGGGACGTCCGCGCCCTCGACCGCCACCGGGCCGGCGTCGACGAGCACGCCGTACTCCCACGACTCCTCGACCGGCAGCTCGACCCGGGCACCCGGCTCGAGGTCGATCTGAGCGGCGACCAGCGGAGTGAAGGTGCTCGCGGGCACCGACGCGCCCAGCATCCCTCCGACGAAGACGCGCACCAGCGCGCCGGGCAGCTCCACGGGCACGCCGCGGTGGTGCTCGAAGAACGGATCGACGAGCCGCGCCTCCTCGGGCAGCGCGACCCAGAGCTGCACCCCGTGCAGAACGGGCGCGCCCCCGGTCGAGACCTCCGAGTGCGAGATGCCGCGTCCGGCCGTCATCAGGTTGAGCTCGCCCGGGCGCACCACGGCGAGGCTGCCGACGCTGTCACGGTGCTCGATCTCGCCCTCGAAGAGCCAGCTCACGGTCTGCAGGCCGGTGTGCGGGTGCGGCGGGACGTCCATCCCGGCCTCCTCGCCGAGCCGCACCGGGCCGTAGTGGTCGGCGAAGCACCATGCGCCGATGGTCGAGCGCGAGCGCTGGGGGAGGGTGCGGCGCACCTCGATCGCACGCGGACCGCCGAGCGGGACGAGCCGTGCCTCCAGGATCTCGACCGCGCCGGGCTCGCGAGGGACCGGCTCCGCGGCGACGGGGAGCTCGTCGGGATGCTCCTCCAGGTTGCTCATGCGGGAAGTGTATGCCTTCGCATGGACCGGTGGACGGGACCGCCGCCCGCACCCCTCCCGGATCGCGTGCACGCCCAGGGCGAACAGGCCTGCTCACCGGGGGGAGCGCTGGTTACAGTCGACGTATCGGAGCCCACCCCTGCGGGTTCTGTAGGGAGTGACAGCATGTTCGAGAGATTCACCGATCGCGCGCGGCGCGTCGTCGTCCTGGCCCAGGAAGAGGCCAAGATGCTCAATCACAACTACATCGGCACGGAGCACATCCTGCTCGGCCTGATCCACGAGGGCGAGGGAGTGGCCGCGAAGGCGCTCGAGTCCCTCGGGATCTCGCTCGACGCTGTGCGCGAGCAGGTGCAGGACATCATCGGCCAGGGGCAGCAGCAGCCGACCGGCCACATCCCCTTCACGCCTCGGGCGAAGAAGGTCCTCGAGCTGTCCCTGCGCGAAGCGCTGCAGCTCGGCCACAACTACATCGGGACCGAGCACATCCTGCTCGGCCTCATCCGCGAGGGCGAGGGCGTCGCCGCTCAGGTGCTGGTCAAGCTCGGTGCCGACCTGAACCGCGTGCGCCAGCAGGTCATCCAGCTGCTCTCGGGCTACCAGGGCAAGGAGCAGGTCGCCGTGGGCGGTGAGCAGCAGCAGCCTCAGGGGGGATCGCAGATCCTCGACCAGTTCGGACGCAACCTCACCCAGGCGGCGCGCGACAACAAGCTCGACCCGGTCATCGGGCGCGAGAAGGAGATCGAGCGGGTCATGCAGATCCTCTCCCGCCGCTCCAAGAACAACCCCGTCCTGATCGGCGAGCCCGGCGTCGGCAAGACCGCCGTCGTCGAGGGCCTCGCCCAGGCGATCGTGCGCGGCGACGTGCCCGAGACGCTGAAGGACAAGCAGCTCTACACGCTCGACCTCGGCTCGCTCATCGCCGGATCCCGCTACCGCGGTGACTTCGAGGAGCGCCTCAAGAAGGTCACGAAGGAGATCCGCACCCGCGGCGACATCATCACCTTCATCGACGAGATCCACACCCTCGTCGGCGCAGGGGCCGCTGAGGGCGCGATCGACGCCGCCTCGATCCTCAAGCCGCTGCTCGCCCGCGGCGAGCTGCAGACCATCGGCGCGACCACGCTCGACGAGTACCGCAAGCACTTCGAGAAGGACGCCGCTCTCGAGCGCCGCTTCCAGCCGATCCAGGTCGCGGAGCCGTCGCTGCCCCACACGATCAACATCCTCAAGGGCCTGCGCGACCGCTACGAGGCGCACCACAAGGTGTCCATCACCGACGGCGCGATCGTCTCGGCGGCCAACCTGGCCGACCGCTACATCAGCGACCGCTTCCTCCCCGACAAGGCGATCGACCTGATCGACGAGGCCGGCGCACGCCTGCGCCTCTCGATCCTCTCGGCGCCGCCGGAGCTGCGCGACTTCGACGACCGCATCGCCGTGGTCCGCTCCGCCAAGGAGGCCGCGATCGAGGACCAGGACTTCGAGAAGGCCGCGTCGCTCCGCGACGAGGAGAAGCAGCTGCTCGGTGAGCGCCTGCGCCTCGAGAAGCAGTGGAAGTCGGGCGACGTCAAGGCCACCGGCGTGGTCGACGAGGGCCTGATCGCCGAGGTCCTCGCCCAGGCGACGGGCATCCCGGTCTTCAAGCTCACCGAGGAGGAGTCCTCGCGGCTCGTCTTCATGGAGAAGGCCCTGCACCAGCGCGTCATCGGCCAGGAGGAGGCCATCGCGGCACTCTCGCGGACGATCCGCCGCACCCGCGCGGGCCTCAAGGACCCCAAGCGCCCCTCGGGCTCGTTCATCTTCGCCGGCCCCACGGGCGTCGGGAAGACCGAGCTGGCCAAGGCGCTCGCCGAGTTCCTCTTCGACGACGAGAACGCGATGATCTCGCTCGACATGTCGGAGTACGGCGAGAAGCACACCGTCTCGCGGCTGTTCGGCGCCCCTCCCGGGTTCGTCGGCTTCGAGGAGGGCGGCCAGCTCACCGAGAAGGTGCGCCGCAAGCCGTTCAGCGTGGTCCTCTTCGACGAGATCGAGAAGGCGCACCCGGACATCTTCAACTCGCTCCTCCAGATCCTGGAGGAGGGTCGACTGACCGACGGCCAGGGCCGTGTCGTCGACTTCAAGAACACCGTCATCATCATGACCACCAACCTCGGTGCTCGTGACATCGCCGGTGGTCCCGTCGGGTTCCAGATCGAGGGCGACAACGCCACCGGCTACGACCGCATGCGCGGCAAGGTCAACGAGGAGCTCAAGAAGCACTTCAAGCCCGAGTTCCTCAACCGCGTGGACGACGTCATCGTCTTCCCGCAGCTGTCGAAGCCCGAGCTGCTCCAGATCGTCGACCTCTTCATCAAGCGCCTGGGCGACCGTCTGCTCGACCGTGACATGACGGTGGAGCTGACGCAGCCGGCCAAGGAGCGCCTGATCGAGGTCGGGTTCGACCCGGCCCTCGGTGCGCGCCCCCTGCGCCGCGCGATCCAGCGCGAGATCGAGGACCAGCTGTCCGAGCGGATCCTGCACGGCGAGCTCGGCGCCGGAGACCACATCCACGTGGACTTCGCCGACAACAAGTTCGTCTTCACCACGACCCCGCGTCTGATCTCGATCAGCGCCGGCGCGTCCACCGGAGCAGCCACGGCCGGCCCGGCGACGCCCGACCTGATGTCGTAGCAGGCTGCCGAACGACCCCGTGCCCGTCCCCTCTCGCGAGGGGGCGGGCACGTCGTCGTCCGGGGGTGGGCGCCTGCTCGCAGGATCCCGCGCCCGGTGCGGCCTAGGCTTGTCGAATGGCCGATTGGAAGTACCCGGTGCGCCGCGCGCGCACGAGCGATGTCCCCTTCATCCAGGAGCTCAGCGAGCCGCTCGTGAACGAGCGCATCCTCCTGGGCAAGGACCGCGTGGTGCTCTACGGCGCCGTGCAGGAGTTCCGCATCGCCGAGGACGGCCACGGGACGGCGATCGGCTGCGGTGCGCTGCATGTGATGTGGGACGACATCGCGGAGGTGCGCACCCTCGCGGTCGCGCAGGACTGGCTCGGGAGGGGTGTGGGCCACCACATCCTGGAGCGCCTCGAGAACGACGCGCGCGAGCTCGGCCTGAAGCGCCTGTTCTGCCTCACCTTCGAGGTCGACTTCTTCGCCCGCCACGGCTTCGAGCCGATCGGCGAGAAGGTCGTCGACCCCGAGGTCTACGCCGAGCTGCTCCGCTCTCCCGACGAGGGAGTCGCCGAGTTCCTCGACCTCGCCCGGGTGAAGCCGAACACGCTCGGCAACACCCGCATGCTGAAGACGCTCTGACCGCCGCCACGTCGTAGCCTGTCCCGGTGACTCCGCCGCCCCGCCGCCTGCCCTCCCGGGTCTACCGGCGACGCCGCGCCGGAGTGCTGCTCGCGCTGGTCGTCATCGTCGCGGGCCTGGCGGTGGTGCTGTCGCTGCTCCCGCGGATGACCGGCTCCGACGCCGCGTCGAGCCCCACGCCGACCGTCGTGCTGCCGACGCTCTACCCGACCACCTCGCCCGGTGCGACGCCCGGCGCCGCACCCGCCTGCACGGCCGACTCCGTCGCCGTCACCGCGGTCACGGACGCCACGAGCTACGCGCCCGGCGAGGATCCGCAGCTCTCGCTCTCGCTGGCCAACATCTCGAGCACCGACTGCGTGATCGACGCGGGCACGAGCAAGCAGGTCTTCACGATCACGAGCGGCTCCGAGCAGATCTGGACCTCCACGGACTGCCAGACCGGCGCGGCCGATCTGCCGGTGCTCCTCCAGGCGGGCCGCTCGGTGATGGGCAGCGCGCTGACGTGGGACCGCACCCGCTCCTCCGCCGACACCTGCTCCGGCGGACGCGAGGCGGTCGAGGCGGGCGGCGCCGCCTACAACCTGTCGGTATCGGTCTCCGGCATCCCCTCGGGCTCGCCCACGCAGTTCCTGCTCCAGTAGTCCGCCCGGGGGACGTGCCGGGCGAGCGTCGGCGCGTAGCATCGCAGGCATGTGGGGGCTGCTCGGCACGATCCTGTCCGCCTCGACCGGCCGGGCGGGGGTGGTCGCGCGGCGCGCGGCGGCCGTCGCCCTCGCGGTCCCGCTGCTGGTCGGCGGAGCGGCGGCGCAGGCCGTGGCGGCTCCGCACCCTGTCGCGGCTCCGCAGCCCGTCGCGGGTGTCGTGCGCGCGGACGTGGACGGCTTCCGGTTCTCGGAGTACTCGGCCGACTTCCGTCTCGACCGCGACGAGGAGGGCCGCTCGACGCTGACCACTGTCGAGACCTTCGTCGCCGAGTTCCCGCCGTCGCAGAACCGCGGCATGCAGCGCGCGATCCCGCTCGACTACGAGGGGCACCCGACCGACGTCGACCTGGTGTCCGTCACCGACGGCGACGGGGAGGCGCGGCCGGTCGACACCGAGCGCGAGGACGGCTTCCTCCTGGTCACCAGCGCGGCGGACGAGTTCGTCAGCGGCAGCCAGACCTACGTCTTCACCTACACGCAGCACAACACGACCCTGCCTGGATCCGGCACGCGCAGCGGCGAGGACGAGTTCTACTGGGACGTCAACGGCACGGGCTGGCGCCAGTCCTTCGACCGCTACGACGTGCGCGTCGAGCTCGCCGGGTCGCTGGCCTCCGCCGCGACGGGGACCGTCAGCTGCTACCGGGGACCGGAGGGCTCGACGACGCCCTGTCCGATCGGCCGCGACGGCGCGGTCGTCACGGCATCGGGGGAGTCGCTGGCTCCGGGGGAGAACGTGACCGTGGCGATCGGCTTCGCTCCCGGGACCTTCACGCCGCGCGACGACCGCTACCTCGCCTCCGGCTGGTCCTGGGTGCAGCTGGGCGGCCTCGCTGCGGTCCTGATCGGCCTCGCGCTCGCCGTGCACCGCCGCCGGACCGTGCTCCGCGACGCTCCCGGCCGCCCGACCGTCGTCGCCGAGTACGACCCGCCCGCGGAGGGGCTGTTCCTCTCCGCCGCGCTGCTGCGGAAGACGTCGAAGGCCCCCGCGGCCGGACTCCTGGACGCCGCCGTCCGCGGTCTCGTGCGCATCGAGGAGACGGGGGAGGGGCGGAAGCAGGAGTACGCCGTGCGGGTGCTCGACCCTGCGACGACGCCGACGCGACGCGCGGGACGCCCGCGGCCCCTCGCCTCCGACGACCGCGAGTTCCTCGACATCGCCCTCGGCCGGGCGCCGGGGACGGTGCGTGAGCTCTCGGGCAAGGACAAGGAGTTCGGCAAGGCCGTCGGACAGTTCCAGACTGCGCTGGGCAACAGGGTGACCGAGGCGGGACTGAAGAAGGCCGGGACGATCGGCGGCAGCGTGCTCGTGATCGTCCCGCTGCTGCTGGGTGTCATGGCCGCCTTCCTGGGCGCGATCCTCCTGATGACCGGCTCCTTCGGCGGAGCGCTCCCGCTCGTGCTGATGCTCGTCGCGATCGTCGCGGCCGTCGTCGGGACGATCCTGGTCTCGAGGGTGCCGCTGACGGCCGCGGGCGCGGAGCTGCGCGACCATCTGCGCGGGCTCGAGCTGTACATCCGCCTGGCCGAGGCCGACCGGATCGCGATGCTGCAGTCGCCCCGCGGGGCGGACCGGCGCGCGGTCGGACCGGTCGAGGTGGTCGAGGTGACGGAGCGCCTGCTGCCGTGGGCCGTGCTCTTCGGTCTCGAGAAGGAGTGGTCGGCGGAGCTCGCGTCGGCCTACGAGCGCACCGGCGAGGAGCCGGTCTGGTACTCCGGACCGAACGGCTTCCACGCGGCGGCCTTCGCCGGCAGCGTGTCCTCGTTCTCGTCGTCGTAGAGGTCGTGCACGGTCCGCGTCATGCCCCGGACCCGGGTCACGATGCGCCCCAGCCGCGGGACGACGGAGTCGAGGG
>NZ_PSUB01000002.1:120725-333943 GCF_002931595.1 Rathayibacter sp. AY2B9
CCTCGAGCGGCGGCGGGGGCGGCGTCTAGGGGCAGGCTGCGACGGGCGGCCGCGGCGGAGCGGACGCGTGCGGTGGTCGCCGGGAGCTGTCGGGAAGTGCCCACGGAGCCGGTGTTCGCCTCCGTTGTCGATGCTCGACGATGCGGTGGACGGGGGCACCCGCGGCTCCGAGCGGTGGACGGGTGCCTGTGCAGCGTGCCGGGGACGCGGCCGTCAGTGCGTGGGAACCCGCTCCGGACGGATGCGCTCGGGAACGGGGACGAGCGCGTGGGTGATCGCGCTCGAGAGGGTGAAGGCGCTGGAGTCGAGGTGCGAGGAGTGCCCGAGTCGTGTCGCTTCGGAGGCGCGCTGCTTCGCTCCTGAGGCGGGCCGGATGTCTCCCGAGAGGCTGATCTCGCCGAACGCGGCGATCCCGGGCCGCAGCGGCGTGTAGGCGTGGGCGGAGGCGATGGCGACCGCGATCGCCAGGTCCGCCGCCGGCTCCATGAGCTTCACGCCGCCGACGGTCGACACGTAGACGTCGCAGCGCCGCAGGGGGATGCCCGCCTGCCGCTCGAGGACCGCGAGGATCATCGCGACCCGGGACGCGTCGACTCCGTTCGTGACGCGGCGGGGGTGCTCGCCGTCGTTCGCGATCACGAGCGCCTGGATCTCGACGGGGAGCGCGCGGCGTCCCTCCATCGCGACCGTGACGCAGATGCCCGGGGTGGGGAAGCGGGTGCGGCTGAGGAACAGACCGCTCGGGTCGGGGATCTCGGCGATGCCCTCGGCGGTCATCTCGAAGCAGCCGACCTCGTCCGTCGGGCCGAAGCGGTTCTTGAGCGAGCGGACGAAGCGCAGCGCCGTCTGCCGGTCGCCCTCGAAGTGGCAGACCACGTCGACCAGGTGCTCGAGCAGGCGCGGCCCCGCGATGGAGCCGTCCTTCGTGACGTGTCCGACGAGCACGAGGGGGAGCGCCCGCTCCTTGCAGACGCGGATGAGGGTCGCGGCGACCTCGCGGACCTGGCTGGGACCGCCGGGCAGGCCGTCGACGGTGTCGCTCGCGACCGTCTGCACCGAGTCGACGATGAGCAGGTCCGGCCGGACCTCGTCGATCTGGCCGAGCACGGTGGCGAGGTCGGTCTCGGCCGCGAGGAAGAGGCTGTCGTGCATCGCGCCGGTGCGCTCGGCCCGCATGCGCACCTGCGCGGCCGACTCCTCCGCGCTGACGTAGAGGACCCTCTGGCCCTCGGCCGCGGCGCGGCTCGCGACCTCGAGCAGGAGGGTCGACTTGCCCACGCCGGGCTCTCCCGAGAGCAGCACGACCGCGCCGGAGACGATCCCGCCGCCGAGCACGCGGTCGAGCTCGCCCACGCCGGTGGGGCGGTGCGCCGCCGACGTGGTCTCGATCTCGGTGATGGGCCGCGCGATGCGGCCGGCGGCCGGAGCCACAGCGGCGACCGCACGGACGAGGCCGGTGCGCTCGGTGCTCTCGATCACGGAGCCCCACTGCTGGCACTCGCCGCATCGGCCTACCCACTTCGCGGTCGTCCATCCGCACTCCGAGCAGCGGTACGGGGCGGTGCGCGTCTTCGAGGAGGCCATGAGGTCCTTTCGGGGCGGAGGAGGGGGACGAGCGCGACGCTACGGGGGACCCCCGACACCGCCGCTCGTTCGAACGTGTCTTCGACAGTACCGTCGACCACCGACGCCGGGAGCGGGGCGCGCCAGGCCCGGGGAGAGGTCTCGTGGAAGCCGTCTGTGGAGGAGCGTCGTCGCGGAGGGGCGGAGGCGGAGGATCGCGCCTCGGAGAACGACTCAGCCCCGAGCGCCGCTCCGTCGGCGTCGGACGTCTGCGGGAGACTGGGGGACATGCCCTCGACAGTGCACGTCCTCAAGTCCGGCCGCCCGCTCGGAGTCAGCTGGTCCGGCCCCGAGGGCGCCGAGCGGGTCGTCGTCCTGGCGCATCCCGCTCCCGGCTCCTCGGACTTCGACCCCGACCCGGAGGCGACCGCGCGCCACGGGGTGCGCCTGCTCTCGTTCGACCGCCCGGGCTACGGCGCCTCCTCCCTCCTGACCGACCTCGACCCCGCCGGAGCGGGTGTCGGAGCCAGCCCCGAGCAGGCCGCCGCCGACATCGCCGAGTACCTCGCGACCGTCGGCATCGCCTCCGTCAGCGCCGCCGGCTGGTCGGCGGGAGGCCGCGTGGCCCTCGCGCTCGCCGCGAACTACCCCGGCCTCGTGGAGCGAGTCGCCGTGATCGGCACGCCCGCTCCCGACGTTGCCGTGCCGTGGGTCGGCGACGAGAACCGCGCCGAGCTCGCCCGCCTGGCCGAGCTTCCGCTCGACGAGGCCGTCCGCGCGCTCACCCGCACGCTCGAGGGGGCCTTCGGCCCGACCCCCGCCCCGGACGCCCTGCTCGGGATGCTCGGCTCCGGCGACGCCGACACCGCGGTGGTCGAGACCCCCGGCGTCCGCGAGCGCCTCTCGCGCATGCTCGAGCGCGCCGCCGCCCAGGGCGCCCTCGGCATGGCCGCCGACCTCATCGGCTACGGCGTGCAGGAGTGGGGCTTCGCCGTCGAGTCCGCCGAGCCGCCCGCGCTCCTCCTCTACGGCGCCGAGGACGCGGTCGCCGGCCGCCGCCACGCCGAGTGGTACGCCGCGCGGCTGCCCGACTCCCGCCTCGAAGTCGTGCCCGGCCGCGGCCACCTGCTCGCGATCCCGGAGTGGGACCGCGTGCTCGGCTTCCTCCTCCCCGCCTGACGGCGGCCCGTCCTCTCGATTGGCGCGACTTCCGGCCGTCGCGTACACTCGACCCCGGTACCGTGTCCGAGCGGCCGAAGGAGCATGTCTCGAAAACATGTGTGGGCTTGCGTCCACCGTGGGTTCAAATCCCACCGGTACCGCCAACGAGAAGGCCCCCCGCTTCCACGGAAGCAGGGGGCCTTCGTCGTTCCCGGCGAGCTCCGGCGGTCGCGACGTGCGGGTCAGCCGGTGTGGAGCAGCCAGGAGCGGCCGGCGCGTAGGGCCCGGTACAGGCGCCTGATCGCGTGGTCGGCCTCGGCCGAGCCGACGTTCGAGAAGGAGCCCGCCCCGCCCCAGAGCCCGAGCGCGTCGGCGGCCGCCGCCCGGACGTCTCGGCGGGTCGTCGCTCCGGCGAACAGCTCGTCGAGCCGGTCCGCGACGCGGGCCCGCGCGCCGTCCTGCTCAGACCGTGCGACGTCGCGCACCTCGGCGACGGCCGCCGTGATCTCGGCGAGCACAGCGGGGATCGTGCGGTCCATCCTCCTGAGCCTAGGAGCGGGAGCGCGAGCGCTGCGAGGCGGCGTGGGTCAGGAGCGTCGCCACGACTCCGACGAGCACGCCCAGCGCGGTCTCGAGCGCCCGGTCGCGCAGCAGCACGAGCTCGTCGACGGGATGCGCGAGCTCGACCATGAGGATCGCGAGCGGAGTGACGAAGGCGAGGGTCAGGCCGTAGTTGCGGCCGACGACGAGCTCGGCGGTCATCTGGAGGAGCACCACCACCACGATCACGGCGAGCGGGGAGAGCGGCAGGGCCAGGAGCGCGGCCGCGATCAGCACTCCGACGATCGTGCCGAGCATCCGGTGTCCCGCGCGCACGAGCCGGGCGCCGGCGTCCGCTCCTGAGACGGCTGCGACGGCGGAGACCATCGCCCAGTAGGGGTGGCCCAGGCCCGTCGCGGTCGGGACGGTGCCCGCCACCAGGACGACGGTCCCGAAGCGGAGCAGGGCGGCGCGCGTCGCCGGACGGGCCGCCGCTGCGCGGAACGAGGTGCGCCACGGCGTCGGGGCGAGGCGGCGTGCGCGGGGGAGCGCGAGACCGCTCAGGCCGACGACGAGCGAGAAGGCGGCGGAGCCCGCGGCGAGAGCGACGGCGAGCGGGATCCGCGAGGGCTCGGACGGGACGGACGCGCACGCCGTGACGGCGAACACCGGGAACAGTGGGCCGGGCGGGTGCCAGTGCAGGGCGTCGCTGAGGTAGGCCGCCGCGACGGTCACGGCGACCACGACGGGGATGATCAGCCAGTCGCGGTGAGGAGAGAGGGAGACGACGGTGCCGAGGGTCACGGTGGTGACGAGGAACGCGGCTGCCGACAGCTGCATCAGCAGGCGCGGCCGGTGCGTGTGCTGGCGACCGTAGAGGGTCGTGAAGGCGCCGAAGGTCGCGTAGAGGGCGAGATCGGTGCGGCCGAGCGCCCAGAGGACGAGCAGCGGGACGGCGATCGAGACGCCGGCGCGCAGGGCGACGCGATGGGCGCCGGCGTGCGGGCCGAAGGCGAGGAGCTCGCGGGGGTGGGGCAGAACGGGGGTGGCGGCCATCGGGTCCTCTGATCGGGGTCCGAGCGGCGGCGGCCGGAGAAGTGTTTCACGGGTGAAGCAGATATACTTTACGTGTGAATCAGTCTGAAAGCCAGCCGGGCGACGCGGTCGACGAGATCAGGGCGGGCTGGGCGGTGCTGCGGCCCGAGCTCGACACCTCCGCCGTCGACGTCGTCGGGCGGGTGATCCGCGCCTCCGCGCTGATCGTGCGGGCGACGGAGGAGCTGCTCGCCGCCCACGGGCTGACCCGCGGCGAGTTCGACGTGCTCTCCACGCTGCGTCGCGCCGGCGCTCCGCAGTCGCCGACGACCCTCCGGACGATCGCCCTCGCCTCCGCTCCCGCGATCACCAAGCGCGTGCACTCGCTGGAGCGGCGGGGCCTGGTGCGGCGCGCCGCGAACCCGGCGGACGGGCGCGGCTCGCTCATCACGCTGACTCGCGAGGGGGAGGAGCTGGTCGACCGGGCCTTCCCCGAGGTGCTCGACGCCGAGCGGGTGCTGCTCTCGGGGGTGCCCGCCGATCTGCGGGCGGAGGCGTCGCGCTCGCTCCGCGCGGTGCTCGCGAGCGTCGAGGCGGCCGCGAGCCGGTGATGCGCGCGGGGACCGCGAGGCGGCGGGTGCTCGCTACCGTGGTCCCATGCGCCTGACCTCGAGCTTCACCGTGCCGACGCGGCCGCCGGTGCTGCAGCTGGTCAAGACGGCGGCGGCCACGGTCGTCACCTGGCTCCTCGCCGGCGTCGTCTTCCCGGGGACGCTGCCCGTCTTCGGCGCGATCGCCGCGCTCCTCGTCGTCGCGCCGAGCATCAACCAGTCGTTCTCCAAGGCCCTCGAGCGCTCGGTCGGCGTCATCATCGGCGTGATCGTCGGATCAGTGATCGGCACGGTTCTCGGCGGCGAGAGCATCATCGTTCTCCTCGCGATCGTGGCCGCGATCGCCGTCGGGTGGGCCGTGCGCCTGACCCCCGCCTCCGCGGTGCAGATCCCGATCAGCGCGATGCTCGTGCTCTCGGTGGGCGCGGTCACGCCGAACTACGCGCTCGACCGCATCCTCGAGACCCTGCTGGGCGCGGCGGTGGGAGTCGTCATCAACGTGCTCATCGTCCCTCCGGTCGTGCTGGCACCGGCCGAGCGGGCGATCGGAGACCTCACCGCTCAGCTCGCCGCTGCCCTCGACGACCTCGGCGACGCCCTCCAGGCCCCCGTCCCGCGCCGCCGGCTCGACGAGCTGCTCATCAACGCCCGGCTGCTGCAGACCATGCAGAGCAAGGCGGAGGACGCGATCGCGACCGGCGAGGAGTCCCTCCGCCTCAACCCGCGCCGCTCCTCCCACCGCGACCGGCTGCTGGCCCTCGACTCCGTCGTCCCGCGGCTGGGGCGCATCGTGACCCGGGTCCGGGGCATGACGCGGACCGTGCACGACCTCTACGACGACGAGCTCGTCGGGGAGCCGACGATCGCCGACATCGCCGTCCAGCTGCACCGGGCCGCCCACGATCTGCGGCTCCTCGTGCAGTCGTCGGTCGACGTTCCCGAGCCGGAGGCGATCACGGACGAGCTGCCCGCTCTCACCGCGCCGCTCGTGATCGCGACTCCGCATCCGCAGCACTGGATCCTGCTGGGGGCGCTCGCCGAGGACCTGCGGCGCATCCGCGAGGAGATCGTCGGCGCGGAGTCCTGACGGGCGGGCGCCGAGTGGCGTCGGCGGGAGGGCTGCTCTTGCTGCGCTCGGCGTCTCACGCCGCGCGACGTGCGGGTCGTGGTGGCCTGTGGTGGTCAGCCGTCCTGCTCGCCGTCCTTCCTCGGTCCGCCGCCCTCGACGAGCTCGCCGTCGCCCGGGTCGGCAGCGACCTGGTGCAGTGCCTCGGGATCGCTCGCCTCGGCGTGGAGGGTCTTGCCCTCGGCGATGAGGGAGTCGTCGTCCACGAGGATCCCGGCCAGCTCGGTGATGCGTCCCCGGAGAGCGCCGATCGGGTCCTCGGTGGGCGCGTCCTCCTCGGAGTGGTCGACCTCCGAGTCGGGGTAGCGGCGGAGGGCGGCCTCGTCCCGGTCGGGCTGCGGCGCCCGCGCGTGCTCGACGCAGAGGCGGGCGACCTCCTCCGCGTGCGCGTGCATCACGGAGTGGGAGGCGTCGGGGATCTCCCAGGCCCGCGCGTGCGGCATCGACCGGGCGATCTCCTCCGCCCACTCGCGCGGCACGAGCCGGTCGAACTCGCCGCGGATGACGAGGGCGGACGCGCGGATCCGGGGGACGGTCTCCTCGATCCGGTAGTGCATCATCTCGGGCAGCACGCGGGAGAACCAGCGCGGTCCGCAGAGGAGGTAGGCGCCCGCGGCGAGGATCGCGACCTTGAGGGGCTCGCGGACGCTCGACTGGGCGAAGCGGAGCGCGGCGGTCGGGAGGCGGCGCTCGTGCCGGTTCATCACGGGTCCGAGCAGGACGATGGTGGTCAGCTCCGGACGGCGGGCGGCGAGCTCGGCCACCACCTGCGTCCCCATCGAGTGGCCGAGGACGACGGGATCGTCGAGGCCGAGCTCGTCGATGACCGCGCCGACCAGCTCGGCGTAGTCGCCGATGTCCATGCGCCGCGCGTCGATCGGGTGCGGCACGCCGCCGAACCCCGGCAGATCGAGGGCGTGCACCGGACCGAACTCGTTGAGCGCGGGCGCGAGGCGCTCGAAGTACGTGGCCGCGACTCCGATCCCCGGCACGAGGACGAACGTGCGCTCGCCGTCGCGCCCCACCGTGCTCACCCGCGCCCAGACGTCGCGATGGTGCACGCGCTGGACCGAGACGTCGGTGCTGCGGGTGCGGCGGTGAGGATCCCGCCCCCGGGAGCGCGTGGTCGCGAAGACGTCGCGGACTCCGCGCCGGAGAGTCGTGGCGAGAGTGGGGAGGAGGTCGCTCGGGCGGAGCACGGGGCCTCCTTCGATCGGGGGAGTCGGTCGCTGCGAGCCTAGGCGCTCGCCGCCGGGCTCAGATCAGCATGTCGTCCGACCTGTGGAGGATCAGACGGGCCGGCCCGGTGTGGAGGACGCCGTTCGTCAGAGGAGCGGTCCGGACGCCGCCGCGCCTCCGCATCGCCCGGAACGCCCCGGGGGCGAGCACGACGTCCATCCAGGCGCAGGGGTTCGCTGGTCGTCCGCCCTGGAACTCGATCCGCTCCCCGCCCTGCTCGATCGCGAACGTGCGGCCGGCGAGCGCATCGACGTCGGCGCCGCGGACGATGATGTTGCGGCGGGCGTCGGCGGGGTCGAAGGGCCCTGCGCCGAGCTCGGCGGCGATGTGCTCGAGGGTCTCGACCGCGAAGAGCGTGATCGCCGCGGGGCGGTGCGCGCGCTGGGCGAAGAAGCGGTCGCCGACGATGCCGAGGCCTGCGCGGATCTCGATCCGCTCGGGCTGCTCGTTGCCCTCGGACGGCACCGGGCCATCGGCGGGGCGGCCCTCGTAGCGGTGCAGCGGAGAGACGACGAAGCCCACGAGCTCGATCGCGGCGGCCTCCATGAGCCCACGGTACGCCGTGAGGGGGAGCAGCGGCATCCGCCCGTCGGAGGCTCTGCGGCGCGTTCCGGGACACCGCGACGGAGCCTGGGTTCTCGTGGCTGCGGCGGCGTCCCGAGACGGAGCCGTCTGCGCCGCCGCCGCCGATTCGCGGAGGGGGCTCCCGGCATGTATAGTCGTACCTCGTTGCGTGCGCCTCTGGCCCACGCGATGGACTGCGCCCGTAGCTCAACGGATAGAGCATCTGACTACGGATCAGAAGGTTGGGGGTTCGAATCCCTCCGGGCGCACTCTGGTTGAGACAGAGCAGAACGGCCCGCTTCGGCGGGCCGTTCTCGTTTTAACGGTCGCTCGTTCCGGTGGCTGTCGGCGTCGGTCTCCCGGAGAGCGCGGGGCGACGGAACGGCCGGTCCTCCGTCTCGCAGGACGCCTCTTCGCGCCGTCGACGGCGCCGACCGTCTTCCGCCCGCATCCGCGATCAGTCCTCGCCCGCGCTCGCGGTCACTCCGCGCAGGCTCCGCGATCACCCGTCGCGAGCACGCCGCTCGGCTCTTCTCGCGCGCCGTTTCCTCCTCCACAGCGCCCATCTCGCGCCGTTCTCCACGGATGCAGCCGTCCCGCCCGCGGTGACGTCGAACCGAGCAATACTCTCCTTCCGTGGGGCTGAACGGTCGCCGCCGACGCAGTGCGCTCGGTCGGCAGAGGAGAGGACATCGGATGAGTCGAACGGAACAGTCGGGGCGGGACGAGCGCGGACGACCCCGAGCGCGGACGGCGCGAGCGCTGGTCGGCACGACGGCGGGCTGCGTGCTCGTGAGCGGGCTGCTGGGCGGAGGCCTCGCGCCGCCGCCCGCCCTCGCCGCCGACGGTCCTCACACGACGATCGAGAACACCCTCCTGCAGGGAGGCGCGACGAACGCCGGCGTGACGACCGTCTCGGCCTGGGTCCAGAAGGGCGAGACGCTCCGGGTGGACCTCCACCCGCTCCAGGCGGGCTCGGGCACCGGCGAGGGCGAGACCGGCGGCGGTACCGCCCGGGTGACGGCTCCGGGCGGAGCCGTCCTCGACGAGCAGGACTTCGCGCCCGGAGCGGCGCCCTCGGTGTCCGCCGGCGGCTCGTTCGTGGCGGACGAGACCGGGATCTTCCAGATCCGGGTGTCCGACGACGACGTGACGGCGCCGGTGAACCTCGTCTGGAGCATCGGCGTCCAGGACGCGCGGGGCGCGGCGGTCGCGGGCCGGGTCTGGTCCGACTCCTATGCGATCCAGTCCGGGGCGAAGGAGTCCTACTCCTCGCCCGAGGAGCGGCGCTCCTCCTTCACGCTCCACGCCGTCACGGAGACGGGCGCCCGCTACGAGCTGGGGCTGCGCGGCTACGACGGGGTCGCCTCGACGGTCCAGGCCACGAACAAGGGCAACGTGAAGGTCGGGTCGTCCGATCCGTCCTACCTCTCGGTCCCCATGCCGCAGTCGAGCGAGGCGGGCGGCATCGGGGCGCAGTACGTGCAGGCGTCCGGACGCTCCGGGATCGACGGCCTGCAGACCTACAAGCTCTTCCTGGACCCGCCGTCGTCCGACCTGCCGGAGTCGATCGCTCCGGCCTACCAGGCGCCGACAATCGAGGGCCTCGCCTTCCGCCGGTCGACCGCGGGCTCCGACGCGGGCACGCTGACCGGCGTCCTGGGGACGCAGCCGGGCACCGTCGTCGTGGACGTCGATGCGGACGGGGACGGCTCCTACGACGGCGAGCGCGACGTGCACCTCACTCGGATCGCGGGGACGACCGGTCCCTTCTCGGTCGACTGGGACGGACGGGACGCGAAGGGCGGGACGGTCGACGTGACCGACCCCGACGTCACCTTCCGCGCCTCCATCGGCCGCACGAACGAGTTCCACTTCACGCGGGTCGACGCCGAGACGTCCGCCGGCGGCGTGTCCGTCGTGAGGTCGACCGGCGGCGGCGACGACCCGTCGATGGTCCACTGGGACGACTCGCTCCTCGCCGGATCGAACTCGGAGCGGTACTCCGGCACCTCCGCGGTGACGTCCGGCGACGGCGGCACCGACTCGTCCGGCGGGGTGCACCGCTGGGAGGGCGACGACTCCGGGCGAGGCCGCATCCCCAACGCCAACGACTCGGTGCACGGCTCCTACGGCGACCTGCGGGCGATCGACGACTGGGCCTACGGCTCGGACGGTGCGGTCGCGGTCGCACGCCTCGATCCGCTCGCGCCGCACGTGACCATCGCGAAGACCTCGTCGGTCGACTCCGCCACTCCGCTGCTCCGCGGCGCCCGCGTGCCCTACCGGGTGACGCTGACCTCGGACGGGACCGGGGACTACTCCGACGCCGCCGTCATCGACTACCTCGACAAGGGCGTGCTCGACGACGCCGAGCTCGACTCCGGCTCCCTCCGCGCCTCGCAGGGCACGGCCACGATCGACGCGGAGACGGGCCGCATCTCCTGGGCGGCCGGCAGCCTGCCGGTCGGGGCGACGGCCGAGCTGACCTTCGACGTGATCGTGACCGGCGAGGGGGACCGCGCGCTGACGAACACGGCCTGCCTCGCCGATGCGCCCTTCGCTCCCGCCTCGTCCGGCACGGGGACCGACGCGAACCCCTGCGCCACCGTCCCGCACGACATCGGCGAGGGGTCGCTCCTGATCCGGAAGACCGCGTCCCAGGCGAGCGCCGAGCACGGCGGCACGGCGGGCTTCGACATCGTCGTGGCGAACACCGGAACGGTCGACGCGACGGACGTGACCGTGACCGACGTCCCGACGCTCGACCACCTGCTCGAGGCGACCATCGAGAACGGCGCCGGAGGAACGCAGCCGGCCACGGAGCCCGTCACAGGTCTCGACATCCCCGCCGGCGGCCAGGTGTCGCTGCACGTCAGCGGCCGGGTCGCCGACGGGTACGACGCCGCGACCCTGCCCAACCGCGTCTCGATCACCCACCAGCCCGAGGGCTTCGACCCGCCGACGGTCGAGAACGCCTGCGCTGACGATGCGACCTCGTCCTGCGCCGAGATCCCAGTGCCGCCCGTCGAGGGAAGGCTCTCCATCGAGAAGACGGCGATCGGGAATCAGGTCGACCACGGCGGGCGTGCCGGGTTCAGGATCGTGGTCGCCAACGAGGGGGCTCGGCCGGCGGACGGGGTGACCCTCACCGACATCCCCGAGCTCGCGCACCTGAGCGACGTCACGATCTCCCGGGACGGCGGCCCGGCGTCGTCCGACCTGACTGTCGAGAACCTGTCTCTGGCACCGGGAGCGTCGACGACGTTCACCGTGACCGGACGGGTCGCCGACGGCGTGGACGCGTGGATCATCCCCAACCGGGCGCGCCTGACCGAGGTCCCGGAGGGCTTCGATCCGACGACCGTCCTGCACCCGTGCGCGGACGACGGCGGAGCCAGCTGCGCCCAGGTGGCGGTGCCTCCGGTCGGACTCGTGCCGACGGTCCTCGCCTCGACGGGAGCGGCGGCCGGGCCCCTCGCGGCCGGAGCCGGCGCTCTGCTCCTGGCCGGCGGCGCCCTGACGGCGCTGCGCCGTCGCTCGACCCGCACCTCGTGAACCGGAGCCCGGGCCGCTGCAGCGCGGCCCGGGCTCCCGGACCCTCTCCTCGAAAGGCACTACTGCATGACCGAGCACGGCCTCCCGTACCGCATCACCGAGCGCTTCCCTCTCCCCGATGGACGCGTCGGCGTCAGCACCTGGTGGTCCGCCGACCCGGAGCAGCTGGAGCAGCAGCTCCGCACGCGCTCCGGGCATCCGCATCCCGAGAGGGAGCCGGTCCGGAGACTGCACCTCGCGACCGCGACGATCGTGCTGATCGAGGAGCGGACCGCGGGAGGCTTCCGCCCGCTCGACCCCCACCTCCGAGCCCGCACTGATCCGCGCTGGCGCCGGGCTCTCCTGCGGTCGCGCAGGTCGGCCCGGCTCCGACGGGTCATCGGTCCGCGGGACCTGCCGAGGACGGATCCGCCGGTCGAGGTGTCACGGCACGTCGATCCGACACGTCGAGTGTGAAGGAGGCGGGCGGAGAGCTCGGCACCTGATGCGCGGTGAGGGTCTCCCCGCAAGGACGCCGTCAGGTCAGGCGGCTTCCTCGAGGTCGTCCTCGACTGCGACGGGCGCGTCGACCGGGGCGCACGGGGGAGCCGACTCGGCTGGGGATGCCGAGGCCGCGATGCGCGAGCGCTCGAGCCCGGCGAGGAGCACGGCGAAGGCCTCCTCGAGCTCGGCGGTGTCGCGGAGCAGGAAGCGCTCGCCGCTCGTCGGGTCGAGGCGGACCGTCCGGTAGGCCGGGCGGGGGAGATCGGAGACCAGGGTGATGATGCCGAGAACGACGCCGCTGCGGCGGGCGCGCGCGGTCCAGCGGTTGGCGTGAGTGCGGAGAAGGATCATGACCGGGGCCGTCCTCGGTGACGTGGTGCAGGAGCGGGGGGAGGGGGGTGTCGCTGGCGGTGCGGGGGATCCTCTCGAAGCTTGCTGCACGAAGGGCCTCCGCTTCCTGTGCTTGACAGCAGAGCCGAGCACCGGTCACCGGCGCCGGGCGGCCGCCGCGGCGTGCAGGGCCCGCAGGAACTCGGGGACGACCGGGTTCCCGGTGTCTCGGGCGAGCACACCGATCTCACGGCTCGCGCCCGGATCGTCGATCGGGATCTCGCGGACGTCGTCGTCGACCGAGGACGGGCTCGGCGGCAGGATCGTGAGTCCGAGGCCGGCCGCCGCGAGTCCTCGGGCGGCGCGGTAGTCGCCGACCTCGAACGCCGGCACCGGGTCGCGGCCGTCCACGGCGAGCAGGCGCCGGGCCGACTCGTGGAGGCCGTAGCCGGGCGCCAGCATGATCAGGTCGAGGCCGCGGAGGTCCTCGACCGTGACCGAGCGGCGCGAGGCCAGCGGATGACGAGGGTCCACGACCGCGAGGAGAGGCTCCGAGTAGAGAGTCGTCGTGGTGGTGCCGGGGAGATCGGGCGGATCCGCGACGATCGCCAGCTCGGACTCGCCCTCCGCCACGGCCCGCAGGCAGAGCGCTCGGGAGCCGTGCCGGAGCCCGAAGCCGACCTGCGGCCAGCGGCGGCGGAACCGGCGGATCACATCCGGCACGAAGCTCTCCCCGAGGAGCGTCTGGAAGGCGAGGTCGATCCGGCCGTGCTCCACGTCGCCCGCCTGCCGCACCTCCGCGAGCCCGGCGCGGATCACCGACATGCCGTCCTGAGCGACCTCGGCGAGACGGGTCCCCGCCTCCGTCAGCACCACCCCGCGTCCCTCCCGGCGGACCAGGGGGGTGCCGACCAGGGCGGACAGCCGGGCGAGCGACCGGCTCGCGGTCGGCTGCGGGATCCCGAGCTCGGCGGCCGCCGCCGTGACGCTCCCTGTCTGGGCGACCGCGACGAGCAGGGGCAGGAGGCGGAGGGTCGCGGGCCAGTCGTCGGACACGCCACCACCCTAGATCCGGACATGACCAGAACGCATGAACAGTACGAGAAAGGACATTAGTCATGCAACCGTAGGCGGTCTACCGTCGGAATCATGAGCACCGCCGCACGCCTCCGACCGATGCGCGCAGCGGCACCCTTCTCGCAGCGGAGGCTGACCATCGCCCTCCTCGCCGCCGGAGTCGCGACCTTCGCCGAGCTCTACGCAGTGCAGAGCGTCCTCCCGCAGCTCGCGCGGGAATGGGCCCTCGCCCCGTCCGACGCCGCGCTCACCGTCTCGGCCGCGACCCTCGGGCTGGCGCTCTCGGTGCTGCCGTGGGCCTCGGTGGCCGAGCGCATCGGACGGCTCGAATCCATGCGGATCGCGGTCCTCACGTCCGTGGTCCTGGCGCTGCTCGCCTGCGTCGCCCCGACCTTCGAGCTCCTCCTCGTCCTGCGCTTCCTCGGGGGAGCGGCACTGGGTGCAGTCCCGGCGCTCGCCGTCGCGGCGATCCACGACCGGGTCGGAGGCGCCGGAGCGACGGCCGCCGCGACGGCGTACGTCTCCGGGACCACGATCGGCGGTGCCGCCGGACGCCTGCTCGCCGGACCGCTCGCGGCGGCGCTCGGATGGCGCGGAGCCCTGCTCGTCGTGACGGCCGTCTGCGCGGCGGCGGCGATCGTCTTCGCCGTGCTCGCGCCCCGGGGCGGCGGCGCGCGCGAGGCGGCCCCCGGCGGCTGGCGAGCGAAGACGGCGCAGGTGCTCCGCGATCCGATGCTCGTCGCGATCGCGCTGCAGACGTTCCTCGCGGTCGGCGTGTTCGTCGCG
This sequence comes from Rathayibacter sp. AY2B9, assembly GCF_002931595.1. NCBI lineage: Bacteria > Bacillati > Actinomycetota > Actinomycetes > Micrococcales > Microbacteriaceae > Rathayibacter > Rathayibacter sp. AY2B9. The sequence continues at coordinate 134,799 of NZ_PSUB01000002.1, forward strand.
GTCTACAACTACCTGGCGTTCCGGCTCGAGGCGCCGCCGTTCGCGCTGGCGCCCGCGCTCGTCTCCCTCCTCTTCGCCGCCTACCTCGCGGGAACCGTCTCCTCCCGGCTCGCGGGGAGATGGGGGCCGCGGATCGGCCCCCGCCTCGTCATGCGGATCGGCGTCGCCCTGATGATCGTCGGACTGCTGGTGATGCTCGCCGAGAACGTCGCCGTGGTGATCGCGGGACTCCTCGTCTTCACGGCCGGCTTCTTCGCCCTGCACGCGACCGGCGCCACCTGGACGGGAGCGCGCGCGGCTCCGGCACTCCGCGGGCACGCCGGCGCGGTCTACACGATCGCCTTCTACGCGGGTTCGGCCGCAGGCGGCTGGCTCCTCGGCCTGGCCGTCGGAGCCGGTGGCTGGCCGGCGCTGACGGCGGTGACGATCGGCCTGCTGCTGGTCGGAGCGGGGATCGTCAGCCTCCCGTCGCGCACCACCGCGGCCGGGCGCTGAACCCCCGCCTCCGCCGACCGCACCCCGAGCTCCGCCCGGCACCTCCCCGCAGCGGGCGAGGTGCGACATGATGGCCCGACTGCACGAAGCGGGGGACGGCATGGCGCGGAGCACCGGAGCGGACGGCTCCCCACGCGAGAGCGGGGGGACGGACGAGGACGGCACCGACCCCCGCTACCACGCGGGCTTCCAGCGCGGCTACGACGGACGCGGCGCCGAGCGGCGCGGCAGCGGAGAGGAGCGCCTCCGCTCCCCGTTCCTGTCGGGCGGCGCCGCGGGCACCGGGCGCTCGGCCGGCCGGAGAGGCGGCGGGTCCGCTCCCGAGCACGAGGACGTGCGATCGGTCGGCGGCCCGACGGGCTCCCGAGTCTCCGGCCGACTCACCGCTCCGGAGCGCGCGAGAGCGGCGGTGCGGGCCGTCCCGACACCCGCGGAGCCGACCGCGTCCCGACCCGCGGAGCCGACAGTCCCACTCCCGACCGAGCCGACCGTCCCGCTCCCCACCGAACCCGACTCCGCTCCCGGCGATGCGGCACCCGACTCCGGTGACCGTCACGACGCGACCGACACCGACCCCCGCCCCGCTGTCTCCACTCGCCGCATCGCCGGAACCCTGGCGGTCGTCGGCGCCGTGAGCGTCCTCGTCGGACTCCTCGCCCTCTGGAACAGCTCCCACAGCTGGTACGACTACTCGCCGTCGCAGAGCGCCTTCGGGCCCGAGCAGTACCTCCGCGTGCTCAGCGACAACGCGATCGGACCGTTCCTCACCGTCGGCCTGATCGCGCTCGGCCTGGCGGTCGTGGTGCCGCTGCTGAGGGCTCCCCGCCGATGACGCGGGTCCGCCTGCTCTGGGCCGCCGCGATCGCGGTCACCGTCGTCCTCTGGGCCGCAGTGCTCGCGCTCCCGGTCGTGGTCCTCCTGCTGCCGAACCAGTACCAGGGCGACTCGATCACGGTCCCGCCGGAGCTCTACGTGCGGCAGGCGCTCGCGATGGTCGCGCCGCCGCTCCAGACCGCTGCCCTGGTGATGCTGGGGGCGCTGATCGTCGTCGCAGTCGCGCGGCGCCCGCCGGCGAAGGCCCGTACGACGGACGCGGCGAGCGGCTGGGACGACGCCGTCCTCCTCGACCCGGACGGCCGCGAGCAGCACGGGACGGGCCCCGCAGGCCGCTGAGCAGACGCTGCTGCGTCGGAATCCATCCGCTGCTCCCCGGTCGGAAGCCGCTCCTCCGGACGCACCCGCCCCTCACGCCGGCAGCAGCTGGAACCGCTCCCGCGCCGCTCCGCCGGCGACGAGGTCCGCGAGCAGCTCGCCCAGGACCGGGCCGAACTTGAAGCCGTGCCCCGAGAACCCGGTCGCCAGAGTCACGCGGCCCACGCGGTCGAGCACGAAGTCCTCGTCGGGCGTGCTGTCGTAGAGGCAGCTGATCGGAGCGGCGCTCGCCGCGTCCACGCCCGGGATCCACTCCGCGACGTAGCCGACGAGGCGGGCGAGCGCTCCGGGCTCGGGCTCGAAGGTGCGCTCGTCCGGATCGACGACGACTCCGGTGCTGTGCTCGCCCACCTTCACCCCGACTTCGGGCGTTGCGAGCCCGTAGACGACGGGCAGGCCGGCGCGGTGGTGGGCGAAGCTCGGCCACGAGTCGAGGGGGAGCTCCGTCGCGAAGTGCGCGGGCTGCTCCTGCGTGACGCGCAGCGGAGGGAGGCGTCGGCCGGCCGCGCGGACGAGGCCGTCCACGAGCGGAGGCGTCCAGGATCCGCCGGCCACGACGACCGCGTCGGCGTCGAGGGCGCCGTCGGTGGTCAGCACGCGCACGTCGTCGGCGCGCTCCTCGATGCCCAGCACGCGCGTCTGCGTCCGGAGGACGGCGCCGCGTCCGAGGGCGGAGTCGAGCATCGCGTCGATCGCGGCCGCCGCGTCGAGGCGTCCGCCCTCGGGGTGCAGCAGGACGTCGGTCTCGAAGCGGAGTCCCGGCCAGCGCCGCTGCGCCTCGTCCGCCCCGATCCGCACCACGGTGATCCCGTCGCGCAGGAGGACAGCCTCGACGGCGGCCAGGACGGCGGGGTCGCCGTGGTCGATCGCGCCGACCGGGTGCAGCAGGCGGCGGCCGGTCCCGGCCTCCAGCCGTGCCCAGGCGCGCCCGGCCCGTCCGGTGAGGGCGCGGTAGTCGTCCTCGAGGTAGCCGCGGCGGAAGATGCGCGTCTCGCCGTGGGACGAGCCGCGGTCGTGGCCCCGCTCGAACTGCTCGACGAGCACCACGCGATCGCCGCGCTCGGTGAGGGCGCGGGCTGTCGCCGCTCCGACCAGGCCGGCTCCGACGACGACGACCTCTCGGGTCACGGGGTCTCCCGGGAGCCGCGGCGCACGCCGAGCAGGACGACCAGGCGGAGGAACCCGACGAGTCCCATGCCGATCAGTGCGGCGATCAGCATCAGCACGGCGACACCGGCCACCCAGGTCGTGTCGCCGGTCACCGACTGAGCCGCGAACTCGGTGCAGAACAGCGCCAGCCCCGCGTAGCTCAGGATGAGGACGGTGATCGTCCCGGGGCGGCGGAGGCGCTGCGCGGGCGTCCGCCAGAGGGCGGGCGGCTCGAGCCAGCGGCGCAGCAGCCGGATCACGAGGGTGCCGACCAGGCCGAGGAAGCCGGCCGCGATCAGGATGATGCCCGCGCCGCCCAGCCCCGACGCCTCGACGCCGGCCAGCTCGAGGGCGATCCCGATCGCGACGCCGACGGCTCCTGCGCCGCCCGCGATCATGGCCGCCCACACGCCGAATCCGCCGCGGAGGACGCTCTCAGGCTCGGGACGTGACGGGTCGGCGTCCATCGGACGCTGCTGGCGCGGGCGGATCGGCGCGGGGGGAGCCGACGACGGCGCTGCTGCCGGAGCGGCCGCGGCCTCGGACACGCCCCAGACCGGAGCGGCGTCCGGCGTCTGCGACTCGATCACGTTCTCGCGCACCGGCACGTAGCGCAGCGGCGCGTCGATCCGCACCTGCGGGCGCCCGCGCACGACGATCGTCGCCCCCAGGTCGGCCCCGCGCTCCAGCGCGACGGGTCCGAGGAGGAGCCCGACCGCCGGATCGATCCGCCACGCGTCCGACCGGGGAGCCGACCCGTACCACTCCGCCGACACGGCCCCGCCGAGATCGACCGAGATCGGCCGCCCGTCGCTGTAGCTCGTCACCGGCACGAGCGACCGGCCGGAGTTGCGCACCCGCGCGCCCACCCGCCACCAGTCGTCCCCGGCGTGCGTCAGCCGCACCTCGACGTCGACGAGCGATGCCGGCACCGCCCGCCGCCGTCCGATGACCACCGCGACGACCGCGAGCCCGGCGATGACCAGCCCGCCGAGCAGGCCGACCACTCCGATGAAGATCTCCATGGGAGCAGTCAAGCAGGCGCGGGTCGACGGCGCGGGCGCGACGAGGTGGCCTCCGCGACGCTCGATCCCGGCCGTCGACGCCGTCGCTCCGCGCGGCCGCCACCCCTGTTCCCGACCCTCCGCCCGACCGTCGAGCCCGGAGCGGGTCACTCCGCATACTGAGGAGGCGCGTCGCGTCGACCGCATCGCGGGTCTCGTGGCAGGAGGGGTCGATCATGCGCCACTGGCCTACGTCCCCCGTGCGCCGGCGCCCTCGTCGACGGGCCGGCGCGATCCTCGCTCTGCTGGGGGCTGCGGCGCTCGCCGTCGCAGCCGTCGCACTGTCGGACACGGCGGGAGGAGGCGGACCGGAGGCGGCGTCCTCCTCGGCCGGTGCTTCTGCGGCGTCGAGCAGTCCCGCTGCTCCCGCGCCGAGCAGCCCCTCGGCGCACGTCGAGCCGTTGGCTCCGGAAACGGAGCCGTCCGCTCCGTCCCTCGCGACGCTGGCCGCTCTCCCCTCGGTCGAAGGCCCCGCCGCCGTCCCTTACGACCGCGACCTCTTCGGGCAGGCGTGGTCGGACGTCGACCGCAACGGCTGCGATACCCGCAACGACGTCCTCGGCCGCGACTTGCTCGCCCCCGTGTTCAAGCCCGGCACCCGCGACTGCAAGGTCCTCACCGGCACCCTGATCGACCCCTACGACGGCGCCTCGGTCGCCTTCGTCTCCGGGACCGACACGTCCCGCCTCGTGCAGATCGACCACGTCGTCGCCCTGGGCTGGGCGTGGCACCACGGCGCCTGGTCGTGGACGGACGACCAGCGCCTCGCCTTCGCGAACGACCCCGCGAACCTCGTCGCCGCGTCCGAGCAGACCAACCGCGCGAAGAGCGACGCCGGCCCGGGGGAGTGGCTGCCACCGGCCGCGGAGCTGCGTTGCGGGTACGTGGAGCAGTTCGTGGCGGTGCTCAGCGACTACGGGCTCGGGATCGGCGCCCGGGATCGGGCGGCGTCGGAGGCGGTGCTGGCGGGGTGCGGGGAGTGAGGGGGAGAACCTCTTTCCTCTGATGGAGGGTCGTCCCGGCGCCGCAGCAGCGGCAGACGCGACCGCATTACGGTCTTTCAACCGTGGCGATAGTGAGTAATGGTCTCTTCCGTGACCTCTTTTCTGGGACCTATGCGGCACAAAGTCCAGCATTTACGCAAAATGAGTAACTCTGTCGCTAACACGAGTGCACCTCGACAGAACGCGCTCCGAGCATTCCTAGTCTCGCGAGATGCCTCCCGTTACTCCCGCCACACTCTCACTTGAACTGGGCGTTTCTCAGCGTCGAATCCGAAGCCTCCTCCGCTCCTCCTACGGAACTCTTCCCGCTGAGGAATCTCGGTGGGATCTGACCGAAGAGCAGGCGGAGGCTGTCCGCTCCCGTCTGCTTCGACGAGACACCACCGAGCGTCGGTTCACCTTGGAAGTGGGCGACCAGGTCCTCCGGCGTGATATTCACCGCGCCTACGGAGGGCAGCAGCAGCAGGGGATCGTGACGCCGCGAGCGCTCCGTGAAATCTTCATCTTCACCGATCCGGCGAAGGGAGCTCGATACGGCTACGACCGGTTCGAGGGACTTCGCGAGGACGGGTCCTACTCCTACACGGGAGAAGGGCAGGTCGGTGACCAGGTTTTTCTTCGCGGCAACAAGGCTCTCCGGGACGCGGCGCAGGATGGGCGGGTGCTTCGGCTGTTCACGGTGCAGGGAACGAGCGTGACCTATATCGGTGCCTTCACGACAGGGACTCCGACCTACCGGTGGGAGATCATCCCGGACACCGAAGGGACGCAGCGACGCGGCATCATCTTCACTCTCCTGCCGCTTGCGGCGGACATCACTCGGCTGCCGACCTACGGTGGCACACAGGAGTCCGCCGCCTCGCTCGGCGACTGGACGCCTCCCGAGCACTCCGACATCGTCATCGCGGGTGCGGATGTCAGCCCTCTCGATGACCGGGTCGTCTCCCGAATCGAGTTCGAGCTGCAGTCCGACTTTGGGCTCTGGCTGACCGAGAACGGCACGCCGCCCAGTCGTCTGACGCTCCCGGTCGGCAGCTCACGGGTCGAGCCGGACCTCTACGTCCAATCGAGCGGCTGGATTGTCGAAGCCAAGAAGTCGACCGCCCGGTCCTTCGTCCGCATGGCCATCGGGCAGGTGCTCGACTATGCCCATCTTGCGCAGCGCGAGGGCTACGCGGCAGTCCCCGTCATCCTGCTTCCCGGTCGCCCGGAAGAGGACATGCTGGATCTCATCCGCAGCCTCTCGATCATCACAGCGTTCAGGTCTGACGAGGGCTTCGACCTCATCGATCCGTAGAGGAAAGAAGCCGAACGGCCGGCAGATCGGGGTGGGCCCACTCCAGTCCGGGGAGTTCGCTCGGAAGGAGCCAGAGGAGTTGGTCGTGGTCGGTGCTCTCCGTGGGGCGTGGGCCACGAACCACGGCTCGGAAGCAGTGCAACCGAATGGTGAGAGCGCCGACCTCCGTTTCGTCTGACGTCAGCTTGGGGCCGACCTCGATCTCCACGCTCAGCTCCTCGCGGATCTCCCTCTCGAGGGCGCCTTCAGCCGTTTCGCCAGGTTCTCTCTTGCCGCCGGGAAATTCCCAGAGCCCGCCCGCCGCCTTGTCCGCCCGCCGACGGCAGGCGAGAATACGGCCGCGATCGCTGATGACCGCCGCAACGACGTCGAGAGTGTCCACGTGTCCATCATGCCGACACCGGTGCAACGACCGCCCTATACGCGATGGCCGTGCGCACCCCCCTCTTTGACGCCCCACCCACCCCCGTGTTAGCGTCGCTCTCGGACATGTGACTGGTCGTGCAGGCAGGATCCGACGAAACGCGTAATGAGCGTCGTCGGGTCCTTTTTTTGTGCCCGGACGCCTCCTGACGCTCCGCCGGAGCACCGATGACGGTGCCGGAGGGGGCGGGGACGGCGACGGACGGCCGGGCAGCACAGCGCAGGGAAGCGCGCGTCCCCACACACCCGGAGGAGTACCGATGAGTACCCAGGAGAGCGCGAAGGCGATCCTCGAGCACGTCGGCGGCGCCGCCAACGTGGCGAAGCTGCAGCACTGCTCGACCCGTCTGCGGTTCGCGCTGGCGGACGACGCGAAGGCCGACGTCGAGGCGCTGAAGGCGGTGCCCGGCGTGATCGGCGTCGTCACCGGCCCGCAGACGCAGGTCATCGTCGGCAGCGGCGTCAGCGAGATGTACGCGGCGGTCGAGAAGCTGCGCGGCGGCACCACCACGTCGACGGCGCAGGCGAAGCAGCCGCGGTCCCTCAAGCGCCTCGGCGCGACGATCATGGACTTCGTGGTCAGCGTGTTCACGCCGATCATCCCGGCCATCGCGGGCGCCGGCATCTTCAAGTCGTTCCTCGTCCTCGCCTCGGCGCTGGGCTGGCTCGACCCCGCCTCCGACAACTTCAAGCTGCTGTCCGCCATCCCGGACGCGGTGTTCGGCTTCCTGCCGCTGCTCGTCGCCTACACGAGCGCGAAGAAGCTCGACGTGAACCGGCCGCTCGCGCTCGGGCTCGTCGGCGTCCTGGTCTTCCCGGCGTTCACGACGCTGCTCAACCAGGAGGGCGGCGTCGCGCTCTTCGGCATCCCGGTGCCGGTCATCGCCTACAACGCCCAGGTGTTCCCGGCGATCCTGGCCGTGCTGCTGCTCTCGGTCGTCGAGCGCTTCTTCACGAAGCACTCATGGGGTCCGATCCGCACGTTCTACGTGCCGCTGATGTGCCTCGTGATCGTCGCTCCGGCCACGATCTTCCTGCTCGGCCCCCTCGGCTACTGGCTCGGCTCCATGCTCACCGGCGCGATGATCGGCCTCTACGGGGCGCTCGGCTGGGTGGCCGTCGCGCTGCTGGCCGGCGTGCTCCCGCTGATCATCTCGGTCGGCATGCACAAGGCGTTCATCCCGCCGACCATCGCGACGATGGCCAGCGCGGGCAAGGACACCTTCTACCTCGCCTCCTCGCTCGCCCACAACGCGGCGGAGGCCGGCTCCAGCCTCGCGATCGCCCTGCGCACCAAGAGCGCGACCCTCCGCGCCACCGCCTTCTCGGGCGGCCTCTCGGCCCTCTTCGGGATCACCGAGCCGGCGCTCTACGGCGTCACGCTGCAGAACAAGCGCGCCCTCGTCTCCGTCATCACGGGCAGCGTCGTCGGAGGCGCCTACATCGGCGCCACGCAGGTCGCCGCGTTCGCGCTGGTCAGCCCCGGCGTCGCGAGCATCTCGATGTTCATCGACGGGCTGAACCCCTGGAACCTGCTCAACGCCGTGATCGGCCTGCTGATCTCGGTCGCCGTCTCGTTCGTCGTCTCCTTTGTCATCTGGCGCGACGACGCCTCCGCCAGCGTCCAGGCGCTCGGCGACGTGGCGGCCGCCGCCGGGAGCCCGCTCGCGCTGCAGGCGCCGCTCACCGGCTCCGTCATCCCCCTCTCGGAGGTGCCGGACCCCGTGTTCTCGGCCGGCGTGCTCGGCGAGGGGCTGGCGATCCGCCCCACAGACGGAGCCGTCCGGGCGCCGTTCGCGGGCGAGGTCATCGCGCTGCTCTCCTCCCGCCACGCCGTGGGGCTCCGCCGCGCGGACGGCGTCGAGGTGCTCATCCACGTCGGCATCGACACGGTGCAGCTGGACGGCGCGCCGTTCGAGGCGCACGTCGCGGTCGGCGATCGGGTCGAGGCCGGGCAGCTGCTCCTCACCGCCGACCTGGCCGCGATCACCGCGGCCGGCTACGACACCACGACCCCGGTGCTCGTAACCAACTCCGCCGAGTACACCGTGCTCGTCGAGGCCGCCGAGCGGATCACCGCCGGCGACCGGATCATGACCGTGACGCAGAGAGAGAAGGAGCTCGCCGATGGCGCTTCCTGACGGATTCCGATGGGGCGGCGCCCTCGCCGCCAACCAGGTCGAGGGCGCGTGGCGCGAGGGCGGGCGCGGCCCGGCGGTCAGCGACGTCGCCTCCTACAAGCCGAAGGCGGACCCGAAGGAGTACGCGATCCACCACCGCAACACGGTGGAGAGCATCACGGCGGCGATGTCCGACGACGCCACCGAGTACTACCCCAAGCGCCGCGGCATCGACTTCTACCACCGCTACCCCGGCGACCTCGCGCTGTTCGCCGAGATGGGCTTCACCACCCTCCGCGTCTCGATCGCCTGGACCCGCCTCTACCCGACGGGGGAGGAGGCGGAGCCGCTCGAGGAGGGCATCGCCTACTACTTCGCCCTCTTCACCGAGATGCGGCGCCTCGGGATCGAGCCGCTGGTCACGCTCTCGCACTACGACCCGCCGCTCGCGCTCGCGCTGAAGCACAACGGCTGGGTCGACCGCCGCACGGTCGGGCTGTTCGAGCGCTTCGCCCGCACCTGCTTCGAGCGCTTCGGCCACCTCGTCGACATGTGGCTGACCTTCAACGAGATCGACGGCATCATCCGCCACCCGTTCACCTCGGGCGGAATCATCGAGGAGACCGTCGAGGGCAGCGTGGAGCAGGCCTGCTACACGGCCCTGCACCACCAGTTCGTCGCCTCCGCCTCGGTCACGAGGACGCTGAAGGAGCTGTGGCCCGAGTCGCGGATGGGCTGCATGCTCACGATGCTGACCACCTACCCCAACACCTGCCACCCCGACGACGTCGCGGCGACGCAGGCCAAGGAGCGGATGCTCTACCTCTGCACCGACGTCCAGGCGGGCGGCGCCTACCCGCGCCTGGCGCTGCGGGCGCTCGAGAGCCGCGGGGTCGAGATCCCGTTCGAGGCGGGCGACGTCGAGCTGCTGCGCGAGCACCCGGTCGACTTCATCTCGTTCAGCTACTACATGTCGATGACCGAGTCCGTGCGCCCCGACGCCGAGCGCACCCCCGGCAACACGGTCCTCGGCGTCAAGAACCCGTTCCTCGAGTCGAGCGAGTGGGGCTGGCAGATCGACCCCGTCGGCCTGCGGATCTCGCTGATCGACCTCTACGACCGCTACGGCAAGCCGCTGTTCATCGTCGAGAACGGCCTCGGGATGCGCGACGAGCTGACCGAGGACGGCCGGGTCCACGACCCGTACCGGATCGACTACTTCCGCGCGCACTTCGAGCAGATGATCCAGGCGGTGGACGAGGGCGTGGAGCTGCTCGGCTACGTGAGCTGGGCGCCGATCGACCTGATCAGCGCCTCCAGCTCGCAGATCTCGAAGCGCTACGGGTTCGTCTATGTCGACATGGACGACCTCGGCCACGGCAGCACCGAGCGCTACCGGAAGGACTCGTTCTTCTGGTACCAGAAGGTCATCGCCTCCAACGGCGCGGATCTGGGATGATCCTCCTCTGCCCGGAGGCGCCGTCCGGCTCTCCGGGCAGAGGCCCCGCCACCCCCACCCCCAGCCCTGACGCGGCCGTCGACGGAGACACGCATGCAGACCATCAAGAAGGTGCTCAACTCGAGCGTCGTCCTCGTCGTCGACGAGCGCGGCGTCGAGCGCGTGCTCCTGGGCAGGGGGATCGGCTTCGGAGCGAAGGCCGGCGAGGCGATCGAGCCCTCGAGCGTCGACCAGGTGTTCGTGGCGCTGGACGACTCGGATCAGCGCAACCTCGTCGAGCTCCTGGCGCAGATCCCGCCGGAGTTCGTCGAGCTCACCCGCGCGGTCGTCGCCGACGCGGAGGAGCAGGGGCTGAAGCTCGACCCGCACGTGTACCTCGCGCTCACCGACCACCTGCACTTCGCGGTGGAGCGGCAGCGGCGCGGGCTCTCGGTCGCCAACCGGCTGGCCTGGGAGATGCGGACGGTCTACCCCGTGCAGTACGCGGTGGGGGAGCGGGCGGTCGAGCGGATGCGCGAGCGCCTGGACGTGGAGCTGCCCGCCGACGAGGCCGCGAACGTCGCGTTCCACCTCGCCAACGCGGAGCTCGGCAAGGTCGGGATCGACTCGCTCCGGATCGTGCAGCTCATCCGCTCGGTGACCGCGATCATCCAGCACTCCAGCGGAGCCGCGCTCGACCGCGACGACCTCCGCTCCGCCCGCTTCGTGGCGCACCTGCAGTACTTCGCCGAGCGCTTCTTCTCGGGCGGCCTGCTCGAGAGCGAGGACGACTTCCTCTTCACCAGCCTCAGCGCCCGCTACCCGCGCGCGATCGCCTCCGCCGAGCGGGTCCGCTCCTTCGTGGCGGCCGAGTACCAGGCCGCCCTGCCCAACGAGGAGGTCGCCTTCCTGGCCCTCCACATCGCGCGCGCCGCTCCGGAGTAGCGCGCTGACCCCGGAGAACCGCATGCACCGCACCACCCCCGCCCGCCCGACGACGCCCGCGAGCGCGCGCCCGTGAGCGGCACGATCCACCTCGTGCGCCACGCCGAGACCCTCTTCAACGTCGCCGGCCAGCTGCAGGGCTGGTGCGACTCGCCCCTGACCGAGCGCGGCGAGCGCCAGGCGGCGGCCCTCGGCGAGCGGATGCGCGGCGTGCCGCTCGTCACGGCGTTCACGAGCGACCTCACCCGCACCCGCACCACGGCGGCGGCGGCGCTCGCCGGGCACCCGTCGCTCGAGGCCGAGCCGATGGTCGAGCTCCGCGAGTGGCACTTCGGCGCCTTCGAGGGGCAGCCGAACGCCTCGCTCTGGGAGCCGGTGTTCGCCGACCACGGCTACTCCTACGTGCCCGCCTCCGCCGACTGGCCGCGGATGACCGACGCCGGTCTCGACTCGGTACTCGACGCGATCCACCGCCACGACCCCTCCGGCCGGGCCGACAGCGGTGCCACCGTGCGCGCCCGCGTGGAGGCCGCGATCGCGCGGTTCGCGCCGGCGGCCGAGCACGGGGACGTGCTGGTCGTGACGCACGGAGCGGTGCTCGGGAGCATCCTCCGCGCGCTCGACCCCGCGCACCGGCCGCAGCGGGGCTACCCGAACTGCGCGGTCGTGTCGGTGACGGACGGCGTCATCGGCGAGGTCGACGGGAGCTGCGCGACGGCCTGACCCCGCCCCTCCTCCTCCACGGACGCCCCTGTGCGCTCCGGTCGCCGACCGGACGAGCACGGGGGCGTCCGTCGTGCTCGGGACGCCGGCGGCCCGCACCCGGGCCGCCCCCGGACCTGCACGCGCGGCCGCCTCGGGACCTGCACGTCCGGTGATGCGGGACCTGCACTTTCGGCCACCTCGGCGCTGTACCGAAGTACAGGAGCCCGTCGCGAGAGCGTCCGTAGCGTCTGAGGAGTCAAGAGAAACGACTTCGAGGAGATGACATGCGAGGGCTTCAGCTCAGCGGCGTGAGCCGTGCATTCGGCGGCCACCGGGTCCTGCACGACGTGGACCTGTCCGTGGGCCGCGGCGAGATCGTCGGCTTCATCGGCGGCAACGGCGCCGGCAAGACCACGACGATGCGGCTGATCCTGGGCCTGCTCACCCCCGACACGGGGACCATCACCTGGGACGGCGCGCCGATCACCGCCGAGGACCGCCGCTCGATCGGCTACATGCCGGAGGAGCGCGGCCTCTACCCGCAGATGCGGGTCCGCGAGCAGGTGATCCACTTCGCTCTGCTCGAGGGGCACGACGCCCGGGGAGCCCGTGAGACCGCCGAGGAGGTGATCGACGCGCTGGGCCTGGCCGAGCGGGCCGACACCCTGGTGCAGGACCTCTCGCTCGGCAACCAGCAGCGCGTGCAGCTGGCCGTGTCCCTGGTGGGCGATCCGTCGCTCCTGGTGCTGGACGAGCCCTTCTCGGGGCTCGACCCGGTCGCCGTGGAGACGATGGCCGGCCTGATCCGGCAGCAGTCCGCCCGCGGCGTCGGCGTGCTCTTCTCCTCCCACCAGCTCGACCTGGTCGAGCGCCTCTGCGACACCGTCTGCGTGCTCGACTCCGGCCGCGTGACCGCGAGCGGAGCGGTGGCCGAGCTGCAGGACGACGGCCGCAGCCGCTGGCAGCTGCAGTTCTCCCGCCCCCTGGACGACCTGCTCGTCGCCGAGCTCGGCGTCACACCGGGACTGTCGGCCGAGCCGGTCCCCGGGGAGCCGGAGTCGCTGCTCGTCTCGATCGAGGGCAGCGGCCGGGACGTCCCCGAGCAGGTGCTCGCGACCCTCACCCGCCACGGCGGCCTCCGGAGCATCCGCACCGCGCAGCGCTCGCTGACCGAGCTGCTGTCCGAGCGGCTCACCGCCGCCTCCACCCCTGCGGCCGAGCGCCGCCTCGAGATCCAAGGAGCAGGACGATGACCACCACGCACCCCCGCGCCGCCCACGCCCGGACCGCCGAGAGCTCCGCTCCTCCGACGCCGGCCCGGGGAGCCGCGACGATCGTCCGCCGCGAGATCCTGACCCGCACCGGGAACCGCACGATCCTCACCGCGACCCTCGCGCTGGCCGCGATCGCCGGCCTCGGCGCCGGGATCGGCGGCTGGTTCCTGGTCGACGCGACGAGGGAGGCGGGGACCGTGGTCCTCGACACCCGGATCCTGTTCGCGACCGCGATGATCAGCGCCCTGCTCGCCGCGATGGTCTACTCCTCGTCGAGTCTGGCCTCGGGGGTGGTCGAGGAGAAGTCGTCCCGGATCGTCGAGATCCTGCTGACGAAGATCGGCGTCGCCCCGCTGCTCGCCGGGAAGATGATCGGCGTCGGCCTGGTGACCCTGGCCCAGCTGCTCGTGATCGGCGGCGCCGTCGTCGGCGGGTTCAGCGTGGTCGGCGGGTGGTCGGTCCTCGAGATCGAGCTCGGCCCGAGCCTGGTCTGGTTCCTCGTCTGGTTCCTGCAGGGCTACGTGCTCTTCGCGCTCCTCAGCACCCTGCTCGCCTCGACCGTGTCGAGGCAGGAGGACCTGGGCACCGCCGCCATGCCGCTCTCCGTCGTGCAGATGGCGCTGCTGATCATCGCGCTCTACGTGGTGCCGGCGAACCTCGACGAGGCCTGGGTGCACGCGCTCTCCTTCGTCCCCCTCTTCTCCTCCTACCTCATGCCGATGCGCTTCGGCCTCGACTCGGTCGGCACCCCCGAGATGGTGATCGCCGCCGTCGTCGCCGCGATCACGGTGCCGCTGCTGTTCCGCCTGGTCGTCCGCGTCTACCGCAACAACGCGTTCCGCACCGGCTCCCGCGTCTCGCTCCGCGCCTCCCTCAGGGCCGCCGACGCCTCCTAGGCCCGGCTCCCGATATCCACCACCACCACCCCTCGGAAGGACACCACCATGACCACCTCGCGCACCGCCTCGACCCGCCCCTCGCCCCTCAAGAAGCTGCTCGTCAACACCGCCCTCCTCGTCGGGGGAGCGGGCGGCGCCTACCTCGTCGTCACCTACCTCTTCTGATCCGCTCGACCGACCGAAGGACACGATCGTGACTCTCCTCGCGACTCCCGGGCTCCGCCCCGCGACCCCTGGGCACCGCCCCGCGGATCCGGCGGCCCTCCGGGCGGCGGCCTCGACCGAGCGGCTGCTCGGCGGCGGACGCCACCGCGTCGCCGCGATCGACCGCCCCGCCTTCGCCGGCCGGAACGCGTCGTGGACGATGACCCTCGACGACGGCGCCCGCGTCTTCGTCAAGCACGTCTCGCCCCGGACGGCGGGCCCCGCGGCCTTCCGCCGCTCCAGGGACTTCGCCGGCTTCGCCGCCCGGAGCCCCGAGCACGCCCCGGCCGGACCCCGCCTGCTGGCGGCCCACGAGGACGACTCCCTGCTGGTGTTCGAGCACTGCCCCGGCACCAGCCTGGCCCTCCTGCTCGTGGAGGAGCGCGTCCCCGCGGACTTCCCCGAACAGGCCGGCCGGCTCCTGGCCCGGCTGCACGCCGGCCCGGTGGCGGGCCTCACCGCGACCTCGCACCCCAGCCCTCCCGTCGAGATGCTGCGCGTCGGCATCCCGCACACCCGCTACGTCGACCTCACCCTCGCCGAGCTCGCCTTCTGGGGCGACCTGCAGCACGACGAGCAGCTCGTCTCGGCCACGGAGGATCTCCGCGAGTGGGAGAGCGGCAACCGCACGGCCCCGATCCACGGCGACCTCCGCCTCGACCAGTTCCACCTCCGCGACGGGCGCCTCCAGCTGCTCGACTGGGAGGAGTTCGGGATCGGGGATCAGGCCCGCGACCTCGGCACGCTGGCGGGGGAGTGGATCCACCGCGCGGTGCTCGACACCGTGACCACCCGGGAGGGCGCCTCCGCTCCTCCCCTCGCCTTCGACACCGCGGCCGCGGACGCCCGCATCGCGGAGCGGATGGCGGCACTGGTCCCGAGGATCCGGCGGATGTGGCTCGCCTACGCCGCCGAGACCGCCGGCGCGGACGACGCTCTCGCCGTCCGCGCCACCGCCCACCTGGGCTGGCACCTCGTCGACCGCACCCTCGCCCGGGCCTCGATGGTCTCCCGCCTCCCCGGGATCGAGCGGGCCGCCGCCGGCATCGGCCGCCGCGTCCTGCTCGCCCCCTCCGCCTACTCCACCGCCCTCGGATTCGACAGGAGCCCGCGATGACCGCCCTCACCACCCGCTCCGTCCTCGACGAGGCCGTGATCAGCGTCGACGCCGCCCGGCTGCGGGCCGAGGTCGACGGGACCGTGATCGAGGCCACCGGGCCGATCGAGCTGCGGGCCCGACTCGCCGCCACCCTCTACACCCACCTGCACCTCCGGAACCCGCTGCTCGGCGAGACCGCCGGAGGCGACGGCCAGGACCTCGCCCCCCGGCTGATCGACGCGATCCCGCACCGCACGGTCCTGCAGCCCGCTCCCTCCGGGGTGCTCGGCTCCGCCACTGTGCAGGGGGAGGAGCGCCGGGTCGTCGAGCTGGGCCGCGTCCGGGTCCTCGTGCCCGAGGTCGATCTCGTCCGCTCCGCCGACGGGGCCGTCGCCGGCGTCCGGCTGCCGAGCTGGCGCACCCACACCACTCCCGGCTACCTCCTCGCCCTCGGCCCGATGGGACTCGATCCCGCCGACCGGGTCGTGCGCCTCTCGCTCGTCGCCGACTCGGCGGAGGACGCGCTCGCCCTGTGGGGCCCGCTCCTGGAGGCGCTCGCCGCCTCCGGAGCCCGCCACCAGGCCAAGGCGCTCTCGGACCCGCGGGCCTTCCCCCGCTCCGACGCCCTCGTCGTCTACCTGCCCGCCGACTCCGCCGACGACGTCGCCCGGAGGATCACTCCGCTGCTCGATGCCCGGCCCTCGCCCCGCACCGCCGTCTCGGCCTTCGCCGAGAGGCTCGCCGACGGCCTCGCCTACGCCGAGGACCCGGCCGACGAGCGCTCCTCCTACCGCGGACTGAGCTTCGGCCAGCACCGCTCCCGCGTCCTCGCCGAAGCGCTCCTGCGCTCCTCGGCCGAGACGATCCCCGCCGCCGACGCCTGGGCCGACGCCGCCTGCGCCGCGCGCATCGACCCGGACCGCCCGGGACTCACCGCCCGCTAGGGCCCCACGAACCTCCCCTCGATCCCGAGGGGACCACCACCTCAGCCCGAGGTACTCCACGAAAGGGACACATCATGACCACCATCTCCACCGACGCCCAGTCCGCCGACCTCTCCGCCCTCGCGGGAGCGCATGACACCTTCGCCACCGTCGACGAGCTCGGCTCGGACGCCGCGACCGAGGCGCCCGCCACCACGCCCCTGTGCGTCGGCATCATCGTCGGCGCCACCCTCGGCGCGGGCTGCTGACCCGGCCCTCCTCCCGCCCGGGTGCTCCCGCAGCACCCGCTCCCCGGCCCTCCGGCCGGACCACCCGCACCACTCCCCGCACGACCCGGCGGATCCGCCGCCACCACTCATCCAAGGAGAACACCATGTCGACCATCACCGCCCAGACCGTCCAGCCCGCCGACCTCGCCGAGCTCGCCACCGCCCACGACACCTTCACCGCCGCCGACGAGATCGGCACCGACGCCGCCTCCGAGGCGCCCGCCACCACCCCGTTCTGCGCCGGCGTCATCATCGGCGTCACCCTCACCGCAGGGTGCTGACGGGCACGGGGCGACCGGTCCTCGACCGCGTCGCCCCGGCCCCTCCCGGGCGCGTGCCGTCCGCTCGCGCCGTCCGCCCATCCCCGTCCGCCCTTTCCGCGGGCACGGTCCGCCCGTCCGCCGCCGTCCTCACCGCCGGCCGTGACCCGATCCGCCCTCCCGCCCGCCGCCCTCTGAGGAGACCGCCATGACCACCCCGCCCGGTGCGCAGAGCGCCGCACTCTCCGACCTCTCGCTCGTCCGCTTCGGCTACTCCCGGGTGGCCCTCGTCCTGACCGGCTCCGCCATGACCCAGGTCATGCCCTACTGGATCCAGTGGGCGCGCGCCGCCGCTCCGGCGACCGAGTTCCGCGTGCTCGTCCGCGACTCGGCCTACCGCTTCACCACCCGGCACAACCTGGAGTCGCGACTGCGCGGCCGGATCCAGGACGACCGCTGGGACGACGAGATCGTCGTCGCCCACGTCGACCTCGCCGAGTGGGCCGACCTCATCCTGATCTACCCGGCCACCCTCGACTACGCCTCGCGCCTCGCGCACGGCATCACCGACTCCCCATCGCTGCTCGCGGCCCTCACGACGGAGGCGCCGGTGTGCATCGCTCCGTCGCTCCCGCCGCGGGCGCTCGGCAACCCGGTCGTCGAGTCCACCCTCGCGCTGCTGCGCGAGCCGGCCAACTTCACCGTCATCGACCCCGTGCCCGGGCCGAGCGAGTCCAGCGACACGGCGCTCGCCTGGGTGCCGCCCGCGTTCCCCGCGGTGCTGCGCCACCTGGAGTCGCTGCGCACGGCACCGGCTGCCGCGGAGGAGGCGAGGTCGGCGTGAGCACCACCGCCCCTCCGCGGGCCCTCGTCACCGGGCTGCTCGTCACCGAGCTCTCGGCCGGACCCGACGGGACCACCGTCTGGACCCGCCGCCTCGGAGAGCAGGCGCCGCTGCCGTTCTCGCCGGTGCCCGTCCGCCTCGCAGCGCCCGATCCCCGGATCGTGCCGGGAGGCGCCGACCCGTCGATCCGCCGCTACCGCACCACCGCCCGCGCCCTGCTGCCCGCGCTCCTCCACGAGCTGTCGGAGGAGGCGCTCGTCTCCGTCGGCCGCGAGTGGAAGGGCGCGCTGGACGCGCTCCACGGCGCCCGGCCCGCCGGGGAGCCGCTCCCTCCGCGTCCGCTGCAGCGCGCCCGCGGCTGGCTCGCCGGTGGCTGGGCGCCCGCCGCCGAGGAGCTCGGCGCCGGCGGTCTCCTCGAGCTCGCCGACTGGGCGGAGGCGGTCGTCGCCTCGCCGGCCGCGGTCGTGGTCCACGGCCACCCCGGCCTCGCCCACCTCGTCGTCGACGGGACCCGCGTCGCTCTGCTCACGGGCGAGGACGTCGGGCTCGCCGACCCGGTCTGGGACGCCGCCTGGGTGCTCGGGGAGCTCGCAGAGCTGCACGCCTTCCACCCCGCGCTCCGCCCGGCCCTCGACGCGCTCCGCCGCGGACTCTCGCTCGAGGAGGACCACGACGCCGAGCTGCTGCGCGTCGGCACCGCGTTCCGGCTGGCCCAGCACGCCGTCGACTGGCACCGCTCCGGGGGCGCCAGCAGCGATCAGGCGCGGCTGCTGCTGCGTCTGTCCGCCGCACAGCTGGGGGAGCGGGCGGAATGAGCGCCCGCGACGTCCCGACCCTGTCCGCCGCCCTGCCCTCCGGCGCCCGCGCGCTCGTCGTGCACCGGCCGGAGGTCCGCAACGACTCGGTCGCCCTCGCCGTGCCCGCCGGCATGCGCCACGAGCGCGACGGCGAGGAGGGGATGCTGCACCTGATCGAGCACCTCGTCTACCAGGACAGTGAGGGGGTCGCCGGTCTCGTCCGGCAGACCCGCGTCGCCGAGAGCGGCGGCGTCCTCGGCGGTCACACGCGCCTCGACTACTCCGAGTTCTTCGAGACGGGTTCTCCCGGGTCGGCCGCCGTGATCGCGGAGCGGCTCGTCGAGCAGGTCTTCCGCCCCGCCTTCCGGCCGGAGCAGATCGCGGAGCAGATCCGCGCGGTCGCCTCTGAGCGGGCCGCGCGCCTCGCCCCCGCTCCGGGCGGCGTGCTGCCGTGGCCGCACCTGACCGCCCGCTACTGGGCCGACGCCCCGAACGCGCACGACGGCAGCGGCGACCTCGACCTCGAGGGCCGCGCGACCGAGCCCGTCCTGCGCGCGCTGCACAGGCGCCACTACCGCCCGGCCGGCTCCGTGCTGGTCGGCGTCACGGCCGACGACCCCGCCCGGCTCCTGGACCGCCTGGTCGCGGCCCTCGCGGAGACGCCCGATCGCGCGGCAGGACCGGTCGCCGTCCCACCTGGGACGGCCCGCCCCGAGTACCGCGCCGAGCCCGCCGCCCGCCGGCTCGCCGCGACCGCCGCCGCGCCGTCGACCCGCGTCTCCGACGAGCTGCTCGGCGACCTGATCGCCGCCGAGGCGCTCGCTGCGCAGGCCGGACTCGACGCGAGCGCCGGACTCTTCGGCCCGGGCGACACCGTCGCCGACGACCTCTTCGTGCTGGTCGACGACACCGCCGTGCCCGTCGATCCGTGGCACCGCCTCCGCGCCCTCGCGGTGAGCGACGACTCCGCCCTCGAGCACGCCCGGCACCGCGCGGTGCTGCGTGCGGAGCGGCTGGTGCACGACGACGAGCGTCTGGCCCGCACCGTCGCCCGGGATGCCCTGCTGCGCGGTGCGCCCGGCTTCGCGGGCGAGCTCGTCGACTCCCTCGCCGCGCGGCCGCCGCGCCCGCTGCTCGCGGACGCCGCGGCCCGCCTCGCCGAGCAGCCCTTCGCCGCACTGGGCGTTCCCGCCGCCTCCACCCGTCCCGGAAGGAGGAGCCCATGACCGCCGCACCCCCGCTCGCCGTCGTCGACGAGCGCTCCCGCTTCGCCGTCGTCGCCCTCGGCTGGCGCGCCCCGGCCGGAGACGACGGGCCCGACCGCGCTGCCCGCCTCCGCTCGGCCGTTCCCCCCGGAGCGGTCTCGCTCGCGTGGACGGCGACGGCCGGGGCGCAGAGCCTCACCGCGGTGCTCCCTCCGGAGGGCGCCGCGGCCTGGACCGCCCTGACGCTCGAGCGCGCCCAGGGAGCCGGGGATCCGGTGCTCGCCGTGGTCGGGCCCGAACGCGCCGTCCGCGAGACGTCCCGGCCCGTCTCCGTGCCCGCCGCGGCTCCGCTGCCGAGCGCTCTGCACCAGTCCCGCGAGCAGGGCTACGAGAGCACGATCGTCACCGGCGCGGACCCGTCCGGCGAAGTCGGCCACGCTGCGACGTTCCTGGCGCTGTGCCGCCTCACCGCGGGGGCCGAGCCGCTCGTCCCCGCCGCACTGCGCTCCGCCGGCGGCGATGCGGTCGCCCAGGTCGCGCGGGGCCTGCGCTCGAGCCGCCCCTCCCTCACCTGGCAGGTCGTCTCCCCGGCCGGCCAGGGTATCCCGACTCTCGAGACCGTGCTGCGCACCGTCCTCGACGGCCGCGCCGCGCACGGGGAGGGAGCACGCGCCGCGCACGCGTTCGGACGGGCGAACCTCCTCCGCGCCTGGCGGTCGCCCGAGACGCTCGCGCGCACCCTGGTGGAGTACGAGGTGATGGGCTGGGGCGGCGCCCTGGTGCTCGATCCGGAGCCGGCGCTCGCCGCGGTCGACGAGAGTGCGCTCGAGCGGGCGGTCGCGGGGCTCCTGCGGCCCGTCGCCGACGTGGTCGGCTGGGGCTGAATCCGGCGGGCTCGATCAGCTCCGGCCGGGACGCGTCCCCAGGTCGACGAGCCCGTGCTCGATCGCCGAGACCAGGATCTGCACCCGGTCGCGCACGCCCAGCTTCTCCATCACCTTCACGAACCGCGCCTTCACGGTCGACTCGGTGACGAACAGCTCCTGCGCCATCTCGCGGTTGCTCATCCCGCGGGCGAGCAGGCGGATCACCTCGAGCTCCTTCTCGGTGAGCGCCTCGAGCAGATCGGGGTCCGGCACCGTCTCCGCCGGCACCGACTCCTCGAGCCCCTTCACCACGTGGCGCGTGACCTCGGCGGAGAGCACGGACTCGCCCGCGAGCACCGCGTGCACCGCCGCGATGATCTCCCGCGGCTTCGTGTCCTTGACCAGGTAGCCGGAGGCGCCCGCGCGGAGCAGGTCGACGACGTAGCGGTCCGTGGTGAACGTGCTGAGCCCGAGGATCGCGATGCCCGGGTGCTCGGCGTGGATCCGCTCGGTCGCGGCGACGCCGTTCATGACCGGCATCTGCATGTCCATCAGGATCAGGTCGGGCTGGAGCGTCGCCGCCTGCTGCACCGCGATCCTCCCGTCGGAGGCCTCGCCCACCACCTCGATCGCCGGGTCCTGCGAGAGGTAGTCGCGGAGGATCTCGCGGGTCATCGATTCGTCGTCCACCAGCAGCACGCGGGTCATCGCTCTCGTCCTTCGTCGGTCGCCCCCGCGACGAGCGCACCGGACGCCCGGCCCTCGAGGGGGATGGTCATGGTCGTGGTCCAGCGGCCGCCGCGGGCTCCCGCGTCCAGCCGCCCGCCGAAGACGGCGCAGCGGGCCGACATCGCCTCGATCCCGAGGTGCGAGGAGACGATCGGAGCCGCGGAGGCGATCGCGTTGGAGGAGCTCAGCTGCACCTCGCCCCCCGACACCTCGAGCCGGAGCTGCACCTCACCGGCGGTGTCGCCGTGCTTGAGCACGTTCGTGCCAAGCTCCCGGACCGTGCGCCGCAGCACCTGGCGGAGGCTCGCGGGCACCTGCGCCACGGAGCCCGCCACGTCGAGGCGGACTCGGAAGCCCGCGCGCTCGATCGCGTCGGCGACGTTCCGCACGTCGTGGACGAAGCCGACGGCGGTGGTCGTGGCGCCCGAGACCTCCGGGGTCCCGAGCAGGTCGGAGTCGCCGCGGGCGGGAGCGCCTGCCTCGTCCTCGTCCTGGAGGAGCGTCACGAGGCTCCGCAGATCCTGCAGCGCCTGCTGCGCCGCGTCGCCGATGCTCTCGAGGATGCGCTCGGTCTTGGCCGGGTCCTCGACCGAGGTCGCGCGGCGGGCCTGCATGGCGATGATGGTCACCTCGTGCGCGACGATGTCGTGCAGCTCGTGCGCGAGCCGGGTCCGCTCCTCGTTGCGGATCCGCGCCTGCTCCTCCTGGATGCGGTCGGCCCGGCGCTCGCTCCGCTCGCTGCGGCCCCGGAAGGCGTTCAGGCCCAGCCCGGCGGTGCCGCCGAAGAGGACGAACGCGCCCAGGACGTAGACGGCCGTGCCCATGGCGCGGTCGACGAGCAGCACCGCGGGCAGGAGGACGAGGGTGCC
This sequence comes from Rathayibacter sp. AY2B9, assembly GCF_002931595.1. NCBI lineage: Bacteria > Bacillati > Actinomycetota > Actinomycetes > Micrococcales > Microbacteriaceae > Rathayibacter > Rathayibacter sp. AY2B9. Next base: position 156,910 of record NZ_PSUB01000002.1, read on the forward strand.
GAGCACGAAGACGAGCCCCGCGCGCCAGGGGAGGAGGAAGGTGACGAAGCCGACCACCACGATGGTCGGGAAGATCAGCGCCGCGAGCAGCAGCGGCGGGGCGCCGAGCATCAGGACGACGGCGTAGACGAGGTAGAGCGAGACCGCCGCGGGGATCGCGCCGGCGAGCAGCGCCAGGAGCGGCAGGTAGGGGAGCGCCAGCTCGATCCAGCCGCGGACCGACGTGAGGTCGACGCTGCCGCCCATCAGGTCGATGACGACGAGGAGCGTGAAGGAGCCGAGCAGGAGGGACCGGGTGATCCAGCCGCCGGGCAGCGTCCGCACGTCGTTCGTCCACCGCGTCGTCCCCACCACGGGACCAGGGTACCGAAGCCTTCTCCGAGCCCCGTCGGCCTTCCGTACAAGGGCGGACTGGTCTTTCGTACAGGAGCGGTGCGACGGGGCGTCGCCATGCTGGTGGTGCGGTCGAGCCGATCGCACCCCTTGATCACAGGAGAACGACCATGGCCCCGATCCTCGCCGCCGCCGCACTCGCCCTCGGAGCCGTCCTCGCTCCCGCCGCTGCTCCTGCCGCCGCTCCCGTGCAGGCCGCCTCGTCCGCCGGCGTGCAGACGGTCGCCGCCTCCTACGAGCTGCCGAAGGTGCAGAAGCCGGGCGGCATGGAGTCGATCCAGGACCGCGGCGCCCTCTGCAACCTCTTCGGGATGTGCTGAGCGCAGCTCTCGGACCGGGTCAGCCCTTCAGCGGGTCGTTGCCCCAGTTCATCAGGGAGTAGCGCCACTTCGTCTCGGTGACATCGCCCGAGGGACGCTGCTTCGCGTGCCGGTGCACGTAGCCGACGACCTTCGTCATGTGGGCGTAGTCGTCCTCGCTCAGGTCGGCCTGCTTCGTGCCCAGCAGCTCGACGATGCGGCGCCCGCTCTCGTGGCCGACGGACTCGCCGCCGCCCTCCGGCTTCTGGCCGACCTCCTTCGACTCGTCGGTGCCGAGCCACTCCTCGAGCTCCTTCGCGGTCATGTTCACGGCGTCGTGGAACTCGTCGCGGGTCGTCCGCTTCTCGTCGTCGGTGGGCATCGCGGGGCTCCTCGGGTCGGTCGGTCCGGGTCGGTCGGTGACCTCCAGCGGAGCCTGTCGGAGGGGGAGAGGTCAAGCCCCGTGCGCGGTTCCAGGGCGCGCGTAGCGTCGGAGGAGTCCGCACCAGCCGACCACCGCCGGCGTCCGCCGCCGGCAGAGAAGAGGCCCACATGCCCTCCCGCAACACCCTCGTCCGCAGTCTCCACGACCTCGGAGCCGCCGCCTGGTTCGGCGGCTCGCTCATGGGCGCCGTCGGCCTGAACGGCGCCGCGTCCACCTCGTCCGACCCGGCGGAGCGCCTCCGCCTCTCCTCGAACGGCTGGGCCCGCTGGACCCCTGTGCAGCTCGCCGCGATCGCCGCCCACGGCGTCGGCGGCATCGGACTCGTCCTCGCCAACAAGACCCGCCTGGCCAACCAGCAGGAGAGCCGCACGAACACCGTCGTCAAGACCGTCGTGACCGGGCTCGCCGGCGCCGCCTCGGTGATCGCCGCGGTCGCCGGAGCGACGCAGGCCAAGCACGCCGACGAGGGCGCCCCCGGCGTGACCGAGGCGTCGGAGCAGAACTCGCAGGAGCTGACCACGGCCCTCCGCGTGCAGAAGGTCACCCAGTGGGCCATCCCCGTGCTGACCGCCGTCATCATCGTCCTCGGCGCCCAGCAGGGCGAGCAGCAGCGCCCCGTGAAGGGCCTCTTCGAGACCACGGCGCGGATGTTCCGCAAGTAGTCCCCGCGCTCGCGCGCAGAACGTCGGCCGAGAGTGCCCGCCGTCCCCCCGAGGGTGGAGGGCGGCTGCTCTCGGCCGACGTTCTGCGTGCGGGGTCCGGCTAGCGGCGCGAGGGCCGGCGGCGGACGGTCAGCGCGAGGGCTCCCGCTTGCGAACACGTCGCCTGGTCGGCGTCGGAGCCCTCGGTCCCCTTTTCGACCGTCTCCGGGAACACGCGCCCACCGATCGCTGCCTCTCGATCAGGCGCTACGCTCCGGCATCCCGCTGCTCCTTCTCGGACGTCAGAGCGTCGATCCCGTTCTCGTGCCCGACACAGCTGGCGACCGTGTCCGGATCGATGCCCAGCGCGTAGCGGACCTCTTGTCCGGCGCTCTGCTGTTCAGTCGTGGCCTCAGGGAACGTCGAGTAATAGGCGTCACTGAAATCGGCCGAGTTGGCCATCGTGTTGAGAGTGGACATCTCGGCGATGTAGGAGCCGCGGATCGTCGCGATCTGCTCGGAGACATCGCTCGGCCAGTGGTAGTACGAGTCGTCCAGGAGCGTGAGTGTCCGTCTTGTCAGATCGAGCCGAGCAGACGCAGCGGCGTGCACGCCGGAAGGGTCCGGGTCGCCACCGTTAAGAAGCTCGTCCTCGCCGGATGAGAAGGCGTCGCTCAGATTCTTGATCGCGATGTTGTTGGGGCAGACGAGATCGAGATAACGGGACGCCGCTTGTGCGGTGTCGAGCTCGACGAACGCAGGTGTCGCGGGCGCCGCAGGTGCAGGGGTCGTCGACTCGGCCGGAGCTGCTGCGGGCGGGGAAGCCGTGCAGGCAGTCAGGAGGAGCATTGCCGCACTGAGAGCTGCAGGGAGAAGGGCTTTACGCACGGCGGCTACTCCGGGGTCGCCGAGCAGAGCGCCGACGCGAAGGCCCCGGTGCTGGTCTGCTCGGCGATGACCTCGCCGTCGAGGGTGATTCGGCAGCTGATCTCGCCTTCGTCATCGATGCCGTTCGAGGCGGTCAGCGTGAAGCTCTGGAAGGTGAAGTCGCCTCCGGTCTGGACTTGCAGCTCCTTCGTGAAGGGGAGCGCCTGACCGGTGGCCTGCTCGGAGCCGGAGGTTCCTCCGTCGTAGGTCGACCAAGTGATGGAGGCCGCGGTAGCCGAGCCGGTGACCTCATAGACGAGCGTCCGCGGCACGGCAGCGGCCTCGGAGCTCTCGGCCTGCGCGGTGGCGATCGCGTTCGAGACGCCGCTCGCGAATCCGGCCGTGTAGACGATGGCGAGAATGATCGAGAGGACAAGCGCGATCACGTTGAGGACGGTGCCGGCGATGGCCGTGCCGCGAGAGCGGCCCTTGAGGAAGAGGCCGATGATGCCGAGGACGAGTCCGATGAAGGCGAGGAAGCCCGAGGCGTAGTTGACGATCGGGATAAGGGCGCCGATGAGCGCGAGGATTCCGATGATGAGGGAGGCGAGGCCCAGCCCGTTGCCGGTCTTCTTCGGAGCGGAGGGGGCGGAGCCGGGGAATACGGCGGGGTTGAACTCGGTCATCTGCGGAGTATGTCAGAGGCTGACAGGCAGCTGAGAATCCAGAGAGCGGTATTGCTTAGAGATGCCGTCCCGCCTGTGTTGACCCCGCTATCTCTACATAGGTAGCGTCATCCGTGTGCAGCCACTCCCTCGCCTCACGTCCGCCACCGCGGACGTCCTCCGGACCCTCCTCGACGCCGACGGCCCGACCTGGGGCATGGTCGTGATCAAGGCCACCGGGCGACCGGCGGGCAGCGTCTACCCGATCCTGGAGCGGCTCGAGGGAGCGGGCTGGGTGGTCTCGGAGTGGGAGGCCGCGAGCGAGCGGAGCGGCCCGCGTCGCCGGCTCTACGAGCTGACCGCGGAGGGCGCCCCGGCAGCCCGGGCCGCCGTCGAGCGGATGCGGTCGACCGCGCGGACGGCGCCGCGAGCGGCGGAGGCGACCGCGTGAGCGCGCTCCTGCGGCTCCTGTCGCTGCTCCTGCCCCCGCTCGCCCGCGAGCGCTACCTCGAGGAGTGGCGGGCCGACCTGGCCGGGGCCGCCGAGCTGGGACTGCCCCGGCGCGGCGTCGTCCTCGGAGCGCTCGCCCTGCTGGTGAGCGTCGACCGCGACCTGCCCGCGCACACCGGCGAAGCGCGGGGCACGCTCCCGCGCCGCCTCGCCCGCCGCGGACTCGCGCTCTTCGCCGCGGCCGCGCTGATGCTCAGCGGCATCGCGCTGACCGGCGGAGGGATCGTCCCCGAGCCGGGTGCCGCCTCCGACACCGCCCTGGCCGCCGTCGGCGCCGTGCAGACCGCGGTGCTCGTCGCCGCCGTCGCGGTCGCGGTCCTCGGCGCGGTCCACCTCCTCGGCGCCGCGGCGTCGGCCCGCACGGTGCTCGCGCGGATCTCCCTGGTCGGCGCCGTCGTCGGCCCGGTGCTCACCGCGGCCGGCCTCCTCCTCCCCGGACCCCTCGCCCTCGTCGGCCTGCCCGTCTCCCTCGCCGGACTCGTCTGCGGGGCGATCGTCCTCGGCGGCTCGCGGACCATCGCTCTCGCACCGCGGACGGCGACCCGCGCTCAGCGCCTCCCCGTCGCCCTCGCGGGCCTCGCGCTCATGGCGGGCGTCACGGTGGTGGGCGCGGTGGATCTGCTGGTCTGGAATCCGCAGGCGAAGGTCCCCGGCGTGGCCCTGGCGGAGATCTACGCGACCATGTCCGAGCGCGACGGCTTCGAGTTCGGCTCCCACGCGATCTGGGTCACCGGCTGGGCCGCGTTCTGGACGGCCGCCGCGATCGTCGTGACGGTCGGCGCCCTCGTCGGCCGGAGGTCGCCGCTCACTCCGCGGCGGATCGCGGTGCTCATGCTCGCCCTGGTCGCCGGCGCCGTCGTCTTCCGCTTCTTCGCCGGGTTCGGCTTCGGGATGTCGGTCGCCGACACCTTCGTCACGTCCGGCGGCGACGGCTCCCTGGTCTCGGCCGTCCTGCCGCCGCTCGGACAGCTCGCGCTCGCCGGCGCCGCGATCGCGGTGGGCTGGGCGCCCCGGGTCGCCCGGCCGACGGCGGCCTCCGCGGCCTGACAGTGCTCGTGCCGGAGGAGGGCTTCGCCCGGGCGGCTCGGGATGCGCGAGATCGAGGCGGCCTGCCGACGTACCTCCCTTCGTGGCGAACACGAACGGCCCGTTCCGGCGCGGCCGAGCGCCCGCCGACCTACTCCAGCCGGCGCAGGAAGCGGGCCGGCTGGTCGAGGAAGCCGCGCCAGGTCCGCACCAGGTCGAGGTCGTCGTAGCGGCAAAGGCGCAGGCCCGTCTCGTCGAGCTCGAAGAGGTCGGCTCCGGGGAGGGCGGCGAGGATCGGCGAGTGCGTGGAGAGGACGACCTGCGAGCCGCCGGCGACCAGGTCGCGCAGCTGCCCGATCAGGGCAAGGCAGCCCGACACCGAGAGGGCCGACTCGGGCTCGTCGAGGAGCCAGAGTCCGCTGATCCGGGAGCGGTTCGCCACGATGTCGAGGAACGACTCGCCGTGGCTCCGCTCGTGGTACCCGCCGTCGATCCCCACATCCTCCAGGTAGCTGAAGAAGCCGTGCATCGTCTCGGCGCGGAGGAAGAAGCCGCGCTTGGACGCCCCGGCCCCGCGGACCAGGTGGAGGTGCTCGGCCAGGTCCGACTCCGAGGCGCGGGAGGAGTGCATCGCACCCGTGGATCCGCCCTCCGCATTCAGCCCGTAGGCGAGGGCGACCGCCTCGAGCAGCGTCGACTTGCCCGAGCCGTTCTCGCCGGTGATCACCGTCACCTGGCCGAGATCCCAGCCCTCGGCCAGCACCTGCCGCACGGGCGCGAGCGTCGCGGGCCAGCGCGCGAGGTCGGCGGGGTGCTCGGGTCGGGCCTGCACGCGGCGCACCGGGAGGGTCGAGAACACCCGGTCAGTCAAGCAGGTCGACGCTCCAGCCGGCCTCGGCCAGCGCGCGGGCCGTGTCGGCGCGGGGGGAGTATGGGAGGTCGTCGGCGCCGACCACGCGGTAGTCGGTGTCGCCGGGGCCGACCCAGAGGACGGAGTCGGACGGGCCGGCCCGGTGCAGCGCGGCGCGGACGGCGTCGGCCGGCTCCGCTATCTCGAGCACCTCGCAGCGCTCGACGCGGCGGGCGCCGTCGACCAGGGCGCGACGGATCCGCGCCGGGTCCTCGAAGCGCGGATGGTGGTCGGTGACGATCACCAGGTCGGCGCGCTCGGCGGCGGCCCGGCCCATCGGCGCGCGCTTGCTCGGGTCGCGGTCGCCGTCGGCGCCGAGGAGGACGAGCACGCGGCCGGGCGTCACCTCGCGGAGGGCGTCGACGGTGCGCGCGACCGAGTCGGGCGTGTGCGAGAAGTCGAGGAAGACCCGCGGCCCGTCGGCGCCGGACACGAGCAGCGTCCGCCCGGGCACGGTGACGTCGATCCCGGAGCCGACCGCCGCGGCCACCCGGTCGCGCGCGTGGCCCGCCTCGATCAGCATCACCAGCGCGAGGGCCGCGTTCGAGGCCATGTGGCGTCCGAGGAGCGGGACGGAGGTGGTCGTCGACCAGCCGTCGCGGGCGGTGAGCCGGAAGCGGGTGCGGTCGACCGCGGTCTCGAGCACGTCGATCCGCCAGTCGGCTCCGTCCCCGGCCGAGAGCGTGACGACCGGGACCGAGGCTTCGCGGGCGACCCGGCGCCCCGCCTCGGTGTCGACGACCACGACGCCGCGGTGGCTCCGCTCGGGCGTGAACAGGCGCTGCTTGGCGCGGAGGTACTCGTCCAGGTCGCCGAAGTCGTCGAGGTGGTCGTGGCTGAGGTTGGTGAACCCGGCGACGTCGAGCACGATCCCCTCCATCCGGGAGCGCACGAGCGCCTGGGCGCTGACCTCGATGGCCGCCGCCTCGACGCCGTCCTCCGCCATCCGGGCCAGGAGCGCGTGCAGCTCGGAGGCCTCGGGCGTGGTGAGGCGGCTGGCGACGACGTGGTCGGCGCTGCGGCGCTCGGCGGTGGAGCTCAGCCCCGAGACGACGCCCAGCTGCCGGAGCACCGCGTCGAGGAGGTGCACGGTGCTGGTCTTGCCGTTGGTGCCGGTCACGCCGAGGAGCACCGGTCCGCTCCTCGTGCCGTACACCCGCGCCGCGACCGGGCCGAGGGCGGTGCGGGGGTCGTCGCTGAGGAGGACGGGCAGTCCGGAGGCGCGCGCCTCGTCGAGCCCGCCCGCGTCGGTGAGCACGGCGACCGCTCCTGCCGCCGCCGCGTCGGCCGCGAACCGGGCCCCGTGGCTCCTCCTGCCGGGGAGCGCGGCGAAGAGGGCGCCGGGGCCCGCCTCGGTGTGCGCGACGGTCACCGCGGTGATGCGGACGTCGGAGCCGTCGCCGTGGAGGCGGAGCCGATCGCTCGCGAGGTCGGCGAGCGCGACACCGGCGGCGTGGAGCGGTTCGAGGAGCCGGAACACCGGCATGCGGGCCTCCTGCGGGGCGGGCGGGGCGGTGTCGCCGAGGGCCCGCGGGCGCCGCCGGGCGACCGGAGGGGGAGGGCCGGAAGGCCCATGCCCCAGCCTGCGCGGCGCTCCCCCCGATCGGGGAGGCCCTTGCCACCGCCCGCGCGGGCCGCTACCCGCCTCCGCCTACTGCCGCGAGAACGCCTCCTGGTACAGCGCCGCGAGCTCGGGGGAGCTCTCGCCGCTGAGGCCGCAGGTCAGGATCGTGTCGCCGTCGGCCGCGACCAGGTAGTCGACCCCGGTCTCGAACACGATCGGGGCCCCGTCCACCGCCGTCTCCCTGCCCTGGGTGACCGTGACGCCGTCGCCGACCTCGCCCGCGTAGCGCTCGAGCACGTGCAGGGTGACGGTGCTCCCGTCGATCGAGCGGACCTCGGCCCGGAACGCGAGCTGAGCGGGGGCCAGCGCGGCGGCCGTCACCGGCGAGCACGCGGCCATCGGCCCGCCCGTGCTCGGCAGGATCAGCGTCGAGGTGCTGCCCCCGCCCACTCCGAGCGCGAAGGGCAGCAGGAGGGAGGCGGCGGCCCCGGCGCTCAGCGCGCCGACTCCCACGATCAGCCAGGGGGAGCGGCGGCGGGAGTGCACCGTCCGCGTGCCCTCGCCCGTCGCGGCGGCGATCTGCTCGGCGAGCTCGTCGCGGTCGAGCGCGGGGAGGCTCCGCGCGGGGTCGACCGTGCGGAGGAGACGGCGGACGTCCTCGTCGTCGGTTCCGGTCATCGGAGTCCCCCTTCGGGTGCATGCGGGTCGGTGGAGTCGTAGAGCTCGGCGAAGCGGCGCCGCGCGCGATGGAGGCGGATCGAGACGGCGTTCGCCGTGACTCCGAGGACCGCGGCGATCCCGCGGACGTCGAGCTCCTCCCACGCCCAGAGGCGCAGCAGCTCGGCGTCCTGCTCGCGCATCCGGGCGAGCACGAGGCGCACGGTCTCCTCCGCGCCCGACGCCTCGCCCTCGTCGATCTGCACCTGGGGCGGATCGACGACCGCGATCCGCTGGGCGAGCATGACCTGGCGGCGCTGCATCCGCCGGGCGTTCTGCAGCTGGAGCCGGGCGACGCCGATCGCCCACGGCACCGGGTCGTCCTCGGGCACGTCGGCGCTGCGGCGCCAGAGCACCGAGAGCGTCGCGGCGAGCACGTCGTCGGCGGTGGCGGAGTCGGTGCGCCGCCAGAGGTAGCGGCGGACGGGATCGGCGACCGCGGCGGCGACCGCGGCGAACCGGTCGGGACCCGCGAGGGGAGCTGGCATGTGCCTCATGCTCCCTCCTGTCCGGGATCGGCGCACATCTTTCACCGGCGCGCCGGGCGGGACTCCGCGCTCTCCCAGCAGCGCGGGAGCGCGGGTCGGCGCTCAACGCCGCGAGGCGCCCACGAACTCCAGCCAGCCGGCCACGAACGGCTCGATGTCGTCCACCTCGTCCAGCGCGAGAGCGTCCAGATCGACTCCGCGGCACTCCAGCGTGAGGACGTGCCCCCGCACCCAGGCGGCCGCGCGCACGGCCCCGGCTCCCTCCCAGACCTCGAAGGGCTCCGGAGCCCCGTCGACCGGGATCTCCGCGATCCGCGTGGGAGCGGGCAGCGCCTCCGGCTGCACGAACGAGACGGGCGCCTCCTCGCGGCAGCAGAGCAGCGCGACGTCGTGCCGCGGATCGCCGAGGGTCGTGCGGATCTCGACGGAGGGCCCCGGCCCGCCCGGGACCGCGTCGTCGGCGAGGAACGAGAGCCCCCGCGGGCCGCCCGTCAGCGTCCACTCCGCCAGCAGCCGCGGACCGCTCCAGCCCGAGACCGCCCAGAGCGGGAGGTCGCCGAACGACCCGCGGATCCGCGCGACCCGCTCGGCGAGGTGCGCGGAGAACTCCTCCTCGCCGAGACGCCGCGCTCCGTCCATGGCCCGATCGTAGGTCGGGTGCCGCGGCACGGCCAGACCCCTCGCTACTGTGAACGTCGACCCCCGCCTCCCTTCCCCGCCGAGGAGCCCCATGCCCATCTGGACCCTGCACGGAGACGGCCGCACCGTCGAGCCCGGCGCCGTCGTCGCCCCCGGCGAGCGGCTCGCCTGGCCGGCGACGATCGCCATCGGAATCCAGCACGTCGTCGCCATGTTCGGAGCGACGTTCCTCGTGCCCGTGCTCACCGGGTTCCCTGTCGCCACGACCCTGCTCTTCTCCGGAGTCGGGACGCTGCTGTTCCTCTTGATCACGCGCAACCGGCTCCCCAGCTACCTCGGCTCGAGCTTCGCGTTCATCGCGCCCGTCACAGCCGCGACCGCCGTCGGAGGGACGGGGTCGGCGCTCGCTGGAGTCGTCGCCGTGGGCCTCCTCCTGGCCGCCGTCGGCGTCCTGGTGCAGGTCGTCGGCCTCGGCTGGATCGACAGGCTGATGCCGCCGGTCGTCGCCGGCGCGATCGTCGCCCTGATCGGGTTCAACCTGGCTCCGACCGCGTACCTCAGCTTCAAGCAGGCGCCGATCACCGGGACGATCACGCTCGCCGCGATCATCCTGTCGAGCGTGTTCCTCCGCGGCTTCCTCGGCCGCGTCTCGATCTTCCTCGGCGTGGTCATCGGCTACGTCGTCGCCCTGCTGCGGAACGAGATCGACTACTCCGCGGTCGGTGCGGCCGACTGGTTCGGGCTGCCGCCGTTCACCTTCCCCGACTTCGCCTCCGGATCCACGTGGTCGGGCATCGCGATGTTCCTGCCGGTCGTGCTCGTCCTCATCGCCGAGAACGTCGGCCACGTCCGCGGCGTCGCGACGATGACCGACGCCTCCGCCAACGCCAGCACCGGCCGGGCCCTGATCGCGGACGGTGTGGCGACCACCCTCTCCGGCGCCTTCGGCGGCTCCGGCACCACGACCTACGGCGAGAACATCGGAGTGATGGCGGCCACGCGCGTGTACTCGACGGCCGCCTACTGGGTCGCCGGCGTCACCGCGATCCTGCTCAGCCTCTCGCCCAAGGTCGGCGCCGTCTTCAACTCGATCCCGGCCGGAGTGCTGGGCGGCGCGACCACCGCGCTCTACGGCCTGATCGGCGTGATCGGCATCAAGATCTGGATCGACAACCGCGTCGACTTCTCGCGCCCGGTCAACCAGTACACCGCCGCGGTCTCCCTCGTGATCGCGATCGCCGGCTTCTCGTTCTCCTCCGGCGGCTTCGAGCTCGGCGGCATCGTCCTCGGCGCCGGCGCCGCCCTCGTGATCTACCACCTGGGCAACGCCATCGCCCGCTGGCGCCGCACCGGCGCCGACGACGGCGGCCCCCTCCCCGCCATCGGCCAGCTCGGCGGGGACCCGCAGGACCGCTGACCGCGGCCTGCTCCGAGACACCGCTCCAGCGCCGAGGCACCGGCCACGACGCGGTGTCTCGGTGCTGAGGGCGGTGTCCGGGTGCGGCGAGTCGCTTCGACGGGCCGGCGTCCCTCGATCGCCCGGGTCGTAGGGTTCGAGGGTGCTCGAACCCCTCGTCCCCGTGCTCTCCTTCACCCGCTACGACATGAGCGCCGCAGGATCGGCGGCATCGCTGTTCCTCGACCGCACCACTCTCTGCGGGATCTACGTCCTGGAGTTCGAGAACGGCCAGCGGTACGTCGGTCAGACCACGAACATCGTGAGCCGGTACGCGACGCACAGACGCCACCACGGCGACGTCGTCGCCTTCCGCTTCGCTCCGTGTCGACGTGACGACCTCGACCGCGCGGAAGTGGCCGAGATCCGGAGGCAGGAGGCCGAGCACAGCCTGCGCAACCTCGCGCTCACCGGCTGGCCGGGAGGCGTCGACGACCTCGGTGTCACCCTGGAGGAGGGGCGGAGCGTCCTTCTGCCCTGGAACAGGGCCGACCGTCCGCGTGTGGGCGAGGAGGGCGAGGCGACGATGCCGGGCCGGTTCTGGGAGCTGGTCCGCCGCGAGGACTACCTCGACCTCTCCGCCGCCCTGGGCAGGTACATCGGCGAAACGGTCCCCGATCCGTTCGGAACACAGCAGATCCTGTGGACGGTGTCCGCTCTGCCGTCCACGAGGCGGACGAAGAAGCGGCGCCGCCTCCTCACTCTGAGCTGCGGAGTGCTGGAGACGGTCTTCGTTCAGGAGGACCTGGAGACCGGGGAGATCGTCATCGCTGTCAATGTCGATGCACCGACGTTCGCGGAGCGGCTGGGTCAGCAGGGAGTCAGTGAGCTCCCGCCCGCTTTCGGCATCGAGTACTCGACCAGCTACAAGAGCGCGGAGGTCAGCGCCTGGGAGTTCGAGTCGTGGGAGCAGTTCTGGGAGGCGCTCGACTTCGAGCCGTTCGTCGAGGCCGCATACAAGCTCAATACGACGCTGATGCGGCGAGGCGGCAGCCCCCTCCGCCGTCATCACAACCCGTTCTTCGCCAGCGACCTGCTGTTCTCCGCGGTCAGGTTCGATGCCGAGGGCGATCGACCGATGGAGGAGCCGGCCGGCTGAGCGGCGCTGCCGCTCCCGAGACGCCGCCGTGCCGTCCGGACGCCGCCCTCCCGCGGACGTCCCGGCGCGCGCACCGCAGCACCGCCTCCGTTTACCACGTTCGGGTCAGTCCGCAACCCGGTGCGTTCCCAGGCGGCTCCCGCCTAACGTCGAGCGTGACGACCGCAGCAGCGGAACGCCGCACACCGAGTGAGACAGCAAGGAGCACCACCGTGCCGCAGATCATCGAGACCGTCGACGTCAACGTCCCCGTGTCCGTCGCCTACAACCAGTGGACCCAGTTCGAGGAGTTCCCGCGCTTCCTCGACGAGGTCGAGTCGATCCAGCAGGTCACCGACACCCTCACCGTCTGGAAGGTGAAGGTCGGCCCCGTCGAGCGCGAGTTCGAGGCGAACATCACCGAGCAGCACCCCGACGAGCGCGTCGCGTGGAACAGCACCGGCGGCGAGACCGACCACGCGGGCGTCGTCACCTTCCACAAGCTCTCCGACACCGAGACCCGCGTCACCGTGCAGCTCGACTGGGAGCCCAAGGGCTTCCTCGAGACGCTCGGCTCGCTCGTCGGCGCCGGCAGCCACGCTGTGAAGAAGGACCTGAACAACTTCAAGGAGTACATCGAGAAGCAGGGCACCCCCGACGGTGCCTGGCGCGGCGACGTCGAGGCCTGAGCCGTGACCGACGCAGCCACCTCGTCCGAGGGCGAGAAGAAGGCGAACGGTCTCGGCGACGACGAGACCATCCCGCACTCCGAGGACGGGCTGGCGGTGGGGGTCTCCGGAGACTCGCACTTCAACCCCGAGGAGGACGCTCCCGAGGAGCCCTCCGAGAGCTGACGCTCTCCTCCGGGGAGCCCGACCGCTCTCCTCCGCGAGATGCCACTTGTGCACACGACACGCCGCGAGGCGTGCGCACAGGTGGCATCTCGCGGTTGAAGGCTCAGCGCCAGGCCCGGGTGTACTGCGGGGGCACCGGCAGGTCCGCGGCGAGCTCGTGCGCCATCCGCACCGGAGCGTTCGGGTCGCGCAGCAGCTCGCGGGCGAGCAGCACGACGTCGGCGTCGCCGTTCGCGACCACGCCCTCCGCCTGCTCAGCCGTGGTGATGAGTCCCACGGCGCCGACCAGCGCACCGGTCGCCTTCCGCAGGTCGCGCGCGAACGGCACCTGGTAGAGCGGCGCCACCGGGATGCTGGCGTGCACGAGTCCGCCGGTCGACACGTCGAAGAGGTCCACGCCCTCGGCGCGCGCCCACTCCGAGACGGTGATCGTCTCCTCCAGTGTCCAGCCGCCCTCGGCCCAGTCGGTCGCGGAGAAGCGGACGAGCAGAACGAGCTCCCCGATCTCGGCGCGGACCGCGCGGACGACCTCGAGCAGCAGGCGCGCCCGGTTCTCGAGCGAGCCGCCGTAGGAGTCCTCGCGGGTGTTCGAGAGCGGCGACAGGAACTGGTGGAGCAGGTACCCGTGCGCGGCGTGCAGCTCGATCACGTCGAAGCCGGCGTCCGCGGCGCGGCGGGCGGAGGCGCGGAACGCCTCGACGAGGCCGGGCAGCTCCTCCGCGGCCAGCTCGCGCGGCTCCGCGTAGCCCTCGAACGCGACGGCCGAGGGAGCGACGGTCGGCCAGCCGCCGTCCTCCAGCGGCACGGATCCGCGTCCGCTCCACTCGCGGTAGGTCGACGCCTTCCGGCCCGCGTGGGCGAGCTGCACGCCCGCGAGCGCGCCCTGTCCGTGCACGAAATCGACGATCGGAGCCCAGGCGTCGCGCTGCTCGTCGTTCCACAGCCCCGTGTCCCAGGGGCTGATCCGCCCCTCGGGGACGACGGCGGTGGCCTCCGCTATGACGACGCCCGATCCGCCGCGCGCGAGCCCGCCGAGGTGCACGAGGTGCCACGAGGTGGGCACCCCGTCCTGCGCCTCCACCGAGTACTGGCACATCGGTGCCGCCCAGAGGCGGTTGCGCGCGGTCCTGGAGCGGAGCGTCAGCGGCTGGAACAAGGCGGTGTCGGTCATGTCTCTCCTGTCGTGCTTCTCCGCGGAACGCCGCTTCGGTACGCGATACGCCGGTGAGGGCGCACGCCGGCGGCATCTCGCGGAGGGGGTCACGTGCTCCAACCGGGAGGAGAGCCCGGCTATGCCCGGATCAGCGCGGCCAGGTCGCCCCGGGCGCGTCCTGCCAGACGGTGCTCGGCGGAGCGAGCGACTCCAGCTCCTCGAACAGGGCGTCGGGGATCTCGAGCGCGTCGTCGGCCACGAAGGAGTCGTAGTGCTCGGCGGAGGTGGCGCCGACGACCGTCGTCGTCACGCGGGGGTCGCGCGTCGAGAACTGCAGCGCGGCGGCGGCGAGCGGCACGCCCGCCCGGTCGCAGGCCGCTCCCATCGCCGCGACGGCATCGACGATCTCGCGCGGCGCCGGCCGGTAGGCGTAGGAGGCGACCGGCTCCGGCCAGCGCGCGAGGGCGCCTCCGCCGTAGACCGCCGCGTTGACGACGATCACGCCGCGGTCGACGGACGCGTCGATCAGCTCCTCGGAGGAGCGGTCGACCAGCGTGAAGCGGTTGTGGGTGATCACGGCGTCGAAGAGGCCGGTGTCGACGTAGTGGCGCAGCATCGGCGCGGGTCCGCCCGAGATCCCGATCGAGAGGGCGACGCCCGCCTCCTTCATCGCGACGAGCGCGCGGACCGGGCCGTCCTCGGCGAAGGCCTCGTCGTACGAGATGCGCTCCGGGTCGTGCAGGTAGAGGAGGGGGAGGACGTCCATCCCGAGGCGCTCGCGGCTCTCGTCGAGGCTGCGGCGCATCCGCTCGGCCGAGTAGCTGCCGGTGCTCGGGTCGCGGTCGAGCTTGGTGACCACGGTGATCCCCTCGGGGACGCCGCCGCGGGCCTGCAGGGCCTCGCCGATCAGGCGCTCGCTGTGGCCGCCGGCGTACTCGTTGGACGTGTCGACGACGGAGACGGCGCGGGTGGCGGCGTCGGAGTCGAGGACGCGCTCGAGGGCCGGCACCCGGTCGAGGTCGGCGACGCGCTCGGGGCGCCAGGAGGTGCCGAGGGTCAGCCGGGTGACGGTGGCGCCGGACGGGCCGAAGGGCCGGAGGCGGGAGGACTGCGGAGTCATCCGCTCAGCCTGGCAGCGCCGGGGTCCTCCCGCATCCCGCGGAGGATGAACGGTCAGTGGACGAGAGTGCTCAGCCCGACCACGCCGAAGCCCAGGAGCGTCGTCGAGAGCGTCCCGGCGGAGAGGTGGGCGATCCGGAAGACGGTGTCGGAGCGGCGCGGCCGCCTCCGAGGTCGACGACGTGTCCTGCTCGACGGGATCCTTCCGCGGGGCCTTCCGCGGGGCTCGACGACCGGGCGGCGGACCGGCCCGAGGCCGCCCTCACGGCGGGACGCGGGCCGGTGGTGCGGCCTAGGCTCGGCGCGTGACCGTCGATACCGCCGCCGCCGCCGCCGACTCCTCCGCCCGCTCCGCCGTGCTCGACGCTCTCGCCACTCCGGCGCTGGTGCTCGACGAGGCGGTGCTCGACCGCGACATCGCCGCCGTCGCCGCGGCTGCCCGCGAGCGGGGTCTGGCGCTCCGCCCCCACGCGAAGACCCACAAGTCGCTCGAGATCGCCCGGCGCCAGCTCGCCGCGGGGGCCGTCGGGCTCACCGTCGCGACCGTCTCGGAGGCCGAGGTCTTCGCCGCGGGAGGGATCCGCGACCTCTTCATCGCCTACCCGCTCTGGCTCGACGCCGAGCGCGCCGGGCGGCTCCGCCACGTCCTCGCGAGCGCCCGTGTGCGGGTCGGCGTCGACTCGGCGGAGTCGGCCGAGCGCCTGGCCGCGGCCCTGCCCGAGCGCGAGGGGCTCGAGGTCGTCGTCGAGATCGACTCCGGCCACCACCGCAGCGGCGTGCTCCCCGCCGAAGCCGGCGCGATCGCCGCGGCCGCCGTCTCCGCCGGGCTCGACGTCGCCGGCGTCTTCACCTTCCCCGGCCACAGCTACGCGGCCGGCAACGGAGCGGTGGCCGCCCGCGACGAGGCGCGCGCGCTCGCCGAGTCGGTCGCGTCGCTCGCGGCGTCCGGAGTCGAGGCCCGCGTGGTCAGCGGAGGCTCGACCCCCTCGGCCGCGTTCGCCGACTCCTCGGTGCTCACGGAGCTGCGCCCCGGGGTCTCGGCCCTCGGCGACGCCCAGCAGTGGGAGATCGGCACGATGACGCCCGAGGACATCGCCGTCACCGTCCTCGCCACGATCGTGTCCCGCCGCGGCGACCACCTGATCGCCGACGCGGGCAGCAAGGTGCTCTCCTCCGACCGCGGCGCGGCCTCGAGCGGCTTCGGCCGCCTCCCGGAGCACCCGGAGGCGCGCATCCCGGTGCTCTCGGAGCACCATGCGACGATCACCGGTGTCGACCTGCCCGTGGGGACGCGGGTGCGGATCGCGCCGAACCACGTCTGCGTCGCGGTGAACCTGGCCGAAAAGTACCGCGTCCTCCTCCGCGACGGCGGCGGCGCCGTCTGGCCCGTCGACGCCCGCGGGCGGAACAGCTAGGCGATCCGCGAGCGCGGGATCCGCAGGCCGAGCAGCGCGCTCGCCGCCAGCAGCACGAAGGCGGAGGCGAAGGCCGCGGTCGGCGATGCGGCGTCGGCGAGAGCGCCTGCGAGCAGCGGCCCGATCACGCCGCCCAGGTCGGACGCGGCCTGGAACACCGAGACCGGCTTGCCGCCGCGCTCGCCCGCGGCGTCACCGACCAGCGCACCCGGGGCCGTGCCCATGAAGGCGGCCGCCGCTCCGTAGACGCAGAGCAGCACGACGAGCAGCCACAGCTCCGAGACGAACGGCATCGCCAGCATCGCCACCGCCGCGACGGAGAATCCGCCGATCAGCGCCGGGCGCCGGCCGACCGTGTCGACGAAGCGGCCGGCGGGCGCTAGCGCGATCGTCTGCACCACCGCGGCGATCGCGAACGCGATGCCGGTCCAGGCGGGCTGCCCGCCGAGCCCCTCGACGACGAGCACGGGGACGAGCGTCGCGCGGACTCCCATCGCCGACCAGCCGAGGGCGAAGTTCGCCAGCACCGCGCTCTGGTACCGGCGGTCGCGGGCGACCTCGCGCAGGGGCTTCGTCCTCGCCGCGGCGGACGGTGCCGCGTCGCGCTCCGGCCGCTGCAGCAGGATCAGCCCGACGAGCCCCGCGATCGCGAGCGTGCCGGCGTAGAAGAAGAAGGGGGCGGTGAGCGAGATCGCCGTGAGCACGCCGCCCACCGCGGGGCCCGCCATGCCGCCGAGCAGGAAACCGCCCTGGTAGAAGCCGATCGAGCGGCCGCGCCGCTCCGGGCTCGCGGTGCGCAGGAGGAGCGTCATCGCCGCGACGGAGAACATCGCGGAGCCGATGCCGCCGACTCCGCGCAGCAGGAGGAGGTGCGGGTAGTCGGAGGCGAAGCCGACCAGCGCCGAGGAGAGCGCGACGATGCCGATGCCGACGGCGAGCACGACCCGCTCGCCGAACCGGTCGACGAGCGGCCCCACGAACGGATTCGCGACCAGCCGCATCAGCGCGAACGCCGAGACGACCGCGCCGACCGCCGTGTAGTCGACGCCGAAGCTGCGCACGTAGGTCGGCAGCACCGGCACGACGACGCCGAACCCCAGCATCACGAAGAAGGCGACGACCCCCAGCACGAGCACGTCCCGCGGCAGTCGCTCGCTGTCTCGGGAACGCCACGGGAATCGCACCTGTCGACGCTACCCCTTCTCGAGGGCCCGGCCCGCGCCTCCATGTGTCGAGTTCGCGCCGACCGTCCGACACCCTCTCCGCGATGGATACGGTCCCAGGACCCGATGGATCTGCCGGCGAATGAGGAGACGTCATGAAGAGTTCTCTGTGGTTCGGGTCCGGTCTCGCTGTCGTCGCGCTGGCGCTGACGTCGGTTCTCGGGGCGCAGGTGGCCTCGGCCGCTCCGATTCAGCCGAACAAGAACTGCGAGTACGAGTTCCAAGGGGGGTGCGTGAAGTGGTACACCGGCGTCTCGACCTGCGATCACATCTTCGAGACCAGTGCCCCGGAACATCGCAAGAAGGCCTGCGCGGTCTGGGTCACGACGGGGACGATGCACATCGAGCGATGAACGATGGTGGACCGCACGACCGCCTCATCGGCGGTACTCGTATCCGTGCTGCTCCTCGTGGGCTGCACCGAGCCGGGAGGCGATCAGGAGGCCGCTCCCTGTGTCCCGCTCGAGCGCACGTGGAACGACTACGCGCCGGAACTCGATCCCATTCTGCGTCCACCGTTTCGCGAAGCCCTCGAGGGCTTCGACGAGAGCTCCTCGAACTCGATCGCGTCCGACGCTGCTCGTCTCGCCACGAGCAATCTGCTCTCCGCGATCTCCGGGGATCGACGAGCGAGCGAGTACTTCTGGAACGCCATGGACCTGATCGGCCGTGAGTGCGCCGAGGCGGGAGTCCCGCTGTCGTTCGACCACCACGGCGAGCAGCTGACGACGGGGAGCAGCGCCGACCACGGGCGCCCGCCCTGGGCTCTCGATCCGCCGCCTCAGTCGGAGAGCGGCACGATCGAGCCGACGATCCCGGAGTAGCTCACGTAGTAGAGGACGCCGTCGCGGTGGAGGACGCCGCGGCCGGGGTAGCTCTCGTCCGGTCCGTCGGGCCCGTCGAGGAAGCCCGGAGCCGCGGTGTCGTCGGCGGTGAACCCATCCGCGAGGAGCGCGGCGCTCCGATCCGGCCACTCCGCGTCCGGGACCGCCAGCTGCCCGACCACGACCGACACGTCGCCCTGGCCGCTCCACCGGCAGAGCACCCCGTCCTCGGCGATCTCCTGCACGACGGGGTAGTCGACGTCGTAGACCGTCGCCTCGGGCGAGAGGGCGAGACCGTCCTCGGCGAGCGACGCCTCCTCCTCGGCCGTGAGCAGGTCCTCGCAGGGGAGCAGGGCGGTGGCCGGGGTCGCGGTGGGCAGCGGAGTCGCGCTGCCGGCGCTCGCGGTCGGCACGGCACTGCTCGTCGTCGGTGCGCTCGAGACCAGCGGTGGAGCTGTCGTCGGGGCCGTCCCCTCGTCGGCGCTTCCCGTGCAGCCGCTCAGCGCGAGCAGCCCCGCCGCGCAGGCGAGCAGCGCACCGGCGCCCCTCGCGGTCGTCGTCCGGATCATCGCGAGCCCCCTCGTCCGCGGCGGCCGCGTCGCCGCCCCCTCGATCCTCTCCTCCGCTCTCGCCGGCTGTCCACCGCCCCCGGCCGGCGCCGGGGCGACTACCGCTTCGGCCCCGCGCCGATCGCCCAGACCCGCGGCGGCACGGTGCCGTTGACCGCGTGGTCGCCGACGATCCGCGCCTTGAACACCCACGGATTGTGGCTCGCGGCCGTGCGAGCATTGCGCCAGTGCCGGTCGAGGTTCTTGCGGGTGCTCACCCCGGAGGCGCCCAGCGCGTCGAAGAGGTCGGAGGTCGCCCGGGTGGCCAGCTGCGTCAGGACGATCTGGGCCTGCGCCGTCTCGAGCTCGGCGAGGTCGTTCTGCCGCTCGTCCTCGAGCGGGTCGCCGTCGAGGGCCGCGTCGTGCGCCCGCTGCAGCGCGACCGCCGCGCGCTCCACGATCGCCGCTCCCGCGTAGGCGGCGGCCGAGACCTGCCCCACCACCTGCAGGATCTGCGGATCCGCCGCGAACGACTCGGCGTTCCCGTGCGAGAAGATCCGGGTCCGCGCCCGCACTTCGGCCGCGATCTCGCGCTCGGCCCCCGCGATCGAGCCCGCCAGCACGGCCAGCAGCACCGCCTGGTAGAACGCGGTCTGGTAGCGGAACCGGGTCTCGAAGTCGATCACGTCCTCGGCCGCGACCACCGCCTCCGTGAAGGTGCTCGTCCCCGAGCCCGTGGTGCGCTGGCCGAAGCCGTCCCAGTCGTCGGCGTGCTCGACGCCCGCCTGGCGAGCGTCGACGATCGCGATCACCTTCTGCCCGGTGTCGGTGCGCTGGGCGAAGGTGTCGATCCAGTCGGCGAAGACGCTGCCGGTGGAGTAGTACTTCGTGCCGGTCACCGTGAACCGCGTCGGGTCGCCCTCGACCGGAGCGACCTTCGTCTGCACGTCGCCGATCGCGACCGTGCCGACCTCGGTCCAGGCGTTGCCGCCGAGCTCGCCGTCGGCGAAGCGCCGGAGCCAGCGCTCGCGGGTCCCGTCGGTCGCGAGCAGCCGGTCCTCGACCAGGGCGAAGTGGCCGCGGAGCGCCTGGGGCAGGTTGGAGTCGGCGGCGGCCAGCTCCGTCAGCAGGCGGAACAGCTGGGGGAGGCTCGCGCCGGCCCCGCCGGACTCCAGCGGCACGCGCACCGCGCCGAACCCGGCGTCCGCCAGCGCTCGGATCTGCGCGACCGGCAGCTCGCGCGCGCTCTCCCGCGCCGCCGCCCCCGCCGCGATCTCGGCGAACAGCGGCCGGAACCGCCCCGCCAGCTCCTCGTAGTCCACCTCGGGCACGGCCCGCACGTCGGTCGCGGTCATCGTCGGCTCCTGTTCCGCTGCGCCCACCCCGGGCGGCTCGTGCTCGACGGTAGGGGAGGAGCCCGGTCCGCGGTCCGCCCGTGACGCCCGGTGTCCCTCCGTGACCTCCGGTGTCCCTCCGTGACGCCCGGATCGGGGAATGCCTCGCCCCCGGGGCTGTTGGCCCAGGGGATGTCCTCCACCACTCCCGTCCCCCCGTCCGACCCCCGCAGCGCCCTCGTCGTCGGTGCGACCGGCATCGGCGGCTCCGCCCTCGTCGACCTGCTCACCGAGCAGGGCTGGCCGGTGACCGCCCTCTCGCGCCGCCCGATCGACGCGCGCCCCGGCGTCACTCCGCTCGCCGCCGACCTGCGCTCCGCCGAGGACCTGGCCCGCGTGCTCGCCGACCAGCGCCCCACGCACGTCTTCTTCACCGCATGGTCGCGCCAGGCGACGGAGGAGGAGAACATCGCGGTCAACGGCGGCATGGTCCGCGACCTCCTCGCCGCGCTCGCGCACGCTCCCGTCGAGCACGTCGCGCTGGTGACCGGCCTCAAGCACTACCTGGGCCCGTTCGAGGCGTACGGGCAGGGCGCGATGCCCGACACCCCGTTCCACGAGGAGGAGGAGCGCCTCGACGCCCCGAACTTCTACTACGCGCAGGAGGACGAGCTCTTCGCCGCGGCCGGGCGCGCCGGATTCACCTGGTCGGTGCACCGCTCGCACACGGTCATCGGGCACGCCGTCGGCAACGCGATGAACATGGGGCTGACCCTCGCGGTCGCGGCCTCGATCCACCGTGCCGAGGGCACCCCGTTCGTGTTCCCCGGCTCGCTCACGCAGTGGAACGGACTCACCGACATGACCGACGCGACGATCCTCGCCGAGCAGATGCTCTGGGCGTCGACGTCGGAGGCGGGCCGCGACCAGGCCTTCAACGTGGTCAACGGCGACGTCTTCCGCTGGCGCTGGATGTGGACCCGGATCGCGGAGCACTTCGGCGTCGAGCCGGTCGGCCCGGGGGAGGAGCCGCAGCCGCTCGAGCAGCAGATGGCCGATGCCGAGCCCGTCTGGCGGCGCCTCGTCGACGAGCACGGGCTGATCGAGCCCGACCTCTCCCGCGTCGCCTCCTGGTGGCACACCGACGCCGACCTCGGCCGGAACCTCGAGGTCGTCACCGACATCGGCAAGTCCCGCCTCGCCGGCTTCACGGCGTTCCACCGCACGGTCGACTCGTTCACGGCGCTCTTCGACCGCTACCGCGCGGAGCGCCTGATCCCCTAGCCCGTCGGCCCTCATCCGTCGCCGCTCCGTCGTCCGCCGGACACCCCGTCGACACCCCTCGTCTCCCCGCCGTGCCTAGCGTCACGGCATGGCGGCGAGCGGATGATCGAGCGGGTGGACCCGTTCCTGGGCACGGAGGCGACCGCGCTCGCGGAGCCGACGGGGCTCGCAGCGACGTGGTGGTCGCCGAAGCCGCAGATCGGGAACACGCACCCCGGAGCCACCTACCCCCTCGGCATGGTGTCCGCGTGCTCCTACTCCGGCGCCTATCCGACGGGCTACGGCCGCTACGACCTCGCGCTCGAGGGGGTCCCGCCGACGCTCCACGACGGCCTCGAGGCGAGCGGATTCACCCACTTCCAGCAGTCGGGCACCGGCGCGATCCGCAAGTACTACAACTACCTGCGGGTCACGCCGATGCTCGAGCCGCTCGACGAATTCGGGCGCAGCTGGGCCCTCGAGGACGAGGTGGCGGAGCCCGGCTACTACGCGGCGACCCTCTCCTCCGGCGTGCGGGCCGAGCTCACCGTCGGGCCCGCCTCCGTGGTGCACCGTTACACCTTCCCCGAGCACCGCAGCGCCCGCGTGGTGGTCGACCTCTCCCTCGGGGGTCTGGCGATCCCGAGCGGAGCGACGGTGCCGCTGCGCGCGCAGCTGCATTCGATCTCGCCCGGCGTCGCGGCCGGCGAGGTCGTGATGGAGGGGGCGCCGCTCGCGGTGCACCTGGAGTGCGACGCCCTGCAGTGGCGGCAGATGCTCTGGTACGACCGCCGGCTGATGCCCGGCGGGACCCGGCTCGACTTCGACCACATCCGTCCCACCACGCTGCGCCCCTTCGGGCTGATGTGGGCGGGACCCAGCACGGCCGGGCAGACCGTCGAGCTCCGGATGGGCTTCTCGCTGCGGGGCACCGACCGCGCCCGCGAGAACCTGCATCGCGACGTCCCTCCTGCGGGCACCGGGTTCGACCAGCGCCGTGATCGCACCCGCAAGACGTGGCGGAAGCGCCTGCGCACGATCGCCGTCGACACCCCGTCCGCCGAGCGCGAGACGGTCTTCTCGACCGCGCTCTACCACTCGCTGATCAAGCCGTGCCTCGCTCCCTCCGAGAGCCCGTTCTGGCCGACGGACGGACCCTTCGTCTTCGACATCAGCACGATGTGGGACATCTACCGCACTCAGCTCCCGCTGCTCACGATGCTGCTGCCCGAGCGGGCGGTCGAGATCGCGGCTGCGCTCCTCACCATCTGCGAGGAGGAGGGCAACTTCCCGATCGGCTACCGGATGGCCAAGGGCAGCGACCGGTTCTCGCGCCAGGGCAGTGCCCTCGCGCACACCTTCCTCGCCGACCTCTGCCGACTGGGGCTGCCCGGCATCGACTGGGACGCCGCTCTCGTCCACATGAGCGAGGACCTCAAGCGGATGTACGGCGAGGAGTTCCTCGCCGCGGGGGAGGCTCACCCGATCAGCCACACGCTCGACCTGGCGCACGGCTACTGGTGCACAGCGGTCGTGGCCCGCCACGTCGGCGATCTCGAGCTCGCCGAGCAGCTCGAGGAGCGCGCCGCGCAGTGGGTGAACGCGTTCGACCTCCGCTCCGGCCTGCTCAAGGACTCGACGTACTACGAGGGCACCCGCCACAACTACTCGTTCCGCCTGCTGCACGACATGGCCGGGCGCATCGCCCTCAGCGGAGGGGACGAGGGCTTCGTCGCCCAGCTGGACGAGTTCTTCGGCTACGGAGCCGAGCCGGTCGTCCAGCCCGGGCTGCGCCCCGAGCGGAGCGAGATGCTCGCGGGAGCCGAGCTCGGACGCTTCGAGGGGCTCAACAACGAGCCCGACATGGACTCGCCGTGGGCGTACCACTACGCGGGACGGCCCGACCGGACCGCCGAGATCGTGCACGGCGTGCTGCACCAGCGGTTCGGAGCGGGCCGGGGAGGCCTGCCGGGGAACGACGACTCCGGCGGCCTCAGCTCCTGGTACGTGTGGGCGAGCCTCGGGCTGTTCCCCGTCGCCGGGCAGGGCCTGGTGCTGGTCAACGCGCCGAGCTTCGCGCGCGCGTCGGTGGCGATCGGAGGGGCCGACCTCGAGATCCGGACCACCGGCTTCGTCGAGCCCGAGCCGGGTGGGCCGGTCCAGTACGTGCAGTCGGCCGAGTTCGACGGCGCGCCCCTCCTGACGAGCGTCCTGACCGCGGCCGCCCTCCATCTCGGCGGTGAGCTGCTCCTGCACCTCGGTCCGGAGCCCTCCGACTGGGGGACCCTGCCCGAGCACCGGCCGCCCTCGTGGCCGGCGCGCCGGCACTGAGCCCCGCTCGCCGTCACCCCCGCCACCATCGACCCCGCGCGTCCGGCCTCCGCCGCCGCACCCGACCGACGACCCCTGAAGGAGACCCATGGACCAGAGCACGCACGCGAACACCGTGCAGAACAGACTCGTCATCGTCGTCCGCGCCGATCCGGTGATCTGCGGGCACTCCGTCGAAGCGCGCAATCTCGCCGAGACCGCCCGGGAGCGCGGGTTCGACGAGGTCCGGATCGTCACCTGGCCGATCGACCGGCTCGAGGCCGCGGGCCTCCCGCTCAAGCCGCTCGACGCCGTGCTGCCCTACAGCGACGGCATCGTCGTGGAGCGGCCGGGACCAGTGGGTGACTACAAGGTCCCGGACGGCCGCTGGCTGGCCGGGATGACCGGACGCCTGATCGAGCTGTTCACCGACGGCGTCCCGACCGTCTGCCTCTCGCTCTACCTGAGCCCGCACACGCTCGTCGTGGCCGACGCCCTCCGCGCCGCCTGGAGCACAGGCCTCCCCGTCGAGGTCACCACGATCGCCGAGGCCGTCGGCTCCGACGTCACCAACGTGGTTCGCCGGGCGGTGGAGGAGGGCCGGCTGGGCGCCGCCGCCCACATCCTCTCCTCCTACCTCTCGCAGGACCACTGCGTCGCGGTGTCGGAGTACACGCGCGACCTGATCATCGAGGAGGCGGAGCGCGTCGACGCCGCGCACGGGACGCGCTTCGCTCCGCAGTGCCGGGAGCGCATCGCCGTGTCCTACCCGGCGATCGACGCGGACGCCTACCTCGACCTCGACCCCGGCGTCGTCGAGGAGGTCGTGCGGGCCCGCGGACTCCGGACCGACGGCTACGTCCTCTTCCTCTCGCGCCTGACCGAGGCGAAGGGCGTGGAGGACCTCATCACGGGTTACGAGCGCAGTGCCGTCCACGAGCGCCACGAGCTCGTCATCGCGGGTCGCGGTCCGCAGGAGGCGGAGCTGCGCCGGATCGCGGCGGCGTCGCCGCTGGCGCACCGCATCCGCTTCCTCGACGACGTCGGCGACGCGGAGAAGCCCTTCCTGATGGCGGGCTGCGCGGCGTTCGTGCTCCCGAGCAAGCCGCGGCCCGAGTTCGTCGAGACCTTCGGCATCGCGCTGGCCGAGAAGATGCTCGCCGGGGGCGGGCCGATCATCACCACGCTGACCGGCGGCATCGGCGAGGCGATCGGCGAGCACGCCTTCGTGACCCCGGTCGACAGCCCGGACACGATCGCCGCGCTCCTCGATCACGCCGTCCTCGAGCTCAGCGCCGACGATCGCGCACGCCGAGCGGCGGCCGCCCGGGAGTACGCCCTGCAGTTCGATCGGCGGGTCGTGTTCGACCGCCTCTTCGCCCGCCTGGCGCGGCCCGCCGTGGCGACGGCGGCGCTCTAGCGGCGGGAGTCCGGAGAGGCCGTCGCTGCGGCACCCCTCGCGATGAGCACGTCCGGCGAGAGCTGGTGGCGCACGAAGCGGAGGGTGAAGCTGCGGCGGTCTCCTCCGGCGACCCGCTCGGCGAGGACGCGGATGCCGAGGACGGCGACGACGCGCCACTGCTCGGTCTCGTGGGCGACGACGGCGCAGAAGAGGTCGCCCGGGCGCACCTCGTCGACGGTGGTGGTGAGGCTGTTCGTTCCGTGGGTCATCTGGCCGCTCCTGGTTCCGGCGGACCTCGCGGACGGCGCTTCGGGTGCGCCGCGCAGCCGTCCGCCGGTCGCTCGAGAGGGGGGCCCGAGCGGCCGGCGGCCGGTCATGCGTGCGACAGCAGGGACGAGCCCGCCGGAACGACCCCGTGCCGCAGGAGCAGTGTAGGACTGCGACCCTGACCGTGGCGCGGAATGTCAACCACTTGCGAGCGCGCTCCCGGGGTTCTCAGTCCCGGAGACGACGGAACCCGCCTCCCGGGCGGGAAGGCGGGTCGTGTCGGTGTGCGGCGGCGGAGCCTGATCGGGAGCGGCTCCGGCGCGGAGGGTCAGGCGGCGGGCTCGGCGCGGCGCAGCGGGACGGCGGCGTTGCTCGTCGGCTCGGGCACGATGCGGAGGCCGGCGCCGCTGTTCGCGCGCTCCATGAGGGCCTCGACCCACTCCGGGTTGATCGTGGGCTGGCGGCTGCCCTTGAACTCGAACTGGATCGGGATGGTCGGGTGCATCCACACGCCGCGGCGGCCGGTGCCGGCCTGGGGGCTCGCGTCGAGGGTGAGCAGGAAGCGCTCGTCGCGGCGGAACTTGTTGATGATGACGATCTGGAGGTGGGCGAGGGCGCGGTCCTCGACCTCGATGGCGGCGGGGGGAGTGCCGTACAGGATGTTGCCCATGGTGTGCTCCGATCTGACGTGCGAGTGGCTGACGTCCGTCACTCTATATCGCTAGAAAGACTTCCTACTAGTTGAGCTAGCTACTTACGTCGCGGACTGCGTTTTCTGTCCATCGCCGCCGGACGCCTCGATTCTCCGACGGATCCGGGGCGCGGCAGAAGACCCTCGGAGTGAACTCCCGGGGACACGCGGTCGCGGCCGAGTGGACGCCGGTCAGGCGCGGCGCTGCTCCAGCACGCCGTCGGCGTACTCGCCGATCGGCTCGCCCGCGAGCTCCTGGGCGGCGTCGACCGTCTCGGAGTCGGCCGGGCGCTCGACGATGTCGCGCATCGTCTGCAGGAAGCGGATGACGGTCCCGGCCTCGGAGGGGTTGAGCGTCTCGGCCGCCTCGAGCATGCGGCGGTGCATCTCGTCGAGCGTCTCGCGCACCTCGCGGTGGGAGGTGGGGGTGGCGACGATGCGGATGGCCCGGCGGTCGCTCGGGTGCGGCTCCCGGACCACGTGCCCGCTCTTGACCAGCCGGTCGATCAGCACGGTCGTGGAGGCGGAGGAGATGCCGAGGTAGGAGGCCAGGTCCTTCGGGCTGACGTGCACGCCCTTCTGCTGGCGGCGCATGAGGAACTGCACGGCCAGCAGGTCGTTCTCGCCCATGCCCATGGATCCGCGGGTCCGGCGGCGCATCGCGGCCTCCGCCGTGCGGAAGGCGCGCATCGCGGCGAGGACCTCCACCGCTCCGGGCTCGGTCGCCTCACCCGAGAACCAGAAGGCCCCGGGTCGCTTCAGCGTGACCTCATCCATGACGAACAGTCTAGACAGTCTCGTAGCAAGAACATCTAGACAAGCCAACCTCCCCCGAGGTGCTTGCCTGAAGGGGCGGCGACCACTACGAAGGGACTACTAGTTAGACGAGCTAGTGACTCATTCGCGAAGGGAGCTGCCCGTGCTGGACGAACTCGACCGCCTGCAGCCGCTCCCCGCCGACGTCGTGGATCCGCTCGTCGGCTCCACCCTGGCCGGTCGCTACCTCGTGCTCGAGCGGGTGGGGGAGGGTGGCAGCGCCGTCGTCTACCGCGCCCGCGACCTCCGCCTCGCCCGCCAGGTCGCGGTCAAGGTCCACCGCGACGTCCCGGACACCCCCAACGAGCGGGCGCGTCGCGAGCGCGAGATCCGCTTCCTGATCGACTCGCGTCACGCCTCCGTGGTGGACGTCCTCGACCAGGGCGAGATCCCCGGCGAGGAGGGCGACCTCGCGTTCCTCGTCCTCGAGTACTTCGACCGCAGCGACCCGGCGGCCGACTGGTTCGGCTCCGGCGATCAGCGGCTCATCGCGGAGGTCGGCGCTCAGGTGGCCGATGCTCTCGCGCACCTGCACGCGCAGGGCGTCCTCCACCGCGACGTGAAGCCCGAGAACGTCCTCGTCCGCTCGCGCGCCACCGCAACCGGCTTCTCCGCGCACGAGGCCAAGCTCAGCGATTTCGGGATCGCCCGCTCGGTCGACGACGCCCGGCTCACCCGCTCCGACGTGCTGGTGGGCACCGCCGCGTACCTCAGCCCCGAGAGCCTCGGCTCCGGCCCGGTAGGACCGGCGTCCGACGTATACTCGCTCGGGCTGGTCCTGCTCGAGGCCGTCTCGGGCCGCAGGGCCTACACCGGCACGACGCTCGAGATCTCGATCCAGCGCCTCCACCACGCGCCCGTCGTCCCGGAGACGGTCCCGGCGGAGTGGCGCGAGCTGCTGACCGCGATGACCGCTCTCGATCCGGCCGACCGCCCCTCCGCCGAGGAGGTGGCACGCCGGCTCTGGGCGCGCCTGGCCGGCGGCCCCGCCGCAGCCCCCTCCCGCAGCGGAGTCACGGGCACGGTCGCCCTCGTCGCCGCGGGCCTGGTCGGCGCGGTGACGGCCCTCTCGCTCACCGGCTGGCTGGGCTGAGCGCCCCGAGCGGTCCTCGTCCGCTCAGGTTCCTCGCGAGCGTGCTCCCGTAGGCTCCGGGCGACCCTCGACCGACCCCGAGCCGCGTCGCCGCGGACCGAACGGAGCCGATCCCATGAGCCCGCGCCGCCTCTTCCGCCTGCTGTCGATCGTCGAGGCGGGGACCTGGACTCTCCTGATCGTCGGGATGCTGCTGAAGTACGCGGCCGGAGCCGGCGACTGGCCGGTGAGCGTCGCCGGGCCGATCCACGGGTTCGCGTTCCTCGCCTACGGAGCCGCGGCCCTGGTGCTCGCGGTGAACCAGCGGTGGTCGGCGGGCGCGACGGCGCTCGCGGTCGTCAGCGCGGTCGTGCCCTACGCGACGGTCCCGCTGGAGCGCGGCTTCGAGCGCCGCGGCCTGCTGGAGGGCCCGTGGCGGATGCACGCGACGGACGACCCGCGCGACCGGCGCGTGACGAGCCGGCTCCTCCGCTGGGCGCTCGCGCGGCCCGTGCTCGCCGGGGCGCTGGTCCTGGCTCTGGTCGCCGTCGTCTTCGCGGCGCTGCTGGTGGTCGGCCCGCCCGGGGGCGGCGAGGCCTGATCCCGCGCGCGGCGTGCCTCAGACGGGGCGCGTCTCCGCGTCGATGAGGATCTCGGCGGCGCGACGCGCGTGCAGGGCGGCCTCCGGGGTTCCGGCGATGGCCGCGGTGGTCTGGGCGCCCTCGGCGAGGATCGCGAGCTGCGCGGCGAGCTCGGCGCCGCCACCCGCCTCCTCGGCGAGGGTCGCGAGGAAGCGCTGGAACGTCTCCTTGTGGTCGCGCGCCATCTCGGCGACCATCGGGTTCGACGAGCCGAGCTCCCCGAAGGCGTTGATGAAGCCGCAGCCGCGGAACGAGTCCTCGGAGAACCAGTCGAAGAGGAAGTCGTAGATCGCGAGCAGCTTGCCGCGAGGTCCGTCCGCCGCGGCGACCCGGGTGGTCACGCCGAGGGTCCACTGCTCGTGCCGGCCGTGCAGGACGGCGACCACCACCGACTCCTTGCTCGGGAACTCCGAGTAGAGGCGCTTCAACGAGACGCCCGCGGCCGTGCGGAGCTCGTCCATCCCGACGGACTGGATGCCGCGCTCGTAGTAGAGCCGGTCGGCGGCCGCGAGGATCGCCTCGCGGGGAGGGCGCTCGTCGAGGATCGGGGACATCCCTCCATGGTAGGCGGTACCAGAACGGGCGTTCTCGGTCGGCTGCCGCGCTCTCCGCAGGGGGTCCGGGGATCGGACGCTGCTGCTAGCGTCGCGCTCGGGTGCGCAGGCGCCCGGGGACGGGAGGCGGACGCATGGTCGTCGCGATGCAGGCCGAGGGATTCGACGGGCCGGAGGCGCTGCGCGCCGTCGAGGTCGATCCGGGGGAGCCGGCGCCCGGCAGGGTGCGGATCGCGGTGCGCGCCGCGGGCGTGAACCCGGCCGACGCGAAGCTCCTGCGCGGGATGTTCGGGCGCGGGCGGGTGCCGGTCCGGCCGGGCAGCGAGGTCTCCGGAGTCGTGACCGCGGTCGGCGGGGGGGCCGAGGGGCCGCTCGGCCCGATCCGGGTGGGCGACGAGGTCGTGGCCTTCCGGGTCTCCGGCGGCTACTCCGCCGAGCTGGTCGCGCCCGCGAGCGCGGTCCTGCCCAAGCCCGCCGGGCTCGGCTGGGCGGCGGCCGCGGGCCTGCTGCTGGCCGGGACGACCGCCGAGCACCTCGTCGAGGCCACCCGTGTCTCCTCCGGGGACACCGTCCTGGTGCACGGGGCGAGCGGAGCCGTCGGCTCGCTCGCGGTGCAGCTCGCGGTCGTCCGCGGAGCACGGGTGCTGGGCACCACGAGCGAGCGCGGCGAGGAGGTCGTCCGCCGCTTCGGCGCGGAGCCGGTCCGCTACGGCGCCGGGCTGGAGGAGCGCGTGCGCGCCCTGGCCCCCGGCGGCGTCGACGTCGCGCTGGACACGGCGGGCACCGACGAGGCGCTGGACGCCTCGGTGGCTCTCGTCGCCGACCGCTCGCGCATCGCCACCGTCGCCGGCTTCGAGCACGCCGCCCGCCTCGGCGGGATCCTGATGCTCGGCGGCGGACCGGGAGCCGATCCCGGCACCGCGCTCCGCGACGCCGCCCGGCCGGGCCTGCTCGACCGCGCCGGTCGCGGGGAGCTCGAGGTCGTGCTCGGGCCCTCCTTCCCGCTGACCGAGGCGGCCGCCGCGCTCGCCCTCGTCGAGTCGGGCCGCGCGCGCGGCAAGACGGTCCTGCTCCCCTGAACGAGACGTCCTCCCTCGACCTGCCGGCCCTCGGGCCCTTCGACTCAGCCGGCGCCGCGAGCCTCCTCCGCAACCACGCCCTCCCCGGAGTGGAGCGGGTCTCGGCCGACGGCCGGCGCCTGGAGCGCCTGCTCACCCTCGACGGGGCGCCGCGGCCGATCGTGCTCGAGGTGACGGAGACCGGGCTGCTGGTGGAGGCGGAGACGGACGTGCTGACGCCGGCGGCCGCGGTCGTCCGTGCCTGGTTCGACCTCGACTCCGACGTGGTGGCGATCGGCGCCGAGCTCTCGCGGGACCCGCTGCTCGCCCGCTCCGTCGCGGCCCGGCCGGGGCTGCGCGCGACGCAGTACCCGGAGGCGTTCGAGGCGGCGGTGATGGCGGTCCTCGGCCAGCAGGTGTCCGTCGCCGCGGCCCGGACCTTCGGCGGACGGACCGCCGCGGCCTTCGGCGCCCCGGGGGAGCGCGGTCTGCTGGCGTTCCCGGCACCCGCCGCCCTGCTCGCGCCGGAGTTCGAGGCGCTGCGCTCGGCGATCGGGATCACCAACGCCCGGGCGCGGACGGTCCGGGCCGTCGCCGAGGCCTTCGCCGCCGGACCCGTGCTCGACCGCGCGGGCGACCTGCCGGAGCAGCGGCGCGCGCTCCTCGCGATCCCGGGCATCGGGCCGTGGACGGCCGACTACCTCGCGCTCCGGTTCCTCGGCGATCCGGACGCCTTCCCCGCCGGCGACCTGGTGCTGCGGAAGGCGCTCGGCCGGGTGAGCACGGCGGAGGCGGAGGCGGCGTCGCAGGCGTGGCGGCCGCACCGGGCGCACGCGGCGTTCCACCTGTGGGCGAGCACCGGAGCGGTCTGAGCGGGTGGACGACCCGAGTCGAGAGCCGCGCCCGGACCGGCGGCCGGGACCGGCCGCCGACGGATCAGGTCAGGTACTCGACGTCGTCGTACAGGATCGGCGCGTCCTCGGCGTCCGGATCCTCGACCGGGACGTCCTCGTGCTCGAGGATGACCGCGACGCCCGGGGAGACCAGCACGCAGACCTCGCGCTCGCCGGCGACCGTGAAGCTCACCATGTCGCCGCGGTTGCGCACGGCCTCGACCAGGCGCTTCTCGAGCTCCTCGGTGTCGAGGGAGACGGCGAGGAGGAAGCGACGGCCGTCGATGCTGAGCGTGGTGCGCCGCATCGTCGCCTCGGGCTCGGGAGGCGTGCCGCGTCCACCGCGGCCGGGCGTGACCGCCTTGACCCGCAGCGACGAGGCGTGCATCCGGATGACGGCGTTCACGAGCCCGCCTCCGGGCGCGACTCGTGGTGGCGGCGGCCGCCGGAGCGGCGGCCCTCCTTCATCTCGGACTCGAAGAGGTGGCGGCGTCCGCCGGCGAGCTCGTCGCGCGCGGCGCGCTCCTGCTCCCGGAACGCGGCGTAGTAGGTGTCGTCGTAGTCCTCGACGATCTGGAAGGTCCAGCGCCCCTCGATGACGTTGCGGCCGACGAGCTCGGCCTCGATCCGCTCGGCGGTCGCGGCGTGGCCGGCCTCGCGCAACGCGTCGACGGCCTCGCCCAGAGCGAGGTCGGCCGCGCCGGTGAGCCGGTGGAAGCCGTAGAGCAGACCGCGGGCGTGCTCGACCGTCTCGAGCGCCTCCGAGAGCTTCCCGAGCGCCGCCACGGTGGCGTCGTCGAGACCCTCCGGGCGCAGGTGCGCGGAGTCGGGGTGGTCGTGTGAGCTGCTCATCCAGGTGAGCTTAGGCCGACCTAAATGCTCTGTGACCCCCTTGCGCCGCCGCCGGGAATGGTTCGTGCCCGGAGCGGCAGGGCGGTCAGGTGCACGTCGCGGAGCCCTCCGTCGTCGGCGACGGCGGTCAGGAAGGTGCAGGCCGGCTGGCGCCTCCGATCCGTCGGGGAGCCCGGATTGAGCAGGCGGAGACCCGCCGGGGAGACGGTGTCCCAGGGGATGTGGCTGTGCCCGAAGACGAGCACGTCGGCACCCGGATGGGCGGCGTCGGCGCGGGTCTCGCGGCCGGTCGCCGCTCCGGTCTCGTGCACCACGCGGACGTCGAGGCCGGCGATGCGGGCGCGCGCGACCTCGGGCAGGCGGGCGCGCAGCGGCTCCGGATCGTTGTTGCCCCACACGGCCAGCAGGAGCGCCGCCCGCTCCTCCAGCGCGTCCAGCGTCGCCTCGTCGACCCAGTCGCCCGCGTGCACGACCAGGTCTGCCTCGTCGACCGCGCGCCACACCTCGTCCGGGAGGGCCTTCGCCCGCTTCGGGAGGTGCGTGTCGGCGAGCAGGAGGAGGCGGACCGGACCGTCGACCTCGGGTGGAGAGCCGTCGGGGCCGGGCTGGAGCAGGGGCATCAGCGGGCGGGGCCGGGCGTCGGCTCCACTCCGCCGTCGGCGCCGGGCTCGGTCGCGGTCCCGGAGCTGCGGAGGCGGGCGTCGAGCGCCTCGAGGTCGGCGGCGAACCAGAGGTGGTCGCCGTGGTTCGACTCGATGACGAAGGCCTGCAGCGCGCTCGACTCCGCCACCGGCCCGCTGACGTCGCCGAGGATCACCAGCCGCTTGCCGTACGAGACGAACTTCTGCACGAACTCGCCGGCGATGCCGGAGCGCAGGCGGAGGAACTCGGGGTCGAGCCGGCCGACGGGCACCACGATCGTCTCGACGTCGCCGCCGTAGGTCTCGCCGATCAGCGCGATCGCGTCGTCCGGGGTCGAGAGCGCGCCTCCGTCGTCGTCGACGAGCAGGAGGGGGACGCCCTGGCGGGTCTCGGTTCTCATCGGGCCAGCCAATCACGTCGGCCGGGGAGAGGCGAGCGGTGCCGTCCGGGCCTCCGCTCGGATCGTCCCCTCCCGGGCTGGCCGTGCTTGCGGGGACACGCCGATCAGGCGTCCGGACGGGCTGCCCGCACCGCCGCTACGAGCCCGGCAGCTCGACGCGGCGCTTGAAGCCCACGTGCGAGTCGACGAAGCCCAGGCGCAGGTAGAAGCGGTGGGCGTCGGTGCGGGCGGCGTCCGAGGTCAGCTGGACGAGCGGCGTGCGGAGCGCGATCGCAGCGACGTCCAGCACCCAGCGCATCAGGGCCGTGCCGATCCCGGCCGACCGCTCGGCGCTCGCCACCCGGACCGCTTCGACGAGCAGGCGGGAGCTGCCGCGGCGCGCCATCCCGGGGATCACGGTCAGCTGCAGCGTGCCGACCACGGCTCCGGCGCCGTCCACCGCGACCACGAGATCGTTGCCCGGGTCCTGCGCGATGCTCCGGAAGGCGGCCTCGTAGGCGGCCCCGTCCTCCTCGGCGGCGACGTCTCCGCGCCCGGCGCTGATCGGGTCGTCGGAGAGGAGCCGGACGATCGCGGGGAGGTCGTCGAGCACCGCACGCCGGAGGAGGAGGCTCCTCTCCCCGGGGCCGGCGTCGCAGGGGAGGGTCAGGTCGGCGATCATGCCCTCATCCTCCCTCTGCTCCACGGCGGGAGCGGTCGTCGGAGGCGGGCAGGACGCGGCTGAGAGCGGCAGGGGGATCCTGGTGCCCGGTCCGCACGTCCACGCGCCGCGTGCCGCAGCCGGCGCAGCGGACGTACACGACGACGCCCTCGCTGGTCCGGTGGGCCGACTCGGTCGTCCAGCCGTGCTCGTGCGGATCGACGGCGGGGGCGAGCGGCTCGGAGGGGTGCGGGGAGGGTGTGGAGGTGCGCATGGGAGCCACTGTGCTGTCATGGTCTTATGCAGCTCAACCCTTACGGCGAGTACGCGGTCCTGCTCGCCGCCTCCCTCGCGAACGACTGGCCGTCCGACCGCGAGGGCATCGAGGCTCGAACGCGCGAATGCGGCATGACGATGGCCTTCGAGTCCGGCCCGGACGACCACGCCAGGACACGCGACGTGATCGACGAGTGGCTGGAAGTGGTCGACGCGCCGACTCCGAGCGACCGGGCGACGTCGCTGAACCGCCAGATGGCCGCGATCGCCGCGTATCCGCGCCTGACCGACCACGACGACGAGGGCTGGCACCTGCACTACCGCGACCAGGACCAGTCCCTGGCGCACGTCCTCCACGCCGTCATCGCGGTGGGCACGGCGCTGCACCTGACGACCCGGGGGATGAGCCGCCTCCTGCGGTGCGAGGCCGGTCGGGCGTCGGGCGACCACTGCAGGAACGTCGTCGTCGACGTGACGCGGAACGGCCGGCAGCGGTACTGCTCCGTCCGCTGCGCGAACCGGGCCGCGGTCCGGCGGCACCGCCTGCGGCACGCGGAGTGAGTCCGCGCGGCCCCGTCACTCCGCCGCGTCGCCGCCCGGCTTCATCCAGAACGGGGAGTAGTGGTAGCCGTCGAGGTCGTCGAACTGGCGCTGGTACATGAAGGGGTAGTCGTCGGTGTCGCCGATCCGGCCGCCCGCGGCGGCGGCCCGCTCGACGAGCTCGTCGACGGCCTCGCGGCTGTCGAGGTCGAACGAGACGGTCACCTTCGAGGGGGTGCCGGGGGCGCCGATCAGCTCCTCGGTGGCGCCGACGCTCTCGTACATCGCGCGGCTCGCCAGCATGACGGACGTGTCGGGACCGATCCCGAAGCAGGAGACGTCCTCGCGGGACATCTCGGCGTTCAGGGTCCAGCCGAGCGCGGTGTAGAAGGCGGTGGCGCGCTCGACGTCGTCGACCGGGCAGGTGATGAAGAGGCTCATGCGCTCACCCTCGCCACCTGCGGGCGGGCCGTCAAGAGCTCCGCGAGGGAACCCCGGACGGCCCGCCGGGACTCAGCGGAACGACCGCAGCCGCAGGCTGTTCAGCACGACGAAGACGCTCGAGAACGCCATCGCGGCGCCGGCCACGAGCGGCCCCAGGAGTCCGGCCATCGCGAGCGGGATCGCGGCCACGTTGTAGGCGAAGGCCCAGAACAGGTTGCCCCGGATGACCGCGAGGGTGCGGCGCCCGAGGCGCAGGGCGTCGGGCACCCGGCCGAGGTCGTCGCCGACGAGCGTGATGTCGCTCGCCTCGATCGCCGCGTCCGATCCGGCGCCCATCGCGATCCCCACGTCCGCGGCGGCCAGCGCGGCGGCGTCGTTCACACCGTCGCCGACGAAGGCGACGTGGCGGCCCTCCGCACGGAGGCGCTCGATCACGGCGAGCTTCTCCTCCGGCAGCACCTCGGCGACGACCTCGTCGATGCCGACGGCCGAGGCGACGGCCTGCGCCGCCCGCGGGTTGTCGCCGGTCAGCACCATCACCCGCAGGCCCCGCTCGCGCAGGGCGCGGACGGTGCGGGACGCCTCCGGCCTCGGCTCGTCGCGGAGGACCGCGAAGCCGCGCAGCGCCCCCTCCCAGCCGACGCCGACGACGGTGCCGCCCTCGGCGGTCGCTCGCTCGGCGCGCTCGGCGAGACCGCCCGGCGCGAAGCCCCACTGCTCCTCCAGCCAGCGCAGCCGGCCGGCGACGACCAGGCGGCCCTCGACCCGGGCGCGCACGCCGAACCCGGTGCTGGAGCGGAATCCGGTCGCCTCGGGGACGTCGAGGTGCGCGGCCCCGGCCACGATCGCTGCGGCGAGCGGATGCTCCGACCCGCGCTCGACGGCGGCGAGCATCCGCAGGCTCTCGTCGTCGCTGGACTCGACGACCTGGAACGCGCCGGTGGTGAGCGTGCCGGTCTTGTCGAGCACGACCGTGTCGATCCGGCGCCCGGCCTCGAGCACCTCCGGCCCGCGGAGGAGGATCCCGAGCTGGGAGCCGCGGCCGGTGCCGACGAGGACGGCGGTCGGGGTGGCCAGGCCCAGCGCGCACGGGCAGGCGACGACGAGGACGGCGACGGCGGGAGAGACGGCGGCGGCGAGTTCGGCGCCGGCGATCAGCCAGCCGGCGAGGGTGGCCAGGGCGAGCACCACCACGACCGGCACGAAGACGGAGGAGACGCGGTCGGCGAGCCGCTGGATGCGCGCCTTGCCGGCCTGCGCGTCCGAGACGAGGCGGCCCATCCGCGCGAGCGTGGTCTCGGAGCCGACGCGGTCGACGCGGACGGTGAGCAGGCCGTGGGCGTTGAGCACTCCGCCGGTCACGGTCGAGCCCGGGCCGACCTCGACCGGCACGCTCTCGCCGGTGAGCATGCTCGCGTCGATCGCGCTCGAGCCCTCGAGCACGGTGCCGTCGGCGGCGACGGTCTCGCCGGGGCGCACGCGGAGGACGTCGCCGACGGCGAGCGAGGACGCGGGCACGCGCTCCTCCTGCCCGTCGGCGGCGACGCGCACGGCGTCCTTCGCGCCGAGGCGGAGGAGCGCCCGGAGCGCCGCACCGGCGTCGCGCTTCGACCGCGCCTCCAGGTAGCGGCCGGCCAGCACGAGGACAGGGACGGCGGCGGCGACCTCGAGGTAGATCTCGTCGTGGCCGGAGCGGCTGCCCAGCAGCTCGAACGGCATGCTCATGCCGGGCCGCCCCGCGTCGCCGAGGAACAGAGCCCAGACTGACCAGGCGAAGGAGGCGCCGACCCCGAGGCTGATCAGGGTGTCCATGGTGGTGGAGCCGTGCCGCAGCGCCCGCCAGGCGTTGCGGTGGAAGGGGAGCGCGCCCCAGACCGCGACCGGCGAGGCGAGGGCGAGGCACAGCCACTGCCAGTTCGCGAACTGCAGCGGCGGGATCATCGAGAGCAGGACCACCGGCACGGCGAGCAGGGCGGAGACGCGGAGCCGGGTGCGCAGGGCGCGCCGCTCGCGGTCGTCGTCGCTCTGCTCCTCCTGCTCCTCCGCCGGAGCCGCCTCGCCGGTGGAGGGGACCGTCGCGCTGTAGCCCGCGGCCTCGACGGCGGCGATCGCGTCGGCCGGAGTCGTGCCGCGCGGGAGGGTCAGCGTCGCGCGCTCGAGGGCGAGGTTGACGGTCGCGTGGACGCCGGGGAGCGCGTCGAGGCGCTTCTCGACCCGCGCGACGCAGGAGGCGCAGGTCATCCCTCCGATGGCGAGCTCGAGCGGGGTGCCGGTGGTCTCGGCCACGTCAGCTCAGGGGAGCGAGGCGGTAGCCCGCGTCGGCGACGGCGGCGGCGATCTCCTCGCGGCCGAGCGGCCGGGAGGAGCCGACCGTGACGGTCGAGACCCCGTCGGGGGCGAGGGACACGTCGACCGCCGAGACCTCGGGGTAGGCGGCGAGCTCCTCGGTGACGCTGAGGACGCAGTGCTCGCAGGTCATGCCCGCGACGCCGAAGCTCTGCACGGACGCGGCCGACAGGGAGCCCTGCGCCGCGTGGCCGGCGTCGGAGCGGCCGGCGTCGCCGTGGCCGCCGCACGCGCAGGCGCCGCCTCCGCCGCAGCCGCAGCCTCCCGTCGATCCGCTCGCGGTCAGGCCGAGGTCGATCCTGGTGCTCATGGGTCCTCCTGTGTCGTGCGTCCGGTCCGATCCGGTCGATCGGCCCGGTGGGCGTCCGGTCGGCATGTCGGTCGCGGCATACCCCCGGGGGGTACTTCATGGTAAGCCCGCCGAGCCCTCTCGGCAAGGCGGGAGGGCGGAGGAGGGATGATCTCAGGGGCGGCTCGGAGCCGCGCGAGGAAGGAGGGGCGCATGGATCCCGCATCGACGCCGCACTGGGGCGAGCCCCCGCCGCGCACGCCGCCGGCGGTCCCGCTGCCCCCGCGCACGCGGTTCGAGCCGACGGCGCTGCTCGCCGCGCCCCTGCCCGCCCCGGCCGCCGTCCGGGCCCGGGTCCGTCAGGCCTCCCCGGAGCGGCAGCGCCGGCTGGCGGCGCTCGCCGCGGTCACCGAGGGGTTCGCCGTCCTGCGCACTCCCGAGCTCGCCCGGGCGCTGCGCCGGATCGCGGCACCCGCCTCCGCCGCTCCGGCCGCCGCCGCCGCGGTGCTGGCCGTCGGCCGCGACGGACTCGAACTCGCCGCCGAGCGCGCGGACGCCCTGCGCATCGCCGAGTGGGATCGGATCGTCTCGGTGGGCGTCGGCACCTCGCCCTCGGGTGCCCACCGGGTCCGCGCACTGGTCCTGGCGGTCCTCGCTCCGCCGCCCGCCTCCGCCGTCCTGCGTGCGGCGAGGCGGCGCCCGCGCACCGTCCTCGTGCCCCTGGTCGTCGCCGCCCCGGCCGCCCTCGGCTGGCGCGTGGCCGACGACCGCACGTTCCTCCTCGCTCTCGACCGCCTCCAGCGCGCCCTCGAGGAGCGTGCCCGGTGAAGGCGCGGTTCCGCTTCGCCCTCGCGGCCGTCGCCGTGCTCGGCCTGGGCCTGGCGCTGCGGTTTGTGCTCACGGGGCTGCTCGCCGACCTCGCCGGCGGAGTGGCCTACGTCGTCCTGGTGGCGCTGCTGATCGCGGTGCTCCTGCCGCGCATCCCGGGCGTGACGGCTGCCGGGATCGCGCTGGCCTGGTCGATCGCGATGGAGCAGCTGCAGGCGATCGGAGTCGCAGCGCGCCTGGTCGAGCTGTGGGCGCCGCTCCGCCTCGTCGTCGGCACCACCTTCTCCTGGCTCGACATCGCGGCCTACGTCCTCGGCGCGGTCGTCGCCGCGGCCGTGCACCTCGCCGTCGCTCCGCGCGAGCAGTCCGCCTGACGGGAGTCCGCGCCCGGCGTCTCCTGTTCGCCCGTCGGCCGGGCTGCCGCGAGGCGTCCCGGCGTCCGCCGAGGCGCCGGCCTCGCCCACCGGACCGCCGAGGTGTTCGTGCGCTCCCCGAGGCGCCGCCGTCCCCGCGGTGCCTCGCCGGCGGACGCGGTGTCTCGCCGCAGGAGCGACGCCGACCGGAGGAGCGACGCCGACCGGAGGAGCGACGCCGACCGCCGGAGCGGCGCGGTCCCTCCGCCCCCGCGCCCCTGATTAGGGTGAAGCCATGAGCGAGCCGGCACTCCCCGAGACGACGGCCCCGCGGGCCTCGGCCCCGCACGACCACCGCCGCGACCGGCGCATCCCCGAGCCCGTCGACCGGTTCGCCACCGGCGAGGAGTACCCCGAGTACCGCGTCGACCTGGAGCGGATCCGCTTCTCGCCGTACTTCGCCCGACTCTCCGCGGTGACCCAGGTCATCTCGCCCTCGGGCGTCGGCCAGGTCGTGCACAACCGGCTCACGCACTCGATCAAGGTCACCGCGGTCGCCCGCGCGATCGCGATGCAGCTGACCACCACCGATCCCGCCCAGCGCGAGCTGGTCGAGCGGCTCGGCGGATGCGACCCGGTGGTCGTGCAGGCCGCGGCCAGCGCGCACGACCTCGGCCACCCTCCGTTCGGCCACCTCGGCGAGCAGGCGCTCGACCGCCTCGCGCGCGAGCGGCTGGGGCTCGCGGAGGGCTTCGAGGGCAACGCGCAGTCGTTCCGGATCCTCTCCGAGCTCGACGTCTGCGAGACGGTGGAGGTGGGGCTGAACCTCACCGCCGCCTCCCGTGCCGCCGTGCTCAAGTACCCGTGGGGGCGGACGGTCCACCGCCCCGGCATCGACTCCGCCGACCCGACCGAGCTGCCCCGCGGCTCGACCGCCAGCCGGTGGGAGACCGCGCCGCCGAAGTTCTCGGCGTACACCCTCGACCTCGACGACCTGCTCGACGCCCGCTCCGGCTTCGCCGCGATCGCCCCCTGGCAGCAGACCCTCGAGTGCTCGGTCATGGACGTCGCCGACGACATCGCCTACTCGCTGCACGACCTCGACGACTTCTACCGCGCGGGGGTGCTGCAGCAGGCGGCCGTCGCCGTGGAGTTCCGCGCGTTCCTCCGCGAGCAGAACGCGCTCGCCGCCCTCGACGCCGAGGAGCTGTGGGCGCGGGCCCCCGGGCACTCGCTCGAGATGCTCCGCCGGAGGCTCGTGGCCCGCGACCCGTGGATCGCGAGCGACGAGCACTTCCGCGCCTCCGTGGAGCGGGTGTCGACCGAGCTGGTCGAGGGGCTCCTCGCGCTCCCCTTCGACGGATCGACGCGCACCGAGCGCGCGATCGAGGCCTTCGTCTCCTCCTGGATCGGCCGCCTGCAGCGCTCCGTGGTGGTGCTCGCCGAGCCGAACGTGCGCTCGGGCCACCTCTCCCTCCTCCCGGACGCCTGGCACGACGTGGCCGTGCTGAAGTTCGTGCACACCCGCTTCGTGATCGACCGGCCGGACTTCGCCACCTACCAGCGCGGCCAGTCGCAGGTGCTCGAGACGCTGGTGACCCACCTCGACGCCTGGCTGGAGGATCCGCGCGACGGCTCGCGGGCTCCGCAGAAGCTGCTCGACCTGATCGAGCTCGCGACCGACGGCTACTTCCGCCTGCGCGCCGACCACCCCGACTGGCTCCCGGCCGACGAGCGCGGCCGGCCGACCTCCGACCCGGCGGCGCTGCAGCGGCTCGGCCGGGGACGCGGTGTGGTCGACTACGTCGCGACCCTGACCGACGAGCAGGCGATGGCGCTCGCCGCCCGCCTCCGCGGCGATCGCGAGCCGTGGGCGATGGGGACCTGACGCCCCGGCGGGTGGGTTGACACCGCGCGTCGCGTGTGGCCTCGTCGGCTCCCCACCCGTCGTTCCGGGGGAGGAGCCTCCGCCGGGCCGCCGAGGACGCGTTCCGCGACCGCCCAGCCGGCGTCCAGGAAGCGCAGCCTGAACGACAGCGTAAAATCACGGAGGCACATGCCAGGATCGACAACTCGACAGGGAGTTCCGTTGGACGGAAACGCAACGACCACGCACCGCAACGTCGCATTGCTGTCCGTCGCGACCACGCTGGCTCCGCGCGTGACCACCTCGGCCGAGATCGAGGCGCGGCTCGCTCCGGCGCTCAAGCGCCTGCGGCTCCCCACCGGGCTCCTCCAGCGCGTCGCCGGAGTGCACGAGCGCCGCAACTGGGGCTCCGAGCAGGGCTTCGACGGAGCGGCGATCGACGCGGGCAAGCGCGCTCTCGCCGAGGCCGGCGTCCGCGCCGACCAGATCGGCCTGATCATCAACACGTCGGTGACCCGCAAGCACCTCGAGCCCTCGGTCGCCGTGCGCCTGCACCACGGGCTCGGCCTGCCCTCGTCGGCCATCAACTTCGACATCGCGAACGCGTGCCTCGGCTTCGTCAACGGCATGACCCTCGCCGCGCAGCTGATCGACTCCGGCCAGATCCGCTACGCGCTCATCATCGACGGCGAGGACGCCGACGAGATCCAGGTCAACACCATCGAGCGCCTGAGCCGCGAGGGCGTCAAGCGCAAGGACTTCATGAGCGAGTTCGCGAGCCTGACCCTCGGCTCCGGCGCGGCCGCGGCCGTCCTCGGCCCGGCCGACGAGCACCCCAAGGGCCACCGCATCCTCGGCGGCATCACCCGCGCGGCCACGCAGTTCAACGAGCTCTGCGTCGGCAGCGTCGACGGCATGTTCACGGACGCGAAGGCGCTGCTCAAGGGCGGCATGGAGCTCGTCCTCTCGGCGTGGAAGGAGGCCACCCGCGACTGGAACTGGAGTGGGATGGACCGCTACATCACGCACCAGGTGTCGGACGTGCACACCGACGCCCTGGTGAAGGCGGTCGGCATCGACCGCAGCCGCGTCCCCACGACCTACCCCACCCTCGGCAACGTCGGCCCGGCGTCGATCCCGATCACCCTGGCCCAGGAGGCCGAGACCCTGCAGCCGGGCAACCGGGTGCTGCTCATCGGAGTGGGCTCGGGCATCAACACCGCGATGCTCGAGATCGCCTGGTGAGCGCGCCCCACCCGGCCGAGCGGATCCGCGGAGCGCTCGGCTCCACGGCCGCGGCGCAGCTGCCCCCGGCCGGGCTCGACGGGCTCGATCCCGCGTGGTCGCGCCTCGTCGACGCTCCGGACGCCCAGGGCGTGCCGCGCCGCTGGCACCTGCTCGACACGGGTGGGGCCCTCGGCACGGAGCCCGTCGGCACCGTCCTCTGCGTGCACGGCAACCCCACCTGGTCCTACCTCTGGCGCCGCCTCGCGGCCGCCACGCTCGAGTCGGCCCGCCACGGAGGCCCCGCCTGGCGGGTGGTCGCTGTCGACCAGCTCGAGATGGGCTTCTCCGAGCGGACCGGCGCCCTGCACACGCTCGCCGACCGCGTGCGCGAGCTCTCGAACCTCACCGACGTGCTCGGCCTCGACGACGTGGTCACCCTCGGCCACGACTGGGGCGGAGTCGTCTCGCTGGGCTGGGCGGTCGACCACCCGGAGCAGCTGCGCGCCACGATGCTCCTGAACACCGCGATCCACCAGAGCGCCGACGAGCCGATCCCGGCCCCGCTCCGGCTCGCGCTCGCCTCGGGTGTGCTCGGCGCCTCGACGGTCGGCACGCCGGCCTTCCTCGAGACGACCCTCGCGCTGGGGCACCCGGCGCTGCCCTCCGCGGTGAAGGAGGGATACCGCGCGCCCTACCGGTCCGCGTCGCGCCGCGGCGGAGTGGGCGGCTTCGTCGCCGACATCCCGGTCGACTCCGCCCACCCGAGCGACCCGGAGCTGCAGCGCATCGCCGAGGGCGTCAGCGCCCTGACGACGCCGGCCCTGATGCTCTGGGGCCCGCTGGACCCGATCTTCTCCGACCGCTACCTCGACGACCTCGTCGACCGCCTCCCGCACGCGCAGGTCCACCGCTACGAGGGAGCGGGCCACCTGGTGGCCGAGGACGTCGACTACGCGTCCGCCGTCCTCACCTGGCTGGGCGACCTCTCCGACGGCGAGGAGCCGTTCGGCGGCGACCCCGCCCCCGACGTCCGACGCCCGACCGCGCCGGTCGAGCCGCTCTGGGCGCACCTCGACCGCAATGCGCAGGACGACTCGCTCGCCCTGGTCGAGATGGCGCCTCCCGGAGGCGGCGGGCCCCGCTCGGTCTCGTGGCGCCTGCTCTCGCAGCGGGTCCGCGAGCTCGCCGCCGGGCTCCGCGCCTCCGGCGTCTCCCCGGGCGACCGCGTCTCGCTCCTCGTGCCGCCCGGCGCCGACCTGACGGCGCTGCTCTACGCGTGCCTGCGCATCGGAGCCGTCGTGGTCGTCGCCGACGCGGGCCTGGGCCTGCGCGGTCTCACCCGCGCGGTCCGTGGCGCCTGGCCGGATCTGGTGGTCGGCGCCCTGCCCGGCCTCACCGTCGCGCGGGCCCTCCGCTGGCCCGGCGGCCGGGTCTCGACGCAGACCCTGCCCCGCGCCTCCGCCTCGGCCCTCGGGGTCGACACCTCGCTCGGGCAGCTGATCGAGCTCGGCCGCGCCGAGCTGGCCGCCGACCCGGAGGCGCTGGGCGAGGCGCCCGCCGGCGATGCCGTGGCCGCGATCCTGTTCACCTCCGGCTCGACCGGCCCCGCCAAGGGCGTCGTCTACACGCACCGGCAGCTGGCGGGCGTCCGCGACGCGCTCGCCCGCCAGTACGGGATCGGACCGGGCACCGGCCTCGTCGCGGGCTTCGCGCCGTTCGCACTGCTCGGTCCCGCGCTGGGCACGCGCTCCGCCACTCCGGACATGGACGTCACCGCGCCCCGGACGCTCACCGCGGC
Source organism: Rathayibacter sp. AY2B9 (assembly GCF_002931595.1). NCBI lineage: Bacteria > Bacillati > Actinomycetota > Actinomycetes > Micrococcales > Microbacteriaceae > Rathayibacter > Rathayibacter sp. AY2B9. Next base: position 200,547 of record NZ_PSUB01000002.1, read on the forward strand.
CGCCGTCGCCGCGGCCGCCGCACGGGTCGACGCGACCGTGCTGTTCCTCTCGCCGGCCGCACTGGCCAACGTCGTGGCCACCGCCGGTGCGCTCGACACTGACGACCACCGCGCCCTCGCCGGCGTGCGCACCTTCCTCTCGGCCGGCGCCCCCGTCTCGGCGGGACTGCTCGGCGAGGCGCAAGCGCTCATGCCGAACGCCTCCGCCCGCACTCCCTACGGCATGACCGAGGGGCTGCTGCTCACCGACGCGTCGCTGGAGGGCATCCGCGAGGCCGCCTCCGACGACGATCCGCGCGGAGGCGTCTGCGTGGGCGTGCCCGCCGCGGGCGTCCGGCTGCGGATCGCCCCGCTCGACGCCGGCGGCCGCGCCGCGGACGAGCCGGAGGAGATCACCGGCACGACCGGCGAGATCGTCGTCTCGGCCGGTCACGTCGAGGACCACTACGAGCGCCTCTGGCTCACCGACCGCGCCGCCCGCGTCGGCGCCGTCCCGGGTGAGCGCTGGCACCGCACCGGGGACGTCGGGCGGATCGACTCCGCCGGCCGCCTCTGGGTCGAGGGCCGCATGCCGCACGTCGTCGTCACTCCCGACGGCGTGGTCACGCCGGTCGGACCGGAGCAGCGGATCGAGGCGCGCGTGGCCTCGGTCGCCCGCGCCGCGATCGTCGGAGCCGGCCCGCGCGGAGTCGCGCAGCTGGTCGCCGTGGTCGAGCTGCGCTCGGGCGCGCGCCGCGTGGTGCTGGCCGAGGAGGCCCTCGCCGCCGAGGTGCGCGCGGCCGTCGGCCGGCCCGTCGCCGCGGTGCTCGTCGTCCCGGCGCTGCCCACCGACATCCGCCACAACTCCAAGATCGACCGGGCCGCGCTCTCGCGCTGGGCCGAGGGCGTGCTCGCCGGCGGCCCGATGGTGGCTCCGTGAGGGTCCTGGTCACCGGCGCGAGCGGCCTGCTCGGCGGTGCGGTGGCCGCGGGCCTCGTCGCCCAGGGGCACGAGGTCCGCACCTTCCAGCGTCGGCCCTCCGGGGTCGCGGGCGTCGAGGAGGCGCGGGGCTCCCTGACGGATCCGCGCGCGGTCGAGGAGGCCGTCGACGCGGCCGAGGGCGTCGTGCACCTCGCCGCGAAGGTCTCGCTCGCCGGCGATCCGGGCGACTTCGACCGCGTGAACATCGACGGCACCCGGCGTCTGCTCGCCGCCGCCGCCCGCGCCGGCGTGAGCCGCTTCGTCCAGATCTCGTCGCCCTCCGTCGCCCACTCCGGCTCCTCGATCACCGGCGACGACGCCGAACCCGCCGATCCGGACCGGGCCCGCGGCGACTACGCGTGCACCAAGGCCCGCGCCGAGCTGCTGGCCCTCGCTGCCGACGCCCCCGGCTTCGCGGTGGTCGCCGTGCGCCCGCACCTGGTCTGGGGTCCGGGCGACACCCAGCTCGTCGCCCGCATCGTCGAGCGGGCGCGCGCCGGCCGGCTGCCGCTCCTCGGGCACGGCCAGGCGCTGATCGACTCCACCTACATCGACAACGCCGCCTCGGCGATCGTCGCTGCTCTCGGGCGGGCGGAGGAGGTGCACGGCCGCTCCTACGTCGTCACCAACGGCGAGCCGCGCCCCGTCGCCGAGCTGCTCGCCGGGATCTGCCGCGCCTCGGGCGTCGAGCCGCCGCGCTGGTCCGTCCCCGCCTCCGTCGCCCGCGTCGCGGGCTCGCTCGTCGAGCGCGTGTGGGCCGTGCGGCCCGGCGCCGATGAGCCGCCGATGACCCGCTTCCTCGCCGAGCAGCTCTCGACCGCGCACTGGTTCGACCAGCGCCGCACGCGCGCCGATCTGCAGTGGAGCCCGTCGGTCACCCTCGACGAGGGTCTGGCGCGCCTGTCCACCGCCCGCTGAGGCGGCGGCTCCGGAGACGACGGAACGGACGGGACTCCGTCGCCGAGGCGAGGGGGTCCCGTCCGTCCGGGGCTCCCGCGAAGGATCGCGGGAGGGGAGCCGAGGTCAGTCGGCGAGGATGAGGTACAGCGCGCGACGGGTCTCGTCGAGCTTGGCGGAGGCGGCGGCGCGCTGCGCCTCGGTCGCTCCGCGGAACTGCTGCACGACGCCCATCAGCTTGCCGACGTTCTCCATGAAGGCACGATCGGCGTCGCTCGCGCCGGGAGTGGCCTCCCAGGCCGCGTCGAGCTCGTCGGCGTGCTCGCGCACGTAGGTGCCGCCCGCGTCCGTGAGCTGGTACTCGGTGCCGCGGCCCTCGCCGACGGCCGTGATGAGGCCCTCGTCGACGAGCTGCTGGAGGGTGGGGTAGACGGAGCCGGGGCTGGGACGCCACGATCCGTTCGTCTTCTCGGCGATGGCCTTGATCAGGCCGTAGCCGTTCGAGGACTTCTCGGAGAGGAGGGAGAGGAGGGCCGCGCGGACGTCACCGCGTCGGGCGCGTCCTCCGCCGCGGCCGAAGGGGCCGCCGAAGCCGGGGCCGAAGCCCGGGCCGAAGCCGAAGCCGGGCCCGAAACCGCGGCCGTGACCGCCGGGTCCGCGGCGCTGTCCGCGGCCGGGGTGCTCGTGGCGGGAGGAGTGGTCGCCGTCGCAGGAGTCGCGGCGGTCGTCGGAGAAGAAGGTCCTGGAGTTCATGGGTGTGCTGCTCTCTGTCGTGAGGGGATCCCTTTCGATCGGATCCGGTCGCCCGTCGGGAGCGGCTGTTTCCGATCTGTCGGCGATGCATTAACGATATATCGGTGACGGATCGGATGTCAACACCTGAATTGCCCGTAGCCTGGGAGCTCCCCGTCGATCGAGAGGTCCCGCATGCCGCTTCCCGACTCCGAGCTCGAGGCGTACCTCGACTCCTCCCTCCTCGCCGGGGACGTCCTCACCGGCCGCGCGAGCAACCTCGGCAACCTCCGCGGCCTCGCCGCCCGCGAGCCCGCGCACCTCTACGGGGTGGACGTGGCGGAGCACTGGACGCTCGAGAGCCTGCTCGCCCTGATGGGGGAGCGCGTGGGGATCAGCACCGACCCCTCCTTCGAGAGCGGGCAGGACCGGATCGACGCCCGCCTGACGGTCGCGGGTCTCGCCCGCTACCGCGACCGGTTCGCCGCCGCTGTCCGCGAGGGGGCGCTCCTTCTGTTCACCACCGCGCACCCCGCGACCCTGATGGACGTCTACCGCCGCTTCGCTGCTGCCGCGACGGAACGGGGCGCTCGCGTGATCGACGTGAATGCGCTCCCGTTCGCCGCCCCCGACGCGATCCGCGTGCCTCTCGCGGACGAGCACCAGGCCCTGTGGTGCACCGGCGGGGTCACCTGCGTCTACCGCGGGGGAGGGCTGCAGCACACGCACTCGCCGGAGCCGATGGACGCGCTGCTCGACCGCCTCGACGAGCTCGGCATCCGCCCCGACCTGGTCGTCGCCGACCACGGCTTCGCGGGCGCCGCCGGCCGGCGGGGGCTGCCGGTCATCGCGATCGCCGACTGCAACGACCCGGCGGTGTTCGTCGCCGAGGCGCAGGGCTCGATCGAGGTGGTCGTCCCGATCGACGACGGGCTGGCCGTCCACCTCTACGAGCCGGTGATCGACTTCGTCCTCCGCGCCCTCTCGGAGCCCGCGCGCACTTGACGGCTCGTAGAATCGCCTTCGGCTCGTCGCGATCCCGGATCCGACGGGCCGACCGTTCTCCCGAGTCCCCGCACTCGCCACCACTGCAGACGGAGCATCCGTGACCCAGCCCCACGACGGCCTCCTCCCGCGCTTCGCCGTCGGCGTCGACATCGGGGGGACGTCGATCAAGGCGTCTCTCGTCGACGTCACCACCGGTGAGCGGGCGGCTCGGCGCTTCGCGGTCGCGAACCCGCTGGGCAAGGAGCCCGAGGACTTCGCCGAGGCGATCGCCGGCATCGTCCGCGACGTCTCGCCGATCGCGGGCACGCCCGTCGGCGTCGGCTTCCCCGGGATCGTCCGCGGCGGCGTCGTCCGCCAGACCACCCACGTCTCGCAGCGCTGGGTCGGGCTCGACGCGCAGGCCCTCCTCTCGGAGGCGACCGGGGTCGACGTCGTCGTCGTCAATGACGCGGACGCGGCGGGGGTCGCCGAGCGCGAGTTCGGCGCGATGCGCGGACGCGAGGGCCTCCTCCTGCTGACCACCCTCGGCACCGGCATCGGGACGGCGCTCGTCCACGAGGGCGTGGTGATCCCCAACTCCGAGCTCGGGCACCTGCACATCGACGGTCCCGACTTCGAGCCGCAGGTCGGCTTCTCGGCCGTCCGCCGCGAGGGCATCACCCTCGAGGAGTGGGCGGGTCGCCTCAGCGTCTACTACCGGCACCTCGAGATGCTGCTCTCGCCGCAGCTGTTCGTGATCGGCGGCGCGGCGGCGCACGTCTTCGACGAGTTCGCCCGCTTCCTCGACATCGGCACCGAGATCGTCCCCGCCCGCTTCGGCAACGACGCCGGATTCACGGGCGCCGCGATGGTCGCCGTCTCGCCCGACCGCCTCGCTCCCTGGTACCGCTCCACTCGCGGCGCCCGCCTCGACCCCGGGGCCCCCGCCATCGCCGACTGACACTCGTCCCTGCACCGAGGGAGCCCCGACCCGTCGAGGTCTTCCGGAGGCGCTGGGTCCCTCGACGGTCCGGGGTTCCCTCAGCGGGCCGACAGGCCGCGGTAGACGGCGTCCAGCCGGGCGGCTGCGGCCGGCCAGGAGTGGGCGGCCGCCCAGTCGACGCCGCCGCGGCCGAGGCGCGCCAGCTCACCGGGCGAGCCCAGCAGGGTCAGGATCGCCTCGGCCCACGCCGCGGGGGAGTCTGAGTCGAGCAGCACGCCGCTCCCGCCGTCGCGCACCGCGTCCACCAGGCCGGTCGTCCTGCGTGCGAGCACGGGAGTGCCGCTGCCGGCCGCCTCGAGCGCGATGAGCCCGAAGGTCTCGGCCGCCGAGGGCACGAGCGCCAGCTGCGCGCTCCGGAGCCGCTCCGCCACCCGGTCGCGGTCGGCGGCCCCCTCGATCAGCACTCGATCTCCCAGCGGAGCCGCCGCGGCGCGCACCGCATCGAGGTACGACTCCCGGCCCGGTGCCGCCCCTCCCACCAGCCGCAGCACCGGCCGCTCCGCCGGCGCGATTCTCGCGAGCGCCTCGACCGCCAGCAGCTGGCCCTTGAGCGGCTGCACCCGGCCGACCAGGACGACTCCGGAGCGCTCGCCGCCGCCGGGACGGAACCGCGCGTCGACTCCGGGCGGCACCACGACGACCCGGTCCGGATCCGCGCCGTACCCGCTGACGACGTCCTCCCGCTCCGAGGCGCCCGCCACCACGATCGCGTCGGCGGAGGCGAGCACGGAGCGCTCCGCGTCGATCCGCTGCTGCGGCTCCGCGACGTCGCCCGGGGCGAGCCGGGCGTTCTTCGCGAGCGAGCCCGAGTGCATCGAGTGCACGTGCGGCCGGCCGGTGAGCGCCCCCGCGAGGCCCGACACCCAGTAGTGCGAGTGCACGACGTCGGCCCCCTCCGCGGCGCGCGCGAACTCCGGCGCCGCGGACGCCAGCGCGTACTTGTCGCCCGCCGGCACCGGCACGCCGACCACCCGCACACCCGGCGCGAGCATCCGGACGCCCTCGCCGCGGGTCAGCACCTCGATCTCCCAGCCGAGCGCCGCCAGCTCCGGGAGCACCGCCGCGAGGTACACGTTCATCCCGCCCGCGTCGCCCGTCGACGGCTGCTCGAGCGGGGAGGTGTGCGCCGAGACGACGGCCAGAAGGGGCATCCCTCCATCGTAGGGACGGCCGTGCGTCCTCCACGGATCCCAGCCCGCGGCTCGCAGCGCCTCCGGAATCGGGTTGAATAGACGGATGCGCTCGTTCGAGCGCGGAGAGCGTGAGGTCCATGGCCCGCCAGAGTCCCCCCGGTGAGGTGCTGCCGTCGGCCGCACCCGGGCCGGTGACCGCCGGCCACGAGCCCTTCTCCGAGCAGGACATCCGCGCCCTCGTCGGAACCGCCGCCGTCGAGAAGGGCACCGCGTACGCGGACGAGGGCCGTGTGCGCGAGCTGCAGTGGTTCGGCGGCCGCACCCGCCTCTTCGGCCAGGTCCGCGGATCCGGGCGCTCGCCGTACGCCGTGAGCGTGCAGCTCCGCGACGAGGGCGAGCACTGGACCCTCCTCGGCGGCGCCTGCAGCTGCCCGGTCAAGCACGAGTGCAAGCACGTCGCCGCCGTTCTGATCGAGGCCCTGCGCCGCGAGCGCGAGGGCGGAGTGGCCGGTCCCTTCCCGGGCGAGGCCGCTGTCGACGCCGTCCCGGAGTGGCGCAGCGCGCTCGCCCCGCTCCTCGCCGGGGCGGAGCGCTCCCACACCGGCATCCCGCTCGGCCTGCAGTTCGAGCTGCTGCCCGGCGAGCCCGTGCGTCGCCCGCCCGGCCGCTACAACTCCTACCGGCCGCCGCCCGAGCCGCGCCCGCGCCTGGGCGTGCGCCCGGTGCGGATGGGCGACCGCGACCGCTGGGTCCGCACCGGCACCAGCTGGCGCGACCTCGGCTACCTGCACTACAGCCACGACTACGACGAGCGCCAGATCGACGTGATCCGCGAGATGCAGGGCCTGCTCTCCGGGCACAGCGCCTCCAGCTACTACTCGCCCGACACCTGGCTCTACCTCGACCAGTGCCGGAGCGAGGCGATCTGGGCGGCCCTGCACGGAGCCGTCCGCGCGGGCATCGGCCTGGTGATGGGCGACCGCGACCAGACGCCGCTGAAGATCCTCGACACGACGGCCACCGCCTCCATCGACGTCACGCGCACCGCCGCCGGCCTCGAGCTGCGCTCGCTCGTCGCGATCGGCGACCACCCGGCGCCCGAGGAGTTCGGCTTCATCGGCGACCCGGCCGTCGGCCTCTACACGTGGGAGGGCGGCGACGAGATGCGCGCCCGCCCGGTCACGCTCATCCCGTTCGCCGCGCCGCTGCTGTCCTCCGCGCGCACGTTCCTCTGGAGCCGCGAGGCCATCCGCATCCCGGTGGCCGAGGAGTCGGCGTTCCTCACCGAGCACTACCAGCGGCTGCACCGGCTGTTCGACATCGTCTCCCGCGACGGCTCCTTCGAGGCGCCCGCGGTGCCCGAGCCGCGCCTCGGCCTCACCCTCGAGCACACCGACGGCGCGGGCCTGCGCGGCTCGTGGTGGTGGCGCTACGGAGTGGAGGGGGCGCGCGGCGGCGTGGACGCCGAGCGGCTCCCGCTGCGGGTCGGCGAGGACGCCGGCTACCGCGACCCCGAGGCCGAGCAGCGGATCCTCGACTCCCTCGTGGGAGCGGGTCTCGACCCGGAAACGACGCCGGCCCTGGTGTCCCCGTCGAGCAGGCGCCTGCGCCCCACCTTCGACCTGCGCGGCATGCAGACCGTCGGCTTCCTCACCGGCGAGGTCGAGCGGCTCCGCGAGCTCGGCACCGTCGAGATCGAGGAGATCGGCGAGCGCGTCGAGTACCGCGAGGCGCAGACCGCGCCCGTGGTCGCCGTGCAGACCGTCGCCCAGCCCGACAGCCGCGACTGGTTCAACCTCGAGATCTCCGTCACCGTCAACGACGAGGCGGTCCCGCTGGCCGAGATCTTCCTCGCGCTCGCCCGCGGCGACGAGTACATGGTGCTGCCCAGCGGCGTCTACTTCGCCCTCGACGACGAGCGGTTCGGCCGCCTCCGCGAGCTGATCGCCGAGGCCCGCGAGCTCTCGGACGACCCCGGCGAGACCCTGCGGATCAGCCGGTTCCAGTCCTCCCTCTGGGACGAGCTGGTCGAGCTGGGCGTCGTGGAGGCCCAGGCCGCCGCGTGGCGCCGCTCCGTGGAGGGGCTCTCCGGCTTCACCGCAACCGGTGCGCTGGAGTCGCGGGTCCTGCCCGAGGGCTTCGCCGTGGAGCTGCGGCCCTACCAGCAGCTCGGCTACGACTGGCTCTCGTTCCTCTACGACAACCAGCTCGGCGGCGTGCTCGCCGACGACATGGGCCTGGGCAAGACCGTGCAGTCCCTCGCCCTGGTCACCCGGGTGATGCAGGAGCAGCGCGCCGCGGCCGCGGAGGCGGGCACCTCGCCGCGCCCGTTCCTCGTCGTCGCGCCCACCAGCGTGGTGCCCAACTGGGTCGGCGAGGCCAAGCGCTTCGCCCCGGACCTCCGCGTCGTCGGGATCGACGAGACGTCGAAGAAGAAGCGGAAGGCGCTCTCCAGCGTCATCGGCGAGGCCGAGCTGGTCGTCACCTCCTACGCCCTGTTCCGGCTCGACTACGAGTCGTACTCGGGCATCCAGTGGTCGGGGCTCCTCCTCGACGAGGCGCAGTTCGTCAAGAACCGCCAGTCGGCGACGCACCAGCTCGCGCGCCGGCTCGACGTGCCCTTCAAGCTCGCCATCACGGGAACGCCGATGGAGAACAACGTGATGGAGCTCTGGTCGCTGCTGTCGATCGTCGCTCCGGGCCTGTTCCCCTCGCCCGCCGGGTTCGTCGAGTTCTACCAGAAGCCGATCGAGCGCGAGGCCGACAGCGAGAAGCTCTCGCAGCTGCGGCGGCGCATCCGCCCGCTGATGCTGCGGCGCACCAAGGAGCTCGTCGCCAAGGAGCTGCCGCCCAAGCAGGAGCAGACCCTCGAGGTCGAGCTCGGCCCGAAGCAGCGGAAGGTCTACGACACGTACCTGGCGCGGGAGCGGCAGCGCGTGCTGGGCCTGATCGGCGACTTCGAGAAGAACCGCTTCGCGATCTTCCGCGCGCTGACCGTGCTGCGCCAGGTCGCGCTCGACGCGGCACTGGTCGACGAGGCGCACGAGAGCGTGCCCTCGACCAAGCTCGACCTGCTCGACGAGCTGCTGGGCGACGCCCTCGGCGAGGGGCACCGCGTGCTGGTGTTCAGCCAGTTCACGCGGTTCCTCGGCCGGGTCCGCGGCCGGCTGGACGCGGCGGGCATCGAGTACGCCTACCTCGACGGAGCGACGAAAAAGCGCGACGAGGTCATCGAGCGGTTCCGCTCGGGCGCGGCGGGCGTCTTCCTGATCTCGCTCAAGGCCGGCGGCTTCGGGCTCAACCTCACCGAGGCCGACTACTGCATCCTGCTCGACCCGTGGTGGAACCCCGCCACCGAATCGCAGGCGGTCGACCGCGCGCACCGCATCGGCCAGACCCGCTCGGTCATGGTCTACCGCCTGGTCGCGAAGGACACGATCGAGGAGAAGGTGATGGCCCTCAAGGAGGCGAAGGCCGCGCTCTTCGCCGCGGTCATGTCGGACGACGGCGCGGCGGCCACCGGCGGGATCACGGCCGAGGACGTGCGCGAGCTGCTGGGCTGAGCGCCGCCGCTACTCGCGCACCTGCTCCAGCAGGGTCGTGACGGCGGCGCGGGTGTCGGCGGCGAGCCGTCCGAGGCGGTGCGCGGCACGGATCGACACCGGCCGGTACGGGTGCACGAGCCGCCGGGCCGCCGTGCAGGGCAGCGCGAACGCCGCGACGACGCCCGCGTCGATCCCGTCGAGTCCGCCGTCGTCCCGGCCGAAGACGAGCTCCCGACCCTCGCGGGCGAGAGCCTCCGGCAGGTCGGCCTCGCCGATCGGGAGGCGCAGCACGGCGAGCAGGCCGGCCGCCTGCACCCGGCGCGGCAGCGGGCGTCCGAGGCGTCCCGCCGCGTGCACCGTGAAGAAGTCGGCCTGCCGCTCGAGGATGCCCGTGACCGTCTCGGCGAGGCGCTCCATCTCGGGGTGCAGCGAGAGCCGGGCGAGCCGGCGGTAGCCGTGCACCGCGACCCGGGCGTCCACCGCGAGGGCCAGCGCGACGGGGCCGGCGAGGGAGGCCGCGGCGCGGTCGAGGAGCGGGCGCGACCTCACCGTCGGCTCCGGCGGGCGGACGTCGATGCCGCGGATCTGCGGCGAGGCCGCGAGCACGTCGCCCAGGGCGTCGGCGATCCGGTGCCGCTCGGCGGCCCAGACGGACGCGAACGCGCGGACCTGCTCGTCGGGGTGGGCGCGCGCGAGGGGGAGCACCCGGGCCACGGTGGCGTGCTCGATCGCCCGCAGGTACGCGGTGGCGACGATGGCCTCGCGGTCCAGCGGCACCTCCTCGAACTCGCGCACCGAGAAGTGCTCGCGCAGGGCGCCGTGCGCGCTGCGGTGGTGGTCCTCGAGGTCGAACGGTTCCGCGATGCCCACGTCGTGCTCCTCCGCTAGTCCGGTCCCTCCATCCTGGGCCCCCGGTGCGAGAGGCGGAAGAGCACGCGCCCATCCCTGGGACACTGGGAGCCGGTCGTCAGGCGGCCGGGGGAGCAGGGCGGGATGAGCGGGACCCGGACCTCGGCGATCGGCGCCGTCCTCCTCGCCGCCGTCTGCTTCGGCACGACGGGGACCGCCCAGGCCCTCGGAGCGGCGGGCGTGGATCCGCTCCTCCTCGGGGCGGCGCGCATCGTCCTCGGCGGCGCCCTGCTGGCCGCTCTCCTCGGCGTGGAGGCCCTGCGCCGGCGGAGCCGCTCCCGCCCGACCCGCGCCGTCGTGCTGCTCGTCGTGCTCGGAGCGGTCGGCGTCGCCGCGTACCAGCCCGCCTTCTTCACCGGCACCGCGCAGAACGGAGTCGCGGTCGGCACGATCGTCGCCCTCGGCTCCGCTCCCGCCTTCACCGGCCTGCTGGAGTGGCTCGTCCTGCGGACGACGCCGAGCCCGCGCTGGTTCGCCTCGACCGCGCTCGCCGCGGTCGGCGTGGTGCTCCTCAGCGGCGGCGGATCCGGCGGCGTGACGCTCTCCGGCCTCGCCGCCTCGGCCGGCGCCGGCGCCTCCTACGCGCTCTACGCCGTCTGCGGCAAGCTGCTGCTCGAGCGCGGGCTCAGCCCCGTCGCCGCCATGGGAGCCCAGTTCGGAGCCGCGGCGCGGCTGGCGGTCCCGTTCCTGCTGCTGGGCGATCCGTCGCGGCTCTCCGGCTCGATCCCGGCCGTGCTCTGGCTCGGAGTGGTGACGGTCGCCGTGGCCTACACCTTCTTCGCGCGCGGCCTGCGAGTGCTTCCCGCGGCGACCGTCTCGACGCTCACCCTCCTGGAGCCGGCGACCGCGACTCTCCTCGGCGTGGGGGTGCTGGGAGAGCGGCTGACCACGGGAGCCGTCCTGGGCGTCGCGGTGCTGGTGGCGGCGGTGCTGCTGCTGGCGGTGCGGGGGCGCCGCCGTTCCGGTGCGCGGAGAGAGGCGCCGCCGCGCTCCGCGGAGTAGCGTCGACTCCCACCGACCCGACGACGAGGCGGAGCGCATGACCAACCCGTGGCTGGCCCGCCCTGGCAGCGGTCGGCGGCGCGCGCTGGTCGAGGAGTCGTGGGAGCGCGCACGGCGGCGGCGCCTCGATCCGGACCGGCTGACGGCACCGCTCTCGTTCTCGGGCGACGACCTCCGCGAGTACCGCACCGGGCATCCGCTCGCCTCGGTCCTCCCGGTCATCCGCCGCCTGCTGGTGCGCGACGCCGACGAGGACAGCGGCGTGCTGGTCGCGGTGGGCGATGCGCTCGGGCGGCTGCTCTGGATCGACGGGGACCAGCACCTCAAGAGCCTCGCCGAGGGGATGTCGTTCGTCGAGGGCGCGGCGTGGGCCGAGCCCGACGTCGGGACGTCCGCGCCGGGGACGGCCCTCGTGCTCGATCACGGCGTGCAGATCCACGGCGCCGAGCACTTCGCCTCGCTCGTGCACCCGTGGAGCTGCACCGCCGTCCCCGTGCACGACCCCGAGACGCACGAGATCCTCGGAGTGATCGACATCACCGGCGGCGCCGACGTCGTCGCCCCGCAGACCCTCCCGCTGATGGAGGCGACCGCCGCCGCCGTCGAGAGCGAGCTGATGGTGCAGCGGCTCCTCCGCCCGCGGCGGCCCGCTGCACGGAGCACGGCGGCGGCCCGGGCGCCGAGCCTGCGGGTCCTCGGGCGCGAGACGGGCCTGGTGACGGCCGCCGGAGCGACGCTCGAGCTCAGCAGCCGGCACGCCGAGATCCTGACCCTGCTCGTCTGGCACCGGGCCGGGCTCTCGGCCGAGCAGCTCGCCCTCCTGCTCCACGGCCGGGACGACGCGGTGGTCACCGTCCGCGCCGAGATGGTGCGGCTGCGCCGCGCGCTCGAGCCGACCCTCCCGCGCCTGGTGCCCCTCTCGCGCCCCTACCGCCTGGCGAGCCCGGTCGACCTCGACGCCCGCCAGGTGCTGGGCCTGCTCGACCGCGGCTCCCACCGCCTCGCCCTGGATGCCTACCGGGGCGCGCCGCTGCCCTCGTCCGAGGCGCCGGGGATCCGGGCGATCGCCGGCGAGCTGCGCCTGCGGGTGCGGGCGAGCGTCCTCGCCGATGCGGCGCCCACGACCCTCCTCGCCTGGGCGGAGGGCCCTGACGGCCGCGACGACGCGGAGGTGTGGCGGGAGCTCCTGCGCGTCCTCCCGCCCCGCTCGCCCCGGCGTGCCGGTGTCGCCGCGCACCTCGAGACGATCGAGGCGGAGCAGCGCTGAGCCGTTCCGGTCGCTCCCGGGAGTGCCGCCGGAGCCGTCCGGCCGCGGAGCCGCCTCGCTAGCCTCGACGCATGAGCACCCTCGCACCACCTCCCCGGGCCCTCGCGAGCGGAGTCGCGGGGGGCCTGCTCCTGATGGCGGTCTTCACGATGTGGTGGGCGAGCGACACCACGGTCGGCTGGCCGGCACCGGCGGCGACGACCGCCGTGACCCTGTGCGCGCTCGCGGCCGTAGTCTTCGCCGTGCAGGCCGTCCGCCTCCTCGTCGCCCGGCGGAGGATGGCGGTGGAGCTCACCGACGCCGATCGCGCGGCGAAGCCGAACGGCGTGCTCTTCGGGGCGGTCTTCGCCGCGGAGGGCGTGCTGATCGGTGTCGCGGTGGGCGTCCTCACCGGCACCGGGCTCGACCGGTTCCTCGTGCCGGCCATCGCCGTGATCGTGGGCCTGCACTTCTACCCGATGGCGAGGATCTTCGGCCGGACCCTCGACCTCTGGCTCGCCACCTGGACGACGCTGGTCGGAGCGATCGGAGTCGTCGTGGTCCTCGTCGACGGCTCCGCCTGGCCGCAGGTGTGGTCCTGGGTCGGCGCGGGAGCCGCAGCGGCCACGATGACCTACGGCGTCTACATGAGCCGGATCGCCCAGCGCCTGCTCACGAGCGTCTGAGGTCCGGGGTCGCGGGGCCCTCCTCCTCGGGCGGCCGCGTCTTCACCCGGCCGGTCCGGTCTCCGTCCTCGCCGCTCCCGCCGGTGCGTCGACCCGTGCAACGTCGTGCAACCCCCCGCGACGTAGCGTCAGGACCGGGCGCCCACCCCGCGCCCACGACAACGACGTCGATGGAGGTCCACATGACGCTGTACGCCGACCAGGTCGCCGAGCAGGCACCGCAGGAGCCCGGTTCCACGGTCTACGCGAATCCAGGCACGGAGGGATCCGTCGCCTCCTTCCGCTCGCGCTACGACCACTACATCGGAGGCGAGCACGTCGCCCCCGCGAGCGGCCAGTACTTCGAGAACATCACCCCGATCACCGGGAAGCCCTTCTGCGAGATCGCCCGCGGCACCGCCGCCGACGTCGACCGCGCCGTCGAGGCGGGCTGGAAAGCGTTCGCGAGCTGGGGGAAGACCAGCCCCGCCGAGCGCTCGAACATGCTCCTGAAGATCGCCGACCGCATGGAGGCGAACCTCGAGCTGCTCGCCGTCGCCGAGACGTGGGAGAACGGCAAGCCCGTGCGCGAGACCCTCGCCGCCGACATCCCCCTCGCCATCGACCACTTCCGCTACTTCGCCGGAGCGATCCGCGCGCAGGAGGGAGGCGTCTCCGAGATCGACCACGACACGATCGCGTACCACTTCCACGAGCCGCTGGGCGTGGTCGGGCAGATCATCCCCTGGAACTTCCCGATCCTGATGGCCGTGTGGAAGCTCGCACCGGCGCTCGCCGCGGGCAACTGCGTGGTGCTGAAGCCGGCCGAGCAGACGCCGGCGTCCATCCACGTGCTGCTCGACCTGATCGGCGACCTCATCCCCGCCGGCGTGCTCAACGTCGTCAACGGATTCGGGTTCGAAGCGGGCGCACCGCTCGCCTCCCACCCGCGCATCCGGAAGATCGCCTTCACCGGCGAGACGACCACCGGCCGCCTGATCATGCAGTACGCCAGCGAGAACCTCATCCCGGTGACGCTGGAGCTGGGCGGCAAGAGCCCCAACGTGTTCTTCGCCGACGTCGCCGCGGAACGCGACTCCTTCTACGACAAGGCGCTCGAGGGCTTCTCGTTCTTCGCCCTCAACCAGGGCGAGGTCTGCACCTGCCCGTCGCGGGCGCTCGTGCAGCGCTCGATCTACGACGACTTCGTCGGAGACGGCCTCGAGCGGGTCAAGCGGATCAAGCAGGGCAACCCGCTCGACACCGCCACGATGATCGGCGCCCAGGCCTCGAACGACCAGCTCGAGAAGATCCTCTCCTACATGGACATCGGCAAGCAGGAGGGAGCGAAGCTGCTCATCGGCGGCGACCGCGCCGACCTCGGCGGCGAGCTCAGCGGCGGCTACTACGTCAACCCGACCGTGTTCGAGGGCCGCAACTCGATGCGCATCTTCCAGGAGGAGATCTTCGGACCCGTCCTCGCCCTCACCTCCTTCGACGACTTCGACGACGCGATCGGCATCGCCAACGACACCCTCTACGGCCTCGGCGCCGGAGTGTGGAGCCGCAACGGCGCCCAGCTCTACCGCGCAGGCCGGGCCATCGAAGCCGGCCGCGTCTGGTCGAACACCTACCACCAGTACCCCGCGCACGCGGCGTTCGGCGGCTACAAGCAGTCGGGCATCGGACGCGAGAACCACAAGGTGATGCTCGACCACTACCAGCAGACGAAGAACCTCCTCGTCTCCTACGCGGAAGGACCGATGGGCTTCTTCTGAGTCGGTTCGCACGGGCTCCTCGTTCCTCGTCGCCCGTGCCGCGGTCGGCTCGCCGGCGTGGCCGGGTGGGGAGGAGCGGGGAGCGTCCGCACCGAGACGGATCCGCTGGCACGCGGATCCGCCGTTCGGTGCTCGGCCCTGCGGGCGAGGCACCTGGCGGCGCGTGGGAGAACGGTGCTCGGCCCTGCGGGCGAGGCACTTGGCGACGCGCGGAAGGACGGTGCTCGGCCCTGCGGGCGAGGCACCTGACGGCGCGTGGAAGAACGGTGCTCGGCCCTACGGGCGAGGTACCTGGTGGCGCGCGGGAGAACGGTGCTCGGCCCTGCGGGCGAGGCACCTGACGGCGCGTGGAAGAACGGTGCTCGGCCCTGCGGGCGAGGCACCTGACGACGCGCGGGAGAACGGTGCTCGGCCCTTCGGGCGAGGGGGCGCCCCCTCATGTTGATCGAGTAGTCCGCGCAGCGGCGTATCGAGACGCCGCCCGGAGGAGTGTCCGGCGTCAGCGGTCGGGCGCATATAGACATTCCGCACCACGAGCGAAGGAGCACCACTCATGACCTCTACGAGGGTCGACGTCACTGCGGAGGCGGCGGGCATGCTCCGCCGGATGACGGCGCTGCACGGGCCGCTCATGTTCCACCAGTCGGGCGGATGCTGCGACGGCAGCTCCCCGATGTGCTTCCCTGCCGGGATGTTCCGCACCGGCGCCTCGGACGTGCTCGTCGAATCGCTCCGGCTCGACGGCCTGGACCCGATCGACTTCTGGATGTCCCGCTCCCAGTTCGAGTACTGGAAGCACACCCACCTCACCGTCGACCTCGTCGACGGGCGGGGCAGCGGATTCAGCGTCGAAGCCCCCGAGGGCAAGCGCTTCATGATCCGCAGCCGACTGCTCACCGACGACGAGCTCGTCGAGTTCGGGCTGCTCCCCGCCGGAGCCGTCGAGCCCTGAGCCGGCTTCCCTGACCCGTTCCCCCTGACCCGTTCCCGTCGCAGATCCTCGCCGACCGGCGACGTCCCTGACCTGCGGTGTCAGCCGCCCGGAGCGGGAGCGGGCGGCGCCTTCCCCGTGCTCAGCTGCACGCCCACCACCGAGCCCTTGTCCACGCGGGTGCCCGCGGCCGGACCTGTGCCGGCCACGGTGTTCATCGGCTGCGTCGAGTCGACCTGCGACGTCGCTCCGGGAGTGAGCCCTGCGGCGGTCAGCGCCTGCGCGGCGGAGTCGCTGGTCCGGCCCGACAGGTCCGGCACGGTGACCTGCGGCGCCGCGACGAGCGACTGGTCGGCCTGCGGGAAGTCGGAGCCGCCGTAGCGGGAGTCGATCGCCGTCATCAACGGCTTCCAGATCCGGTGGCGTGCCGAGGGCGCCCAGCCGCTGTCGAAGTCGATCGAGTCGAGGTTCACCCTCGACCCGTCCGCGCGTGCCGAGATGCTGCCGACCCAGACCGCGAGGGAGGTCTCGGTCGAGGCCCCGATGGCCCAGGTGTCGGCGGAGTTGTCGGTGGTGCCCGTCTTGGTGATGTGCTGGATGCCGTTTTTCGGATCGTCCTCGACGCCCGTGCCCTCGGCGGTCACCTTGAGCATCGTGTACTGCATCGCCGACGCGACCCTCGACGACACCGCCCGGCTGCAGGTCGTCTCCACCGGCTCGATCTCGCGGCCGTCGGCTCCGACGATCGCCGTGATCGCGACGGGGGTGCAGGTCGTGCCGTTCTCGGCGATGCCGGAGTAGGCGGTCGCCATGGTGAGCGGTGCGATCTCGTTGGTGCCGAGGACCGCTCCCGGCGACTGCACGAGCGCGGTCCCGTCCGCGCGGTGCACTCCGAAGGCCTCGGCCTGCTTGCGGATCTCGCACTGGTCGAGCAGGTGCGACATCCCGGTGAAGCCCGTGTTCAGCGAGTAGATCGTCGAGTACAGCGCCGTCTGGGTGTCGGTGTAGCCGCCGTCGCCGGCGTTCTTGGGGTTGTAGGAGTCGTAGTCCCAGGTGCCCTCGCAGCTGTCGGCGAAGCCGGTCCAGTTCTTCTGCTTCGAGTCGAACTGCTCGAGCAGGGTGTGCCCGCGGTCGAGCCACTCGGCGAGCGTGAACACCTTGTAGGCGGAGCCGGTCTGGAAGCCGTTGCCGCCGCCCGCGGACGCGTCGACGTTGAGGTTGATCGCCGAGAACTCCGGCCCGCTCGCGATCACGTCCGGGTCCTGGCTGTAGCGCTTGTTCTGCACCATCGTGAGGATGCGCCCGGTGCCGTTCTGGACGGCGACCGCCGTCGCCCCGACGTCGAAGCGCGGATCGGAGGAGGGGACCTGCTCGTCCATCAGCTCCTGCGCGGTCCTCTGCAGGTCGAGATCGATCGTCGTGTAGACCTTGATGCCGCCCTGCTTGATCGCCGCGTAGCGCTCGTCGTCGGTCGCTCCGAGCGCCGGGTCGTCGCGGAGGACGTGGGTCACGTAGTCGCAGAAGTAGGCCGCGCTGCCGGCCGTCTGGCAGCCGGTGGACGGCGGGGTGATGTCGGGGGTGATCGCCTCGGCGGCCGCGGCGTCGTGCGCGGCCTGGTCGATGCTCCCCGTCTCAAGCATCCGGTCGAGGATGTAGTCGCGCCGCTCCCGGGTCTGCGCGTAGCCGTTCGCCTCGCCGTTGGCCGTGTCGTCCGGCCGGTCGAAGCGGAACTTCTCGGGGTTGTTCACGATCGCCAGGAGCGAGGCGGACTGCGCGAGGGAGAGGTCGGCCGCCGGGATGCCGTAGTAGTACTCCGCCGCGGCCTCGATGCCGTAGACGGTGCCTCCGAACAGGGCGATGTTGAGATAGCCGAGCAGGATGTCGTCCTTCGAGGACACCTTCTCGAGCCCGATCGCGAGCCGCATCTCCTTGAGCTTGCGCTCGGCCGTGGTCGCCGTCGCCTCCGCGTACGCGCGGTCGCGGTCCGCCTCGTCCGGGATCGACTCGGCCTTCTGCACGAGCACGTTCTTCACGTACTGCTGCGTGATCGACGAGCCGCCCTGGGTGTCGCCGTCGAGGAGGTAGGTGCTGGCGATGGCGCGGAGGGTGCCCTGCAGGTCGATCCCGCCGTGGTCGTAGAAGCGCGGGTCCTCGCTCGCGACGAGCGCGTCCTTCACGGAGTCGGCGATCCGGTCGGCCGGCACCTCGATCCGGTTCTGGTCGTAGAAGGAGGCCAGCAGCGTCGGATCGTCAGGGTCGCCCGCGTAGACGTCGCTCTTCTGCATCAGGCGCCCGACCTCGAGGTAGCTCGGGAGGGACTGGAACGCCGAGATGGTGCCGGAGGTCGCCGCGCCGGTGAGCGCGGCGGCGGGGGCGACCACGAGCGAGGCGAGCAGACCCGCCAGGACGCTGACGATCACGAATCCGAACAGCGCGCCGAGAGCCCCGTGGACGGTTCGACGGGGCTGGAAGACGGGGACGTTCGGTCGCTTCAGGATGGATCCTCTCGCTGCACCAGCACCCTAGGCGAGGCCTGCGACATCCCCGACGAGGCGCGCCACGGCCGCGCCGGACGCCCGTCCGCCCGGAGTCGGCGCGACGGCGCCCGCGCAGGCTCGGCGCCACGACAGCAGAGGGGGCCGACCCCCGGAGGGATCGGCCCCCTCACGGGACGGGCGACGTCTCTACTCGATCAGGTCGCCGTTCAGGTCCGAGATGTCGTTCGGATTGGCCGGAGCCTTGCCCGTGCTCACCTGGAGGGGGATCACCCCGCCGGCGACCGCCGTCTCCTCCGCGCTCGGCGTCGTCGACACGACGGAGCCCTCCGGGATCGTCGCGGAGTCGACCGACTCGTGCATCCCGACGACGAAACCGGCGGCGGTGAGGATCGCCGTGGCGCTCTCGACCGTCTCGCCCGTGACGTCGGGGACCTCGGAGTTCGCCGCCGATCGGGGCGAGTACGCGAGCATCGAGGCCGGCGGTGCCGTGAAGTCGTCGCCGCCGTACTTCTCGTCGAGCGCCGTCATGATCGGCTTCCAGATGGCGTGCCGGGCGTTGGAGGCGCGGATGGTGCCCTTCTCGCCCGTCAGGCTGATGAAGCGCAGGTTCTGCTTGGTGTTGTCGGCGAAGCCGTTGATGCTGCCGACCCAGACCGCCAGGGAGGCGGCCTTGCTGGCGCCCGCCGTCCATACGTCGGCGGCCTCGTCGGTGGTGCCCGTCTTGCCGATGTGCTCGATCCCGTCGAAGGGGTTCGAGGCGTAGGCCGTTCCGGAGGTCATCACCCGCTGCATCGCGTACTGCATCCCTCGGGCGACCTCGGGCGACACGGAGGGCGTGCACGCCGATGCCGGGGCGGCGACGGCGTTGCCCTCGCTGTCGGTGATCCGGTCGATGACGATCGCCGAGCAGGTCGTGCCGTCGTTCGCGATCCCCGCGTAGGCGTTGGCCACCGTCAGCGGCGCGATCTCGTTCGTCCCGAGGACCGAGGCCGGCCCGTTGGCGAGCTCGCGGCCGTCGGCGCGGTGCATCCCGAACGACTCGGCGGTGGTGCGGATGTCGCAGAGGTCGAGCTGCTGCGCCATTCCCATGAAGCCGGTGTTGATCGAGTTCGTGGTCGCGCCGAGCGCGCTCATCGAGCTCGCGTCCTCCGACGGGTCGTCGTTGCGAGGCGAGAACTTGCCGTAGTAGCCGCCGTCGCCCTCGACGTTGCACTTCTGGGGGTAGGAGCTGAAGCCGGAGGTGGGGGAGGCGAACGACTCGTTGACTGTGTGCCCCGCCTTCAGCCACTGCGCCAGCGTGAACACCTTGTAGGTCGATCCGGTCTGCACGCCGGAGCCGCCGCCCATGCTGAGGTCGACGTTGAGGTTGATCGCGCTGTAGCCGGGGTTCGCGGCGAGGAACTGCTCGTCCTGGCTGTACTGCGTGTTCTGCACCATGGAGAGCACGCGGCCCGTCTTCGCCTCGACGGAGGCGGCCGTCGCGCCGACCTGGAAGCGCGGGTCGACGGAGGGGATGTAGGCGTTGAGCGCCGCCTGCGAGACCTGCTGGATGTCGAGGTCGAGGGTCGTCACGACGTCGAAGCCGCCCTGGCGGATGCGCTGGTAGCGCTCGTCGTCGGTCGCCCCGAAGACGGAGTCGTTGCGGAGGACGTTCAGCACGTAGTCGCAGAAGTACGCGGCGTTGCCGGCGGTGGTGCAGCCGGTCGAGGGCTCCGTGATGTTCGGGGTGATCGGCTCGGCGACGGCGGCGTCGTGCGCGGCCTGGTCGATCCGGCCGTGCTTGAGCTCCTCCGAGAGGATGTAGTCGCGGCGCTCCTTGGTGGCGGCGTAGCCGTTGGCGGCGCCGTTCGCCTCGTCGCCCGGGTTGTCGAAGCGGAACTTCGCCGGGTTGTTCACGATCGCCAGCAGCGCGGCCGCCTGCGAGGTCGAGAGCTGGCTCGCGGGGATGCCGTAGTAGTAGTTCGCCGCGGCCTCGATGCCGTAGACGGTGCCCCCGAAGAGGGCGATGTTGAGGTAGCCGAGCAGGATGTCGTCCTTCGACGCCTCCTTCTCGAGTCCGATCGCGAGGCGCATCTCCTTGAGCTTGCGCTCGGGGGTCGGGTCCGTCGCCTCCTGGTAGGCCTTGTCGCGCGCGGCCTCGTCGGTGATCGACTCCGCCTTCTGCACCAGGACGTTCTTGACGTACTGCTGCGTGATCGACGACCCGCCCTGCAGGTCGTCGCCCGTCAGCGTGACGGCGATGGCCCGGAGCGTGCCCTGGAGGTCGATGCCGCCGTGCTCGTAGAAGCGCGGGTCCTCGCCGGCGACGGCGGCGTCCTTCGCGGACTGCGCGACGTCGTCCCAGCCGACCTCCACGCGGTTCTGGTCGTAGACGGAGGCGAGGAGGGTCGTTCCGTCGCTCGCGTAGACGTTGGTGCGCTGCATCAGCTGGCCCACGTCGAGGTAGCCCGGCAGGTTCTGGAACATGCCGATCGTGTTGCTCGTCGCCAGGCCCGTCAGCGCGAGAGCCGGCGTGACGCCGACGGTGATCAGGACGCCCGCCACGGCGCTCATCCCGATGAACCCCATGACCGCCCGCAGCGACATCCCGAGCGGCCGGACGGAGCGGCGGGATGCAGTGGGAAGTGCCATGGAGCGGTCGTCCTTTCGACGCGGCGCGGGGCCGCGGAGATGTGAGGGAGGGTGGCGAGAAGCCTCGCGAGCAGTCGCGCGATCCCCCGGGTTCATGGTACGTGACGGGTGCGCCCGCGGGGCGTCCTCCTCCCGGTGGAGATGAGGAGCTGGCGGGTGATGCGCAGGAGCGGGCGCGTCCGGAGTGCTGACCTCGGGTCGATGCATCCGTATCGTGGGGGGAGCGCCGCTCCGAGGGGCGCTGCAGCACCCGTTCCACCCACCGCTCCGGGGCCCCGGGCGGCCGGCCCCGGCAGAAAGCGCACACCATGGCACGCATCCACGACGACGTGACCCAGCTCGTCGGCAGGACCCCTCTCGTCCGCATCAACCGGCTGGAGGGCGCCGACCACGCGACGGTCCTCGCCAAGCTCGAGTTCTACAACCCCGCGAACAGCGTGAAGGACCGCATCGGCGTCGCCATCATCGACGCGGCCGAGGCCTCCGGCGAGCTGCACCCCGGCGGGACGATCGTCGAGGGCACGAGCGGCAACACCGGCATCGCGCTCGCGATGGTGGGTGCCGCCCGCGGCTACAAGGTCGTCCTCACGATGCCCGAGACGATGTCCGTCGAGCGCCGGGTCCTCCTCCGCGCCTACGGAGCCGAGATCGTGCTCACCCCCGGCAGCGAGGGCATGCGTGGAGCGGTCGAGCGCGCCCGCGCGATCGTCGACGAGACCCCCGGCGCGATCCTCGCCCGCCAGTTCGAGAACGCCGCCAACCCCGAGGTGCACCGCCGCACCACCGCGGAGGAGGTCTGGGAGGACACCGACGGCGAGGTCGACGTCTTCGTGGCCGGCATCGGCACCGGCGGCACCATCACCGGAGTCGGCCAGGTGCTCAAGGAGCGCAAGCCCGGTGTGCAGATCATCGGAGTGGAGCCGATCGACTCCCCGCTCCTCACCCAGGGCACCGCCGGTCCGCACAAGATCCAGGGCATCGGCGCCAACTTCGTCCCCGCGATCCTCGACCGCGAGGTCTACGACGAGATCATCGACGTGACGCTCGACGACTCCGTGCGGGTGGCCCGCGAGATGGCCGCGCAGGAGGGGATCCTCGGCGGCATCTCCTCCGGCTCGATCATGTGGGCCGCGCTCGAGGTCGCGAAGCGCCCCGAGAACGCGGGGAAGACCATCGTCGCCATCGTCTGCGACTTCGGCGAGCGGTACATCTCGACCGTCCTGTACGAGGACCTCCGCAGCTGAGCCCCTCGAGACGAGGCGGGACGCCCCGCTCCGGACGCGACGGTCGGCCGGAGCGCCGCGTCCCGTTCGGACCGGAGCGTCCCGGGCTCCTCGCCCTGCTCCGCGAGGACGTCCGCACCGCCCGGGAGCGCGACCCCGCCGCCCGGAGCGCGGTGGAGGTCGTCCTCTCCTACCCGGGAGTGCACGCGGTCTGGGTGCACCGCGTCGCGCACGCCTGGTGGCGGCGCGGCCTCCGCCTGCCCGCCCGGCTGCTCAGCCAGGCGGCGCGCGCGGCGACCGGAGTGGAGATCCACCCCGGTGCGACCATCGGCCGGCGTCTGTTCATCGACCACGGCATGGGCGTCGTCATCGGCGAGACCGCGCGGATCGGCGACGACTGCATGCTCTACCACTCCGTCACGCTGGGCGGGAGGTCGGCCCGGCGCGAGCGTCGGCACCCCACGCTCGGCGACCGGGTGGTCGTCGGCGCCGGCGCGGTCGTCCTGGGCCCGCTCGTGCTCGGATCCGACGTCAGCGTGGGCGCGAACGCCGTCGTGGTGAAGGACGCGCCCGACGGGGCGGTTCTCGTCGGCATCCCGGCCCGCGATCTGCGCGATCAGGGCGGGGAGGAGGACCCGCTCGCCGGGTCCGGCCGCTCCACCGGACCGGCGGGACGCGTCTAGCCGGCGACGCTCAGTCGTCGCCCCGCGGCGAGATGTCGCGCGGGGCGCTCTTGATCTGCGCGAAGGCGTCCAGCGCGTGCGCCCGCGTCTCCTTGAGGTCGACGAGGGGCGCCGGGTAGCCGTCCGCGCCTCCGGTCAGCGTGTCCCCGAGCGTCCACGGCTCGTGCACGGCGGCGCCCTCGACTCCGCCCAGCTCCGGCACGTTGTGGCGGATGTACTCTCCGGCCGGGTCGAACTTCCTCGACTGCGTGACCGGGTTGAAGACCCGGAAGAACGGCGACGCATCGGCTCCCGAGCCCGCGACCCACTGCCAGTTCGCGGCGTTGCTCGCCGGGTCCGCGTCCACCAGGGTGTCCCAGAACCACTCCTCGCCCACCCGCCAGTCGACCAGCAGGTTCTTAATCAGGAACGACGCGGTCACCATCCGGACCCGGTTGTGCATGTAGCCGGTGCTCCAGAGCTCGCGCATGCCGGCGTCCACCAGGGGGTATCCGGTGCGCCCCTGGTGCCAGGCGTCGATCGCCTCCTGGCCGGGGCGTCCCCACGGGAAGGAGTCGAACCGGGTGTCGAAGTTCGCGGTCGCCAGATCCGGCCAGTGGAACAGCAGGTGGTAGCAGAACTCGCGCCAGAGCACCTCGGAGAGGAACCGGTCGCTGCCGTCGCCGCGGTGCAGGCCCTTCGCGTGCGCCTCCTCCAGGGCGTGCCACACCTGGAAGGGGCTGATCTCGCCCCACCTCAGGTGCGGGGAGAGGTTCGAGGTGGCGTCCTCCGCCGGCCGGTCGCGGCCGTCGGCGTAGTCGTCGAGCTGCTCCGCGAGGAACGCGCGCAGCCGGTCGGCCGCCGCCTTCTCGCCGGGGACCCAGCGCTCGCGCAGCCCTCCCGCCCAGTCGGGCCGCGTGGGCAGCAGCTCCCAGTCGTCGAGGGAGTCGGAGGCGATGTCTCCCGTGACGCCGTCGAGCGAGCGGGGGCGGGGGAGCGGCGCGCGCGGCGTCGGCTTGGCGCGGCAGGCACGGGCGAAGGGCGTGTAGACGGAGTAGGGGCCGCCGGCGCCGGTCTGCACGGTCCACGGCTCGAACATCAGCGAGCCCTGGTGGCTCTCGGCCTCGAGGCCGCCGTTGCGGAGCGATTCCTTCACCGCCGCGTCGACGGTGCGCTCAGCCCTCCCGTAGCGGCGGTTCCAGTGCACGGCTCCGGCGCCGATCTCCTCGGCGAGCTGGAGGACGACGGCCTCGGCCGGCCCGCGGCGCAGGATCAGCGGGGCGCCGTGCTCGCGCAAGTCGGCAGCGAGGGCTGCGAGGCTGCCGTGCAGCCACCAGCGGGAGGCGCCCCCGAGCGGACGGATGCCCGCCGACTCCTCGTCGAGCACGTAGCAGACCGCGACGGGGCCGCCACGGTCGATCGCGGCGCGCAGAGCGGGGTTGTCGGCCAGGCGCAGGTCGTCGCGGAGCCAGACGAGGGTGGGGGAGGTGTCACTCATGGTGACCACCATGATCCGCGAGTCCCGCGCCGCGGCGAAGACCTGGCCGGTCGCTGCGGCCCGTGCTAGCGGGGACGGATCAGGAGGAGGCGATGCCGTCGCGGAGCTTGTCGCAGAGCGCGGTCAGCTGCTTCAGCTCGTCCTCGTCGAGGACGCCGCCGACCTGCTCCGAGATGGTCCTCATGTGGGTGAGCGCGACGCGGCGGAAGAGCGCGTAGCCCTCGTCGGTGATCGCGATGATCGTGCCGCGGGCGTCCGCCGGATCCTCGCTCTTCTCGACGCAGCCGCGGGCGGCGAGCCTATCGATCAGCCTGCTGACGCTGGGCTGCGTCAGGAGGACGTGCCGGTTCAGGTCGCGCAGCCGCGCGCGCCGACCGGGCTGCCGGGTGAGGTTGAAGAGCACGTCGTACTCGTTCATCGAGATCTCCCGCGAGGGGAACTCGGTGCTCAGGGTGCGCATCACCTGGACCTGGGCGCGGAAGAGCGACTCCCAGGCGGCGACGGCCTCTCTCGACCCCACTGGTCCTCCTTCACGGCACTCAGGAAGCGGTTCCCTGACATCCAGACGCCGTACAGCCTACGCCGGGGTGCTGGGAGGAGGGGGGCCGGGGGAACGACAGAAGGCCGGCCGCTGAGGCGAGCGGCCGGCCTTCATTCCCTTGCACCAAGAGTGTCCTGCAATCACTTCTCGCGCTTCCCGCCACAGCAAACGGTCGACGCACTTGAACTATATAACGACCCGGTAACGACGCAACCCTCTCTTTCCTGA
Source organism: Rathayibacter sp. AY2B9 (assembly GCF_002931595.1). Lineage (NCBI taxonomy): Bacteria > Bacillati > Actinomycetota > Actinomycetes > Micrococcales > Microbacteriaceae > Rathayibacter > Rathayibacter sp. AY2B9. The sequence goes on from NZ_PSUB01000002.1 coordinate 225,616, forward strand.
ATCCTCCCTGAGCCGCCCCGCCGCGCCCGTCGCCGCGCCCGCCCGCGCTCCGCACGACTCTCTCCTGACCCAGGACGCCCCGTCTGCTGCCTCCGACGTCCGCACCGAACCGCAGCCCATCCCTGACCGTTGACGGACACGACGAGCACCCCCTGCCCTCGTCCCCCGCCGACGCGGCCCGGCCCCGTCGTCCTGCCACGCGAGGCGCGACCCGCCCCGCCACGGCTTCGACCACGCAGCGGGCCGTCGAGCAGCCCTCCACGTCTGAGGAGCGGTCGCGCACATCCGTCGAGGTCGAGAGGACGTTCCGCCCTCGAGGCGAACGCGGGAAACGCGTGTCAGCGTTTCCCGCTAACCGGTCGCGACCCGCTCTCCGAATCGCGACCACCGGTGAAGCCGACCGCGGTGAGGAGAGCGCAATCGCTCTCCTCACGGTTCAGAACAGATCCGGCGACGGCGTCGACGCGTAGCGGATGGCGACGTCGGCGTGGCGGTCGAAGCGGTAGCCGACTCCGCGGACGGTGCGCACGATCTCCTCGTAGCGGCCGAGCTTGGCGCGGAGGCGGCGGACGTGGACGTCGATGGTGCGCTCGTTCGGCGCGTCGTCGTCCGCGGCGCCCCAGAGCGAGGCGATGAGCTCGGCGCGCTCGATGGTGCGGCCCTCGCGGAGCACGAGGTACTGGAGGAGCTCGAACTCCTTGTAGGTGAGGGGGGTGGTCTCGTCGTCGAGGACGACGCGCTTGCGGGAGATGTCGATGACGACGCCGCCGGGTGCGCGGTCGGGGTCGGGCTCGGCGTCGGAGCGGCGCTTGGCGACGGCGGCCGGGTCCTGCAGCGCGAGGCGGACCACGTCCACGTCGCGGCCGCCGGCGCCCTGCGGGGCGAGGGCGACGGAGGCGTAGGTCTCGGCGTCGGGGGCGAGCTGCGCCGTAACGCGCTTGAGCTCCTCGACCAGGCGGCCGAGGTCGACTCCGGCGGCGCGGGCCTTGGCCTCGTCGATGCCGACGTAGAGGGCGAAGCCGCGGGCCTCGGTGCCCTGGGGCACGGCGCGGAGACGGGGAGCTGCGGGCGCTCCGTCGGCGACCGGCTGGAGGCGGGGCGCCTCGGTGGTGGTGGCAGCGGTGACGGTGCGGGTGTGGAGGAGGGTCATGACGAGTCCTTGGCTGGTCGGATCCGGGACGAGTGTCCGAGGGAGCGGATCCGGGTGTGCGCGATCGAGCCGGCCCGCGGTGCGCGGTGGCGGCAGAGTCGGATGCGGGGCATCCAGGGGATCGTCCGCGCCTCGAACGCTCAGCCGATCGTGACGATCAGCGGGCGGAGGCGGTGCGGGGATCCGGCGAGGTCAGTTCCTCATGCACACATTCGACAGCACATGACGGGGCCACCGGCCATCATCATGCCGGCATTCCCGGTGGCCTCGAGGGAGGTCAGGGCGTGCAGGGTGTCAGTCATGTCCGTCAGTAAAGCGGAGGCCGGTGCGGTGCGTCAACACTTCCGTGGGGATGGACGGCGCGTCGCGGGTGGTTCCGGTGCTCGGGAGGAGGCGCGAGTCGTGACGGGGGATCGCGATGAGGCCGCTGCGCGGGCTGCTCGATCAGCAGGACGGGCGGTGCCGGACGGTCTCGCTGAGGGGGTGTCGAGACCCTCGCTGCGCCGGCCGACCGGCACGGCTCAGCGGGGCTCCCTGTTCCGGGGCCCGACGCGGGGCCCGCTCGTCCGGGGGCCGGTGGGCTCAGCCCGCGAGGCCGTAGAGGCGGTCGCCCGCGTCGCCGAGGCCGGGGACGATGTAGCCGAGCTCGTTGAGCCTCTCGTCGAGGGAGCCGAGGACGATGGTCACGTCGCGGTCGCCGAAGGCCTTCTCGACGGCGGCCAGGCCCTCGGGGGCGGCGAGCAGGCAGACGGCGGTGACGTCGACCGCTCCCCGGTCGAAGAGGAACTGGATGGCCGCGACGAGCGAGCCGCCGGTCGCGAGCATCGGGTCGAGGACGAAGCACTGGCGGTTCGACAGGTCGTCGGGCAGGCGCTCCGCGTACGTGGTCGGCTCGAGCGTCTCCTCGTTGCGCGCCATGCCCAGGAAGCCGACCTCGGCGGTCGGGATGAGCTTGACCATGCCCTCGAGCATCCCGAGGCCGGCCCGGAGGATCGGGACGACCAGCGGCTGCGGGTCGCTGAGCGCGAGGCCGGTGGTCTGCGTCACGGGGGTCTCGATGGTGACGGTGCGGGTGCGGACGCCGCGGGTGGCCTCGTAGGCGAGGAGCGTCATCAGCTCCTCGGCGAGCTGCCGGAAGGTGGGGGAGGGGGTGCGCTTGTCACGCAGCACGGTGAGCTTGTGGGTGATCAGCGGGTGGTCGGCTACGTGGACGCGCATAAGCTCAATCTACTGGCCGGAGCGGCGCCCCACCGGCCGCAGCGGGCCGCCGCAGGAGGGGGAGCGATGCGCGACAGCGATCTCCGCGTCCCCCGCCGCTCCGAGGAGTGGATGGGCCTGGCGCTCGACGAGGCGCGGCGGGCCGCGGGTTGGGGCGACGTCCCCGTGGGCGCGGTGGTCCTCGACTCGGAGGGTGCGGTGCTCGGGCTCGGGCGCAACGAGCGCGAGCTGCGGCGGGATCCGACGGCGCACGCCGAGGTGGTCGCGATCCGCGCGGCGGCCGAGGCCCGCGGCGACTGGCATCTCGAGGGCTGCACGCTGGTGGTCACGCTCGAGCCGTGCGTGCTCTGCGCCGGAGCGATCCTGGCGGCGCGGATCGACCGCGTCGTCTTCGGTGCGTGGGACGAGAAGGCGGGCGCCTCCGGATCCGTGCACGACCTCCTCCGCGACCGCCGGCACAACCACGTGGTCGAGGTGTACCCCGGGGTCCGCGCCGCGGAGTGCTCGCGGCTCCTGCTCGACTTCTTCGCCGACCGCCGCTGACGCCGACCGCCGCTGACGCCGAGCGCCGCTGACGCCGACCGCCGCTGACGCCGACCGCCGCAGAACCCCTCAGCTCGGAGCGCCCAGCCACTCCGTCAGCGCGAGCCGCGTCGCCGCGTGCATCCGCTCGAAGCGCTCCGCCGCGACGTCGTCGGCGAGCGCGGCGGCGTCGTAGCCCGCCGCTCCTGCCCACTCCCCGTCGCCCTCGAGCCACTGCGCGGCCATCGTGCCGGTCAGCTCGGGGTGGAACTGCACGCCGAGGAGCCAGTCCTCCACGGCGAACGCCTGCACCTCGCCGGTCGTCGACGACGCCAGCAGCGCCGCTCCGCTCGGCAGCGCGAAGGTGTCGCCGTGCCACTGCATCACGTCGACGCCGGCGAGGTGCCGGAGCGGGGAGCCGGCGCCCTCCTCCGTGAGCACGACCGGGCGGAAGCCGACCTCGCGGGCCGATCCGGGATGGACGGACTCGCCCAGGGCGGCCGCGATCAGCTGCGCTCCGAAGCAGACGCCGAGCGTGGGACGGCGGTGGTGCATCCGGTCCTGCAGGAGCGCGATCTCGGGGCTGATGAAGGGGTGCCGCGAGGTCTCGTAGACGCCGGCGCTGGAGCCCAGCGTGACGACGAGGTCGGGGGCGAGGATGTCGATCGCGTCGAGGTCCGTCCCTGCGACGGCGTCGACGGCGAACCCCCGCTCGGTCAGCATCGGCTCGAGCGCGCCGAGCCCGGCACCGCGCTCGTTGACGATCGCCAGGGCCCGGCGCATCTCAGGCGCTCCCGTGCGGCGCGGCCGGCGGGGAGGCGGCGGGCGGAGCGGAGGCGGCCGGAGCGACCGCAGCGGCCGTCCCTTCCGCCTCCGTCACGGCCGGACGGGCCGCCGCCGATCCCGCGCGTCCGCGGTCGACGTCGGGCTCGAGGTAGATCGTGGTGGCGGCCGGGACGGCCTCGCGGATCCGCTTCTCCGCGGCGTCGATCCCGGCGGCCACGTGCTCGAGGGTCTCGGCGGCCGGGAAGGCGAGCTTCGCGGCCACGAGGATCTCGTCCGGCCCGAGGTAGAGGGTGCGCATGTGGATGACGCGCTCGACGTCGCGCCCGGCCTCGAGCGCGGCGCGGATCGAGGCGGCGTCGGCGGGGGTCGCCCCCTCGCCGACCAGCAGGCTCTTCGTCTCGACGCCCAGCACGATCGCCACCACGATCAGCAGGGTGCCGATCATGATCGTTCCGATCGCGTCGTAGACCGAGTCGCCGGTGATCACGGTCAGCCCGACTCCGAGCAGCGCGAACGTCAGACCGGTGAGCGCGGCGACGTCCTCGAGGAGCACGACCGGCAGCTCCGGCGCCTTCGCCCGGCGGATGAACTGCAACCAGGACTGCGAGCCGCGGACCCGGTTCGACTCCTTCACTCCGGTGCGCAGCGAGTAGCCCTCGAGGCAGATCGAGATCACGAGGACCAGGATCGGCAGCCAGGCGTTCTCGAGCTCGTGCGGCTCGGCGATCTTCTCGATGCCCTCGTAGAGCGAGAAGACGCCGCCGACCGAGAACAGGATGATCGACACCACGAAGGCGTAGACGTAGCGCTCCCGTCCGTAGCCGAACGGGTGCTCCTCGTCGGCGGCCTTCCGCGACTTGCGGCCGCCGAGCAGCAGGAGCAGCTGATTGCCGGAGTCGGCGAGCGAGTGCACGCCCTCGGCGAGCATGGAGGCGGATCCGGAGAAGAACCAGGCGACGAACTTCGTCAGGGCGATGCCGAGGTTGGCCGCGAGCGCCGCGATGATCGCGGTGCCGCCTCCGGATGCGCTCACGTGGTCTCCTCGGGCTCGCCGCTGGATGGTCGGGCCATCCTACGAGGCGCCGGACCGCCCCTGGACCCCCTTGCCGCGGGCTCTTCGTAGGATGAGCGGCGTGACCGATGCGCCCGTCCTGCTCCCGTCCATCGCCGTCCTCGGCCTCGGCTCGATGGGGGGCGCGATCCTCCAGGGCCTGCTGGCTCCCGGCGTGCGCGTCGAGGGGGGCGTGCGGGTGACCAACCGCGACTCCGCGAAGGCCGCCGCGTGGGACGGCCACCCGGTGGTCACCGCCTTCGCCACCGCGGACGACCCGGAGGCCAACCGGCGTGCGGTCGAGGGCGCGGCGATCGTGCTCGTGGCCGTCAAGCCGCACATGGTGCCGGACCTGCTCGACGAGATCGCCGACGCGCTCGCCCCGGGCGCGGTCGTCGTCTCCGTCGCCGCCGGCGTGACCGCGGCCACGTTCGAGCGGCACCTGCCCGCGTCCGTCGCCGTGCTCCGCTCGATGCCGAACACTCCCGCGGTCGTGGGCCGCGCCGTCACCGGCCTCAGCGCGGGCACGCGGTCCGACGACGAGGACCTGGCGCTCGTGCGCCGCCTGTTCGAGACGGTCGGCGAGGTGGTCGAGGTGCCGGAGTCGCAGCTCGACGCGCTCTCGACGATCTCCGGCTCGGGGCCCGCCTACGTGTTCCTGCTGATCGAGGAGCTCATCGCGGCCGCTGTCGCGAAGGGCTTCACGCCGGAGCAGGCGTCGACGATGGTGGTCGGCACGTTCCGCGGCGCGGCCGAGCTGCTCGCCCACTCCGGCGAGGAGCCCGCGGAGCTGCGCCGGCGGGTCACGAGCCCGAAGGGCACCACCGAGCGGGCCGTCGCGGTCCTGCAGGAGGCCGACCTCGCCGCCCTCTTCACGCGGGCGACCGACGCCGCGCTGGCCCGCGCCCGCGAGCTCGCCGCCTCCTGACTCCGCCCTCCTCTCCGCGAGACGCCGCTCGGGTACGCGACACCCCGGAGCGGGCGTACCGGAGCGGCATCCCGCAGAGGAGGAGGAGGGAGAGGGCGCCGGTCAGGAGCCGAGGGCCGCGAAGCGCTCGATGTCACTGGGGGTGCCGCTGACCACGATGAGGTCGTGGTTCGAGACCACGGTCTGCTCGGTCGCGTAGGTGAAGGGCTTGCCCGGGCTCTTGACGCCGACGACGGTCACGCGGTGCTTGCGGCGCACGCCCGACTCCGTGAGCGTCAGCCCCCGGATCGGCTTGGGCGGGTACATCTTCGCGAGCACGAAGTCGTCGTCGAACTCGATGAAGTCGAGCATGCGGCCCGAGACCAGGTGCGCGACGCGCTCGCCCGCCTCCGCCTCGGGGTAGATCACGTGGTTCGCGCCGATCCGCTCGAGGATCTTGCCGTGCGAGCGCGAGATCGCCTTCGCCCAGATCTGCGGGATCTTGAGGTCGACGAGGTTCGCGGTGATCAGCACGGACGCCTCGATGGAGGAGCCGACCGCGACGACGGCGACCTGGAAGTCCTGCGCGCCGATCTGCGCGAGGGCGTCGAGCGAGCGGGCGTCGGCCTGCACCGCGTGGGTGACCCGCTCCGACCACTTCTGCACGAGACCGGCGTCGGCGTCGATGGCGAGGACCTCGCGGTCGAGGCGGTCGAGCTGGCCGGCCGTGGCGGCTCCGAAGCGCCCGAGGCCGATCACCAGCACCGGGGCGTCGTACCTGATGCGGTCAACCAACGATGGGCCTCTCTTCCGGTCGTCTGAACAACTGCCTCCGCTGGCTCGCGGCGAGCGCGGCGGCGAGAGTCACGGTACCAACGCGGCCCATGAACATCGTCAGCGCGAGGATGTAGACCCCGGACGGCGGCAGCTCCGCGGTGAGCCCCGTCGAGAGCCCGGAGGTCGCGAAGGCCGAGATCACGTCGAAGAGCACGTGGTCGAGCGAGGCCTTGGTGATGTGCAGGATCAGGACGGACGACACGGCGACCGTCGTCGCGCCCCACAGCACGACCGAGACGGCCAGGCGCAGGACGTCGTTCGGGATCCGGCGGCCGAAGGCCTCCATGTCGTTGTTGCCGCGGGCCTCGGCGAAGGCGGCCAGGAACAGGATCGCAAGGGTCGTGACCTTGATCCCGCCGGCCGTGGAGGCCGATCCTCCGCCGATGAACATCAGCATGTCCGTCACGAGCAGGCTCGAGCCGTTGAGGTCGGGGACCGAGATCGTCGAGAAGCCGCCCGACCGCGTCATCGTCGAGAGGAAGAAGGACTGGAAGACGGTGTCTCCCGCATCGAGGCTGCCGAAGGTCCTCGGATTGTCGAACTCGAGCACGATGTAGAGGACGGCCCCGGCGACGAGCAGGATCACGGAGGTGACCAGCGTCAGCTTCACGTGCACCGACCACTTGCGCGGGCGCCGCCAGCCGCGGGAGAAGGCGTAGATGACGGGGAAGCCGATCGAGCCGAGGAAGACGCCGAGCATCAGGATGCCGAGGAACCAGTAGTCGTCCTCGAACGGGGTGAGTCCCGCGGCGTTCGGGGCGAAGCCGGTGTTCGTGAACGCCATCGCGGAGTAGTAGAAGGAGTGCCAGACGGCCTCGCCGATCGGGATCCCGTCGATCAGCATCCGCGGGAACAGCAGCAGCGCGACGATGATCTCGATCGCGGCGGCGCTGATCGCGACGGTGGCGAGCAGTCCGCCGATCTCGCCCAGGCGCACGGCCTGGCCCTCGGCGACGGGGCCGGAGTGGATCCGCAGCGGATTCGAGTCGCTGGCGACCATGAGCTTCGCCCGGAGCCCGAGGCGGCGCGAGATCGCCAGGCCCATGATCGAGGCGAGCGTCAGCACTCCCAGAGCGCCGATGTTCACGCCGACGAAGATGATCGAGTGGCCGAACGCCGACCAGTGCGTCGCCATGTCGACCGTCGCGAGGCCGGTCACGCAGATCACCGACATCGCGGTGAAGAAGGCGTCGTGCAGCGGAGTGACGGTGCCCGTGGTGCTCGACACCGGCAGCGAGAACAGCAGGGTGAAGACGAGCACGAGCGCCGAGAAGATGAGGATCGCGAAGCGGGACGGCGAGCGTCCGGCGAAGTCGTCGATGAGGTCGCGGGCCCGCTCGAACCCCGACCAGGGGGAGACGGGCGAGACGCCCACGGGGCTGCGGAACTGCTGCCGAACCACCACGGCGGATCCTCCACTCGATCGCGGCCATGCTACCCGCTCGGTGCCGGGCCCCCGGGGCGCTGACTAGCCTGGGCGCATGGCTGACATCTTCGGGGTGATCGCGGACGGGACCCGCCGGGACATCCTCGCCCTGCTGCTCGAGCAGCGGCGGGACGGCTCGGCCGAGGGCATGAGCGTGTCGCGGATCGTGGCGCGCCTCGAGCTGAGCCAGCCGACCGTCTCCAAGCACCTCAAGGTGCTGCGCGAGACCGGCCTCGTCACGGTGCGCGAGAGCGGACAGCACCGCTTCTACGCGCTCGAGTACGCGCCGCTGGCGGAGGTCGAGGACTGGCTGCTGCCCTTCCTCGCCGAGGACGAGGCGGCCGGCGCCCTGCTCGACGCTCCGACCGCGGCCCGGGCGGAGTCGCTGGGTCGGGCGCTCGCCGAGCGCACCCACCAGGTCAGCACCGTGGTGCAGGACATCCAGCGGGGCGTCAGCGAAGGAGCGACGAAGGTGGCGGAGGCGCTACGCATCCGCAAGTGAGGGGCGCCGAGGAGCCGGAACCGGTGGAGCCCCGGGTCGTGTAAGCTCGCGGGAGCCAGTTTTTCGTAAGCGGCCGCCCGTCGGGCGGTCGACCCCCTGAACGTTGTGAGGTCTTCGTGGGTTCTGTCATCAAGAAGCGTCGCAAGCGTATGGCGAAGAAGAAGCACCGCAAGCTGCTTCGCAAGACTCGCCACCAGCGTCGCAACAAGAAGTAGGCTCGCGCCTCTTCCCACTCGAGCGTCCGCCCTTCCGGGGTCGGGCGCTCGTCTGCGTTCACGGATGATCCCGGCGGCGCTCGCCGTCTCGGCGCCCGTCGCCGGGGCCGCCGTACACTGACCGCATGGTGGACGTGGAGCTGACGCTCGTGGGCAAGCCGGGCTGTCATCTTTGCGATGACGCGCGGACCGTGGTCGAGCAGGTGGTCGCCGACCTGGGCGCCGAGGCGTCGGTCGCCGTCTCGGAGGTGTCGATCCTCGACGATCCCGAGTTGCACGAGCGCTTCGTCGAGGAGATCCCGGTGGTGCTGATCGACGGGCGCGTGCACACCTTCTGGCGGGTCGATCCCGTGCGTCTCCGGCGGGCCCTCCTCGATCGCGGGTGAGCCTCGACCGGGCCGTCCGGACGGAAGCACGACCGCGACGTCCCTCTGACGGGGGACAGGACGGCTCGCGATAGCTCGCCTCTCGCCCTTACCCTCGTGAGGGGGGAGTGCGCTCCTCCGTGCGCGGACGCAGATCGTCGCCCGTGGAGGAAGGAACCGCCATGCCGTCATCCCGCCGACTCGCCCTGCCCGCCGCCGCTCTCGCGGCGCTCGTGCTCGGCCTGGCCCTCCCCGGAGCGGCCGTCGCGGCCCCCTCCGCCTCGACGGTCTCGACCACGGTCGAGCAGCCGGCCGCGACGACCATCCCCGGCGTGCCGGAGGATCCCGAGCAGCCGGGCGACGGCGGCTCCGACCCCGTTCCCGGCGTCCCCGAGGAGCCGTCCGTTCCCGGAGTGCCCGAGGAGCCGGCAGAACCCGAGCAGCCCGCTCCCGTCGACCCCGCGCCCGTGGACCCCGCGCCGGTCGATCCGGCACCGGTCGACCCCGCGCCCCAGCAGCCGAGCCAGCCCTCCACCGGCGGTGGATCCACCGGCGGCGGCTCGACCGGCGGCGGCTCGACCGGCGGCGGCTCGACCGGCGGCGGCCAGCAGGGCGGCTCCGGCGGCGGCCAGCCCTCCACCGGCGGCGGATCGTCCTCCGGCGGCTCCGGCTCCGGCTCCGGCGGCGGATCCACCGGCGGAGGGACGTCCGGCGGCACCTCCGGCGGCGGCACCACCTCCGGCACCACCACGTCCGGCACCGCCGGCTCCTCCGGTGCGGGCGCCGTCACTCCGGCGGCGTCGGCCCCCGGACGCACCGAGCTCGGCACCTCGACCGAGGGCGCGAAGCCGGCGGCCGGTGCCGCGACCGCGGACGTCTTCCTCACCCGCGAGCTCGCCGTCCAGCCGGAGGCGCTCACCGTCGAGCTCGCCCGGTTCTACGGCGTCGGCTTCTCGTACACCGGCTTCGCCAGCGGCGAGGCCGTCTCCGCGGTCCTCCGCGACCCGAACGGCACCAAGACCCCGCTGACCCTCGAGGCGGGGAGCGGCACCGCGACCGTGCCGACCGCGCTGATCACCAAGTCGGGCGCCTTCACGGTCGACCTCACGGGCGACCAGGGCTCCGCCGCCAAGGTCGTCTTCCGGCTCGCGCCCTCCACCGGCAACGGCCTCCTGCTCGAGCCGCGCGAGCTCGGCGACGGCAGCACCGAGGCGCCCCGCGGCGCCGTCTGGGGCTTCGACGCCGACGAGGAGGTCGCCGTGGGCGCCTTCGAGACCTCCGGAGCCCGCGCCGACCTGGCCGCCGGCGACGTCGCCGTGCAGTCCGACTCCATCGGCTGGGCCGAGCTGGCGCTGGGCGACGCGGTCGTCGCCGACCCCGACCCCTCCGTCTACTGCGTCGTCGCCTTCGGTCGCGAGTCGCACCGCACGGCAGCCGTGACCGTCTCCTACCGTGACAGCGACACCACGGCCGCACCGTGGGAGGCGCAGCAGGTCTGCGGCACCGCGATCAGCGCCGCGCGCACCGCCTTCCTCAGCACGGCCGCCTCGGCGGGACCGGCCGGCATCACGCCGACCACCGCGCTGATGATCGGCGGCGGTGCGGTCGCCGCGTCGCTCGTCGCCTGCGCGGCCGTCCTGGTCGTGATGCGCCGCCGGCGCATGAACACGGACCTCTTCATCGGCGGACCGCTGCCGCGCACGCAGAGCGACTGACGCGTCCCGAGGACGAGGGAAGGCCCGCGGGACGCGATCCCGCGGGCCTTCCCTCGTCCTCTCCCGGCGCTCAGCCGGCCGCGGTGAAGCGGAGGAGGATCGTCCGCGCCTCCGGCCGCAGCTGGAAGTCGGGCCACACGTCCGGACCGCACGCGCGGGAGCCCAGGCCGTGCTGGGCGGCGTCGATCACGAGGACCGCGCGCTCCGACTCCGGCAGCTCGTGCGGGTGCGCGGCGGCCGTGATCTCCTGCGGCGTGTGCCGCGCCAGGGTGAAGCCGGGAAGGCGCCCGTGCAGGTCGCGCGCGGCTTCGATGCGGAGCCGGGGCGAGCCCGCCTCCGTCAGCGTCAGCTCGCGCACGCTGCTGCGGTGACCGCTCTCCTGCGGGCGGGCGTACGGAGTCGTCAGCCGGTCCATCTCCGCCGTGAAGCGCCCCACCCGCGCGGCCCGGAGGCTGTCGGGGTAGGACTCGAGCGGGCCGGTGCCGAACCACTCCGCGCCGTCGATCGACGCGGGCATGTCGATCCGGATGCCCAGCCGCGGCCAGACGGAGTCCCAGCCCCGGGTCGGCACGAGGTCGACGCGGAGGACCGTGCTCTCCCCGTCGACGCTCCAGCGCTCCTCCATCAGGAGTCCCGCATCGAGATCCGCGGCCGAGAAGCGGGTCACGCGGCGGAGCCCGGCGGAGGCGTCCACCTCCTGCACGCGGCCGACCAGGCGGTCGAGTCCGGCCTCGCGCCAGCGGGCGGCGGAGGAGGGGGCCGGCAGCCCGCGGCCGTCGCCGTCGTACGGGTCGCCGGTGACGTAGCCGGGGAAGCCCGCGCCCTCGTCGTTGTCGGTCGGGGCGCGCCAGAGCTCGGCGCGCGGTCCGTCGACGGGCAGGCCGGCGAGGAAGGCGAGCCGGCCGTCGCGGAACCGCGCGACTCCGAGCGCGCCGCCCTCGAGGGGCGGAGCCGAGCGGACGGCGCGGGTCCACGCGGGCACCGCCGACGGCGCGGCGAGGAGGTGCTGACCGGTGGAGAGCACGTGGCCCTCCTCCGCCCAGGCGGTCGGGGCGTCGAGGACCGCGTCGACGGTGAGCCAGGTCTCGCCGCCGGGGCGCACCTCGAGCGGGGGGAGCTCCACGTGCACGGCGTCGCCGGCCGCGACCACCGGGGCGTCGAGCACTCCCTCTGCGGTGACCCGCCCGTCCCGCTCGACCCGCCACGCGAAGCGCAGATCGGCGGTGGAGGCGTCGTGCCGGCGGTTCTCGATGACGACGCCGTCGCCGCGGACCGTGAGGCGCACCGGAGCGACGATCTGCTTCCACTCGAACAGGCCCGGGCTGGGCGTGCCGTCGGAGAGCACCATGCCGTCCATCACGAAGTTGCCGTCGTGCACCACCTCGCCGAAGTCGCCGCCGTACGCGTAGTACTCGACGCCCTCCGGCGTGCGCGCCCGCAGGCCGTGGTCGCGCCACTCCCAGACGAAGCCGCCGTGCAGCCGCGGGAAGCGGTCGACGAGGTCCTCGTACTGGTCGATCGCTCCCGGGCCGTTGCCCATCGCGTGCACGTACTCGCAGAGCAGGAAGGGCTTGGAGCGCTGCCGAGCGGACTCGCCGGGGGAGCAGCCGAGCAGCGGAGTGAGCGAGCCGTCGGTGCCGATCCGCTCGGTCTCGGGGATCGAGGAGTACATCCGCGAGTACACGTCGGTGTACCCGCCGGTGTAGTCGCCCTCGTAGTGGACGGGGCGCTCGGGGTCGCGGCCGTGCACCCAGGCGGACATCGCGGCGAGGTTCGCGCCGGTGCCCGCCTCGTTGCCGAGGGACCAGAGCACGATGCTCGGGTGGTTCTTGTCGCGCTCGACGGTCCGCTCGATGCGGTCGAGGTAGGCCTCGCGCCAGGCGGGGTCGTCGCTGGGGTTGCCCGCCCAGCCGACCCGCTCGAAGCCGTGGGTCTCGAGATCGCACTCGAGGACCACCCAGAAGCCGAGCTCGTCGGCGAGATCGAGCAGACGGGGATGCGGCGGGTAGTGGCTGGTGCGGATGGCGTTCACGTTGAAGCGCTTCATCATCGCGAGGTCCTCGCGGGCGGAGTCCTCGTCGAACGCTCGACCGCGGTCGGGGTGCGTCTCGTGGCGGTTGACACCGTGGAAGACGACGCGCTCGCCGTTGACCAGGAAGCGGTCGCCGCGGATCTCGACCGTGCGGAAGCCGAGCCGCAGCGAGACCGTCTCACCGGCGGAGGCGAGCGTCGCGTCGTAGAGGCGCGGAGCCTCCGCCGACCACGGGTCGACCTCGGGGACCTCGATCGCGGCGATCTCCTCCGCCGAGGCCCAGACCGTCTCGATCCCGAGCCCGGGCACGCGCAGCGTCAGCGGGAACGCGTCGGCCGCGGCGGTCACCTCCGCCTCGATCCGGCCCGCGCCGCCGGCGAAGGAGGAGCGCAGCCACACGTCCTCGATCCCGCCGACGGGGCGCGCGAGCAGGTGCACCGAGCGGAAGATCCCCGGCAGCCACCACTGGTCCTGGTCCTCCACGTAGCTCGAGGCCGACCACTGGTGCACGCGGACCACGACGAGGTTCTCGCCCGGGCGGACGACGCCGGTGACGTCGAACTCCTGCGCGAGCCGGCTGCCGGAGCCGATGCCGATCTCGACGCCGTTGACCCAGACGCGGTAGCGCGACTCGACCCCGTCGAAGCGCAGGACGACCGCCTCGGCGGAGTCCCACTCCTCCGGGACCACGACGGTGCGGCGGTAGTCGCCCGTCGGGTTCGCGTCCGGAACGAACGGCGGCTCGGTCGGGAACGGGAACTGCACGTTCGTGTAGGCCGGCAGTCCGTAGTGCCCGTCGCCCTGCAGCACCCAGTGCGAGGGCACCGGCATCAGGTCCCAGCCGGAGTCGTCGAACGACTCGTCCCCGACGGCGTCCACGCCCTCGCACTCCGGCAGCACGCCGGCGCCGCCCGGGGTCCCCGGAGCGGCGGGGAGCAGGCGGAAGCGCCACTCCCCGTCCAGCGGGAGCGCCGGGGCGTCGGTGTGCAGCCACGAGCGGGGGGCCCGGCGGCGGCCGGAGCCCGGTCCGGTGTCCGTCAGGTAGTGGGAGGTCGTCGGGGGAGTCGTCACTTCACGGAGCCTTCCGTCAGGCCGCCGCGCCAGAAGCGCTGCAGCACGATCATGGCGATGGCGAGCGGGATGATCGACAGCAGGACGCCGCCGGTCGTCAGCTCGTAGAACTCGGGCAGGCGGTCGACCTGTCCGAGCCAGTTGTTCAGTCCCAGTGTGATCGGGAACAGGTTCGTGTCCGAGAGCATCACCAGGGGCAGGAAGTAGTTGTTCCAGATCCCGACCAGCTGGAAGAGGAACACGGTGACCAGCGCGGGAGTCAGGATGCGCAGCCCGAGCGTGTGGAAGATCCGCAGCTCCCCGGCGCCGTCGATGCGCGCCGCCTCGATGATCGCGGTGTCCACGGTCGCCTGAGCGTAGATCCGGCAGAGGAACAGCCCGAACGGCGAGACGAGCGAGGGGATCAGCACGCTCCAGTAGGTGTTCGCGATGCCCATCTGGCTGAAGAGCAGGAACAGCGGCAGAGCGGTCGCGGTGCCCGGCACCAGGACGCCCGCGAGGATCGTCCCGAACACGAGCCTGCTGCCGCGGAACTCGTACTTGGCCAGCGCGTAGCCGCCCGCCGCGGCGAGGTAGGTCGCGAGCAGGGCGCCCACTCCGGCGTAGAGGACGGAGTTGAGGAACCAGCGGACGAAGATGCCGTCGCCGTAGGTCAGCACCTGCGTCAGGTTGTCCCAGAGCGCGAACGTCGGGGCGAACCAGAAGCCGTAGGTGGCGAAGAGGTCCTCGGTCGTCTTGGTCGCCGCGACGACGACCCAGTAGACGGGGATGAGGAAGTAGACCGCCACGACGACGAGGATCGCGGTGACGATGATGGTCGAGGCGCGGTTGCGGCCGGCCGAGCGGTCGGGCCCGCGTCCGGCCTTCACGGGGCGGTCGGCGGTGACGACTCCGGTGGTCGTGGTCGGCGGGGTCTCGGTGCGGCTCATGACGACCTCCTGTTCGAGATCGAGAGGAACGTGAAGGAGAGCAGGAACGCGACCAGCGCGATCAGGACGGCCTGGGCGGCGGCGACGTTGTAGTCGTTGTAGGCGAAGGCCGTGGTGTACGCGCTGAGGTTCGGCGTGTACTGGCTGTCGATCGCCGGAGCGACCGTCTTCAGCACCTGCGCCTCGGCGAACAGCTGGAGCGTTCCGATGATCGAGAAGATCGTCGTCAGCACCAGCGCGGGGCGGATGAGCGGCAGCTGGATGCTGCGGGCGACGCGCCAGGTGGAGGCGCCGTCGACCTTCGCCGCCTCGTAGAGCTCGACCGGGATCGCCTTGAGCTGGGCGACGATGATCAGCATGTTGTAGCCGGTGTAGCTCCAGAGCGAGATGTTCGCGATCGACCAGAGGACCGTGTCCGCACCGAGGAAGTCGGGCTGGAGCCCGACCACGTTCGCCGCGTCGATGAGCGGGCTGAGGCCGGGCACGTAGAGGAACGACCACAGGATCGTCGCGATCACTCCGGGCACTCCGTAAGGGAGGAAGTAGGCCGCCCGGAAGAAGCCGGGGAACTTCGCCGACGCCGACTCGAGCATCAGCGCGAGGACGGTGCAGAGGGCGATCATCACCGGCACCTGGACGATGCCGAAGAGGAACATCCGCCCGATGGAGGCGATGAAGTTGCCGTCGGCGAGGGCCTGCGCGTAGTTGTCGAAGCCCGCGAACCCGCTGGTGACCCCGGCCTCGCCGAAGAGGCCGGAGCGCGTCACCTTCGTGAAGCTGGAGCCGACGGCGACGACGATCGGGACGATGAACGTGAGGACGAACAGGGCCAGGAAGGGTCCGAGGAGGATCCACGGGGCGCGGGCGACCGCGCGGCTGCGCCGGGGCGCGCCCGGCGTCCGCGTGGTGGCCGCGACCGCGGCGGCGGCGGGGGAGGTCGTGGTGGTCATGCGGAGGCCCTCCTAATGCTCAGGCCCTTGTTCTCGAAGACCGTGATGATCTGCTGCTCCGCCTCGGCGACCGCGTCCACGAGCGAGAGCCCCGACGCCTTCTTCCGGAAGCCGTCGCTGAGGATGTTGAAGGACTGCTGCGTGACGGGCCACCAGGACCAGTCCGGGTTCTGCTCCTTCGATGCGGGCACGAGGACGTCCTCGTTGTAGTTCTGCCCGCTGAAGAAGTCGCTCGGACCCTTGCGGGCCGTGCCGATCTCGCCGACCGCGGGAGACCAGCCGATGCCGCTGTTGGCGATCATCGCGTCGATGCCCTCCTGCGTGGTGGTCATCCAGACGGCGAACTCGATCGCCTCCTCCGGGTGCTTGCTGCTCGAGAACACCGCCGCAGTCGATCCGCCGAGGAAGCTCGAGCCGAAGCCGGTGTCGCCCCAGACGGGCATGGGCGCAGCGCGCCACTTGCCCGAGCCTCCGCTGACCCCCTCGATCAGGGCGTCGCCCCAGCTGCCGGTGGCGCAGGAGGCGATCCCGCCCTTCGCCGCGGCCGCGAACCACGCGGGGGAGTACGCGCCGTAACCGGTCTGCACCAGGTCCTGGTCGATGGCCGTGTCGAAGAAGGAGGCGACGCGCGTCGTGGCGTCGTCGGTCATGTCGATGACCCAGCCGTCCTCCTCCGGGCGCAGCCACTGCGCGCCGGCCTGCGTCGCGAACGCGGCGAAGACCGAGGCGTCGGCGAGCGGGAAGCAGTCGATGTAGGAGCCGGCTCCGCGCAGCTCCGTCGCCACCGCGGCCCAGTCGTCCCAGGTCGTCGGCGGCTCCGCACCCACCTTCCCGAACACCTCGGGCTGGTAGAAGAGCGCCATCGGGCCGCTGTCCTGAGGGATGCCGTAGACGCCGCCCGTGTAGCTGACCTGGCCCCAGAGCGTGGGGTCGTACAGGTCGCGGTACTGCTCGACGCCGTACCGGGTGAGGTCGACCAGGCCGTTGACGAGCATGAACTCGGGGACGGAGCGGATCTCGACCTGGCCGAGGTCCGGCCCGCCGCCCGCGGCGAGGGCCGAGTAGAGCTTCTGGTACCCGCCCGCGTTGCCGCCGGGGATCCAGACGGCCTCGACCTGGATCTCGGGGTGCGAGGCGTTCCAGACGTCGCAGACCTTCTGCAGGTCCTTCAGCCAGCCCCAGTACTGCAGGCGGACCGGGCCGGTGGCCGGGGCGATCGTCGGCGCCGTGTTGACCGAGACGGTGCCCGGTGTCGCGCAGGCCGTCAGGCTCCCGAGTGCCGCGGTGCCGAGACCGGCGGCGATGAGCTGTCTCCGGGTGAACGGATGCATCTTCCCTCACTTCGTCGTGGTGGAGAGCCGGGGAGTCTCACCCGGCGATGATCGGGACGCTACCACGAATTCGAGTAGGTACTCGAAATTGGCGGCACTGCTCCTCCGCCGCCGCTACGCTGGCCGTTCGAGGGGCACGGCGAGGCGCCTCCAGTGCTGAGGAGGGGTCGATGGCGGAGGCGACGAGGCGACGCGGCCCGTACGCGAAGTCGGCCGAGCGCCGGCGAGCCATCATCGAGGCCGCGCACCAGGTCTTCGCCGCGCGGGGCTACGCCCGCGGCTCCCTCCAGGAGGTCGCCGACCGCGTCGGGCTCAGCCAGACGAGCCTCCTGCACTACTTCCCGTCGAAGACCGACCTGCTCTTCGCGGTCCTCGAGCACCGCGACCTGATCACGGGCGACGGTTCCTCGCCGCCGGACCCGGAGGAGGGGCTGGTCGCCGGCATCCTGCGGCAGACCCGCTACAACGAGACGGCGCCCGGAGTGATCGAGCTGTACGCCGTGCTCTGCGGCGAGTCGACGACGCAGGAGCACCCGGGGCGCGACTTCTTCGCCGCGCGGTTCCGCCGGCTCCGCAGCGAGTACACGGCCGAGCTGCGCGAGCTCCAGGCCGCCGGGCGCCTCCGCGAGGGGTCCGATCCGGAGCGGGTGGCGGCGTCGATCATCGCGCTCTGGGACGGCGTGCAGCTGCAGTGGCTGCTCGAGCGCGACGCGGTGGACATGGTGGCGTGCCTGGCCGACTACCTCGATCTCGTGGTGCTGCCGGCTCCCTAGCCGCTGGCGCGAGGGAACCCCGGCCCGTCGAGGGGACCCGCCGTCCGCGGCGGTCTCGACGGCTCGGGGCTCCCTCGACCGTGGTGCGCGCCTAGGGCAGCAGGCGGGTCGGGCCGCGGAACAGGTAGGTGACCTCGCGGAGGTTCGCCTGGTTCAGCATCAGCATGATCACGCGCGAGAGGCCCATGCCGAAGCCGCCGTGCGGCGGGACGCCGTAGCGGAAGAAGTCGAGGTAGAACTCGAGCTCCTCCGGGTCCAGGCCCTTCTCGCGGGCCTGCTCGACGAGGACGTCGACGCGGTGCTCGCGCTGCGCTCCGGTCGAGATCTCGACGCCGTTGTAGATGAGGTCGTAGCTGTTGGTGATCGTCCCGTCGCCCTCGCGGCGCATGTGGTAGAACGGCCGGATGCTCGACGCGTAGTCGGTGAGGAACACGAAGTCGTGCCCGAACTCCTCCTGCACGTAGGCCGCGATGCGGCGCTCGCCCTCGGGGTCCATGTCGTCGTCGGCGCGGGGCACCTCGTAGCCGCGCTCGGCGACGATGCGCTTGGCCTCGGCGAGCGGGATGCGCGGGAACGGCGTGGTCGGGACGGTCAGGTCGATGTCGAAGAGCGCCTTGACCTCGGCGCCGTGCTTCTCGACGACGGCGGTGAGGCCGGCGACCATCAGCTGCTCGTGCAGCTCCATGACGTCCTCGTGCGAGTCGATCCAGGAGACCTCGGCGTCGACGCTCGTGAACTCGGTCGCGTGACGCGAGGTGAAGCTGGGGTCGGCGCGGAAGGCGGGGCCGACCTCGAAGACCTTGCCGAAGCCGGCGGGCTGCGCCATCTGCTTGAAGAACTGGGGGCTCTGCGCCAGGTAGGCCTTCGTCTCGAAGTACTCGACCTCGAAGAGCTCGGCCCGCGACTCCGAGGCGCTCGCCATGAGCTTCGGGGTGTGGATCTCGATGAAGTCGTGCTCGATCCAGTACGTGCGCAGCGCGTGCTCGAACGTGGTCTGCACACGGGCGATGAGGTTCTGCTCGGGACGGCGCAGGTCGAGGAAGCGCCAGTCCATGCGCTTGTCGATGCCGGAGTCGGGCGCGATCGGCGCCTCCGGGATCGACGCGGCGACGACCTCGAGCGTCTCGAGCTTGACCTCGATGCCGCCGAGCTTCACGCGCTCGTCGTGCTTGAGCGCGCCGGTGACGGTGATGAAGGAGCCCTGGGCGAGGCCGGAGATCTCCTCGGTGATCACGAGGCGCGCAGCCGACGCGTCGTCGCCCTCGACGGCTTCGCGCACGGCCGGGTTCACCAGCTGCACGGCACCGGACTCGTCGCGCAGGACGACGAACTGCACCTTCTTCTGGTCGCGCACGGTCTCGACCCAGCCGGACACGCGGACGGGTCCGTCCTCGAGCGCGGCGAGCTTCTTGACAGTGGTTCGGGGGAGGCGGGTCTCGTCGGTCACGGTAGGGGAGTCTACTCGGGGGCCGCCGGGCGGCGACGGGTAGCGTCGGAGCATGAGCACCGCACTGATCACCGGCGCGTCCTCCGGCATCGGCCTCGCCTTCGCCCGGGCGTTCGCGCGCCGCGGCTGGAGCCTCGTCCTCGTCGCCCGCAGCGAGCAGCGCCTCCAGGAGGCGGCGGCCGGACTGCACGGCCTCGGCGCCGCGGCGGTCGAGGTCCTGCCCGCGGACCTCGGCGATCGCGAGCAGGTCGAGCGCGTGCGCGCGCGGCTCGTCGATCCGGCCCGACCGGTCCGCGTCCTCGTCAACAACGCCGGCTTCGGGATCGACGGGACCTTCGCCGAGCCGGACGTCGCCGCCCAGGACCACGCCTTCGAGGTGATGGTGCGCTCGGTCGCCGTGCTCTCGGGTGCGGCGGCGGAGGCGATGACCACCCGCGGCCGCGGCGCGATCCTCACGGTGTCGAGCGTCGCGGGCTTCGTGCACCTCGGCCCCTACTCCGCGGTGAAGGCGTGGGCGACCGCCTTCGCGCAGTCGCTGGCCGTCGAGCTGCGCGGCACCGGCGTCCGCTCGGCTGCGCTCTGCCCGGGCTGGGTGCGCACTGAGTTCCACGAGCGGGCGGCGATGGACACCTCCTCCATCCCCTCCTTCCTCTGGCTCGATGCGGACGCGGTGGTGGAGGAGTTCCTCCGGGACGTCGCGCGCGGCTCCGTCGTCTCGGTGCCGTCGGTGCGCTTCGGGGTCCCGATGGCCGTGGTGCGGCATCTGCCCGGACCGCTCGTGCGGCGGCTGTCGGCGGCGGTCTCGGCGCGCCGCTGAGGCTCCGCTCAGGTCCGGCTCAGGCGACCCTTTTCCCGGCGTTCCCCCACGCCGCGTTCCGTACACTTGACGCTCGTGGTTGCCGATCAGATCCATCTCGTGCGGCACGGCGAGGTGTTCAACCCCGACCGGGTCCTCTACGGGCGACTCCCGAACTTCCGGCTCTCGGATCTGGGCCACCGCATGGCCCGCTCCGCCGCCGACGACCTGCTCGAGCGCCGGCGCCACGTCACGGCGCTGATCGCCTCGCCGCTCCAGCGCACGCAGGAGTCCGCGCAGCCGATCTCGCAGGCGTTCGAGCTCGAGATCCGCACCGATGAGCGGGTGATCGAGCCGAGCAACCGCTTCGAGGGGAAGTCCCTCGCCGCGCGCAGCTCCGCCCTGCGGAACCCCAAGCACTGGCCCTGGCTCCGCAACCCCTTCGAGCCCAGCTGGGGCGAGCCGTACCTCTCCATCTCCGCGCGGATGTACGCGGCGATCGAGTCGGCGTGGGAGAGCACGGAGGAGGGCGACGCCGCGATCGTCAGCCACCAGCTCCCCATCTGGACGGTCCACCGCGCCCTCGCCGGCGAGCGCCTCTTCCACGATCCGCGCAAGCGCCGCTGCGCGCTCTCGAGCATCACGACCCTCGAGCGGCGCGGGGACGGCTTCGTCGAGGTCGGCTACTCCGACCCGGCCGCCGGCCTGCAGGGCCTGGCCACCGACGTGGGAGCGGTCTGATGCGCCGGACGGGGCGGCTCCGCGCAGCGGGCGTCCTCGCGCTGGCCGCCGCGCTCGCGCTGACGGGCTGCTCCGAGGATCCGCTCGCCGACCAGTACCGCAACGGCAGCAACAAGGGCTACATCTCGGGGGACGGCACCGTCACCGAGATCGCCGCCGCCGACCGGGACGACCCCATCGTCTTCTCCGGCACCGACGAGACCGGCGCCACCATCGACTCCGCCGACCTCGCCGGGCAGGTCGTCGTCGTCAACTTCTGGTACGCCAGCTGCGCCCCGTGCCGCGCCGAGGCCGCTGACCTCGAGACGGTGAACACGGAGTTCGCCGACAAGGGCGTGTCGTTCGTCGGCGTCAACGTGCGCGATCAGGCCCCCACCGCGGCCGCCTTCGCCGAGACCTTCGGGCTCGGCTACCCCTCCATCGTCGACACCGACTCGTCGGTGCAGCTCGCCTTCACCGGCACCGTCCCGCCGAACGCCGTGCCCACGACGCTCGTCCTCGACAGGGAGGGGCGCGTCGCGTCGCGCATCCTCGGCCAGCTCCAGGAGGCGTCGATCCTCTCGACCCTCGTGGGCGACACGCTCGCCGAGGGGGAGTAGCGGCGTGGGCGACATCGTCGTCAGCGGTCAGCTCCTGCTGGCCGTGCCGATCGCGCTCCTGGCCGGGCTCGTGTCCTTCGCGTCGCCCTGCGTGCTCCCGCTGGTGCCCGGCTACCTCGCCTACGTCGGCGGATTCACCGACGCCGACGAGCGCGCGGCACGCGGACGCCGCCGGGTCGTGCTGGGCGTCCTCCTCTTCGTGCTCGGATTCTCGCTGGTGTTCGTCCTCTACGGGGCGGCGGCGGGCACGGTCGGCTTCTGGCTGCGCCAGTACACCGACCTGATCACCCGCGTCCTCGGGCTCGTCGTGATCGCGATGGGGCTCGTCTTCATCGGGCAGTTCTCGTTCCTCCAGCGCACGCTCCGACCCGGGATCCGTCCCGCCACCGGGCTGATCGGAGCGCCGCTGCTCGGCATCGTCTTCGGCGTCGGCTGGACGCCCTGCCTCGGCCCGACGCTGAGCTCGATCCTCGCCCTCAGCTACGGCGTGGGCTCGCCCTGGCGCGGCGCCCTCCTCGCCCTGGTCTACTGCCTCGGACTCGGCATCCCCTTCCTCCTCGTCGCCTTCGGCTTCAGCTGGGTGACCAGCACGCTCGCCTTCGTGAAGCGCCACATCCGCGTGGTCAACATCCTCGGCGGCGCCGCCCTCGTCCTGATCGGAGTCCTGATGGTCACGGGCATCTGGAACACCCTCGTCTACGGATCCCTCTCGGCGGTGATCGATGGCTTCCAGCCGGCGATCTGAGCCAGAGGAGAGCACGCGCCGCCCCGACGAGGCCGCGCAGCGGAGGACGGACGCCTCCTTCCGCCCCGCCGACCACTACGACTCCGACGGCACCGTCACGCAGCCGGCGCTCGGGTTCACCGGCTGGCTCCGCTGGATGTGGCGCCAGCTCACCAGCATGCGCACGGCGCTGTTCCTGCTGCTGCTGCTGGCGATCGCGGCGGTCCCCGGATCGCTCGTGCCGCAGCGCTCCTCCGACCCCAACGGCGTGACCCAGTACTTCGTCGACAACCCCGACCTCGCGCCCCTGCTCGACAAGGTGCAGGCGTTCGACACCTACACCTCCGCCTGGTTCTCGAGCATCTACCTGCTGCTGTTCATCTCCCTGATCGGCTGCATCGTCCCGCGCACGCGCCACCACTTCCAGGCGATGCGATCGCGGCCGCCGCGCACCCCGGCACGCCTGCAGCGCCTCGCCGGCTACACCGTCCGCGAGGTCGAGGGCGCGACGGAGGAGGAGGCCGTCGCCTCCGCCCACTCCGTCCTGCGCCGGGCGGGCTACCGCGTCGAGCGCTACGACGACCCGCGCGGCCGCTGGTCGAGCGTCTCGGCCGAGCGCGGCTACCTCCGCGAGACCGGCAACCTGGTCTTCCACTCCGCCCTGGTCGGCATCCTCGTCGCCGTCGGAGTGGGCGGCGGATTCGGCTACAGCGGGCAGCGCGTGCTGGTCGAGGGCTCCCAGGGGTTCGCGAACAACCTCGCGGCCTACGACTCCTTCAACCCCGGCCGCTTCTTCGACAGCAGCCAGCTCGACCCGTACCAGCTGACTCTCGACAGCCTCGACGTGAAGTACGAGGAGCAGAACCAGTCGGCGCTCGGCCAGCCCGTCGACTTCACCGCGAACGTCACGACCTCCGAGCGCGGCGGGGGCACCGAGGACCGCACGATCAAGGTCAACGACCCGCTCGCGATCGGCGGCACGAACGTCTACCTCCTCGGCAACGGCTACGCCCCGACGATCACGGTCCGCGACCCCTCGGGCCGGGCGATCTTCACCGACTCGGTGCCGTTCCTCCCGCAGGACGCGAATCTGACCTCCGTCGGCGTCGTGAAGGTGCCGGACGGGCTCTCCGAGCAGCTGGGCCTCACCGGCTTCTTCTACCCGACGCAGGACACGCTGGCCTCCGGGGCCTCGACCTCGATCTTCCCCGACCTGCAGTACCCCGTGCTCTCGCTGAACGTCTTCTCGGGCGACCTCGGCCTCGACGGGGGAGTGCCCACGTCCGTCTACGTGCTCAACACCGACTCGCTGACCCGGCTCACCGGCGGCACCACCGGCGTCGCGCCGATCACCCTCAAGCCCGGCGACACGGCCGAGCTCCCGAACGGGCTCGGCAGCGTGACCTTCGACAACACGGGCGCCGACCCCACGCGGATCGGCACCGACAGCGTCAAGCGCTTCGCCTCGTTCGACATCCACCACGACGCGACCCAGGGCTGGGTGCTGCTCTTCGCGATCCTCGTGCTCGCCGGACTCCTCACCTCGCTGTTCGTCCCGCGGCGCCGCGTGTGGGTGAAGGCGACCGCCCAGGACGACGGCGGCCTCCTCCTCGAGTACGCGGGACTCGCCCGCGGCGAGGACCCCCAGCTGGTGCGCGCCGTGCGGACGATCGCCGACCGGCACGCCCCGCTCGACTGACCCGCCTCCCGGACGCCCCGGAGGCCCCTCCACAGGCGCCGCCCGGCTGGGCAGGGGCCGAGTCTGTGCAAGCGCGAAGGGGCGGGCGGGGCGGCGAGCGATTACCCTGAGGAGGTGATCGCGACCCTCTCGCAGTACTCGGTGCTGTGCCTCTCCTCCGCCATGGGCATCTACGCCATGGCGTTCGTCTTCTTCGCGATCGACCTCGCCCGCCGCGCCTCCCTGGCCGACGGCGAGTCGATCGAGGTCGTGCAGGAGGCGGAGCGCGTCGCCTCCGCGGCCGCCGCCGACCGCGCGGCCAGCGGCAAGGCCACCGTCGCCGCCGCAGGCTCCGGACGCACCGCGACGCTCTCCCGCATCGGCAGCCGCGTCGAGGACGAGGTCTACCGCGCCCCCGCCCGCTCGAAGACCATGCGCATCGGGTTCTCGCTCACGCTCCTCGGCTTCGTGCTCCACCTCGCCGCGACCGTGCTCCGCGGCGTCGCCGCCGGCCGCGTCCCCTGGGCGAACATGTACGAGTTCTCGATGACCGGGACGCTCATCATCATCGGCGTCTTCCTCGCCGTCCAGCTGCGCTGGGACCTCCGCTTCCTCGGAGCGTTCATCACCGGCCTCGTCCTGGTGCTCCTCGGCATCGCGACCGTCAACTACTACGTCGCCGTCGTCCCGCTCCCGCCGGCACTCCAGTCCTACTGGCTGGTCATCCACGTGCTCGTCGCGATCCTCGGCACCGCGTTCTTCGCCCTCGGCTTCGCGCTCTCGGTCACCCAGCTCCTCCAGGCCCGCCGCGAATCCTCCGGCGACAGCCCCCGCTCGGTCCTCCGCTTCCTGCGCACCCTGCCCAGCTCCCTCACCCTCGAGAACCTCGCCTACCGCGTCACGATCCTCGGCTTCATCCTCTGGACCTTCACGCTCATCGCCGGCGCCGTCTGGGCCGAGAAGGCCTGGGGCCGCTACTGGGGCTGGGACACCAAGGAGGTCTGGACCTTCATCATCTGGACCATCTACGCCGGCTACATCCACGCCCGCGCCACCCGCGGCTGGCGCGGCACCCCCTCCGCCTGGCTCGCCATCGTCGGCTTCGCCGCCGTCATGTTCAACTTCGGCGTCGTCAACGTGTTCTTCAAGGGACTCCACGCCTACTCCGGCCTCGACACCGGCATGTGATCGGCGGGGCCTGGCGGGGCCGCTCGCGGCGTTGTCGGCGACGAACGTAGCTCCCGCTACGCCCGACGCCTCCGCCTTGCGATCGACCCCACCAGGCCCCGCCGACCGCCCACCAGGACGCGCTTTGAGGACGGCTCCGCTTCGCGGTCGCCGCGGGAGGCCCTCCGCTTCGCGGTCGGGTCTGGGTGGGCTCCGCTTCGCGGTCGCCGTGGGGGAGTGCTCCGCTTCGCGGTCGCGGTGGTGGGTGGGCTCCGCTTCGCGGTCGGGTCTGCGTGGGCTCCGCTTCGCGGTCGCCGAGGTGGGTGGGCTCCGCTTCGCGATCGCCGTGGGGGAGCGCTCCGCTGCGCGGTCGGGTTCTGGGGAGCTGCGCTTCGCGGGAGGGCGGGGGGACGGCGGTCGACGGGACATGCTGATCGAGTAGTGAGCAGCGCGAGTATCGAGATCCCCTGACACGAACGCTCGGAGCGAGCCTGTCGAGTTCCCGCGTACGGAAGCGCCGGGTCGGTGCGTGCTGATCGAGGAACGGGCGTGTCGCGGCCGGGGGCACGGACGGGCTTCGGGTGGCCCCGCGCGGGTCAGACGGCGGTGACGACGTCGATGAGGTGGGGGGCGAAAGGGGCGTCGAGGGCGAGGACGACGCGGGTGCGGGCGTCGAAGGGGTGGACGCCGCGGTAGATGCCGCGGAGGTCGGCGACGGTCTGGCCGCGGCCGGGGCCGTGGGTGGCGTCGACAGTGACGTGGACGCGCGGGGCGGAGGTGAGGGCGACGGCGTCGACGGCGATCGCGGCGGCCATGGGGTCGTGCATGGCAGCGATGCGCTCGCCGAAGTGGCCGACGTAGAAGTCGAAGTAGAAGTCGAGCGCCTGCCCGATGGCCTGCGCGAGGGGATCGGGCGACGCGAGCAGGACGGCGCGGTCCTCCTCCGTCAGCAGGTGCCGCATGGTCACGTCCAGGGGCACGAGCGTGAGATCCCAGTCGGCCGCGACGACCTCGGCGGCGGCCGCCGGGTCGTGCCAGATGTTGGCCTCCGCCACGGCGGTCACGTTGCCGGGGACCAGCGCGGCTCCGCCCATCACTGTCACCGAGTGGACGAGGGACGCGATCTCCGGGTGCGCGCGGAGGGCCAGCGCGAGATTCGTCAGCGGGCCGATCGCGACCAGCCGCAGCTCGCCCTCGTGCTCGCGGGCGAGACGGAGGAGGAGGTCGGCCGGATCCTCGTCGACCGGCTCGCCGCCCTCGGGCAGCGCGACCCCGCCGATGCCGTCGTCGCCGTGCACGTGCGGAGATCCGCCGGCGTAGTCCTCCTCGAGGAAGTGGTGCGCCCCCACGGCGACCGGCACGTCGTCGCGGCCGGCCAGCGCCAGCAGGCCGAGGCTGTTGACGGCGGCCCGGCGGGCGTCGGTGTTGCCGCTGACCGTGCTGATCCCGACGAGGCGGGCCCGGGGCGAGCGGAGGAGGTACGCCAGGGCGAGCGAGTCGTCGATGCCGGTGTCGCAGTCGAGGAAGACGGGGACGGTCGATGCGCTCACGGTGCTCCGATGCTCGAGGGTGGGGGATGCGTCGGGCACCGGCGGCCGACGCTCCCATTCTGCCGCTCCTCGGACGCGGCGCCCGCCGCCGACGATCAGAGCAGCGCGTAGGAGTCGCGGAGCCGCGCCCGCCACCAGTCGAGCCGCTCCGGCGACACGGCGTGACGGGAGAGGAGCTCCTCCGAGACCTCCACGCGGCCGACGGGGATGCTGCCGTCGACCGGCCGCAGCGGCCGCTCCGTGACGTCCGCGGCGAGGAGGGACGCGGTGCCGAGTCCGCAGTCGAAGGGCAGCTCGGGGAGCGCCGCGGCCAGGGCGGCGCCCATGGCGAGTCCGACCGAGCTGTCGATCGCGCTCGAGACCACCGCCGGCAGCCCCGCCTCGGCGACGAGGGCCAGCGCCCGGCGCGTCCCGCCGAGCGGCTGGGCCTTCACGACCAGCAGGTCCGCGGCTCCGGCCCGGGCGACGGCGAGCGGATCGGCGGCCTTGCGGACGCTCTCGTCGGCGGCGATCGGGATGCCCATGTACTTCACCCGGTAGCGCAGCTCCGCCAGCTCGTCGACGCTCGCGCACGGCTGCTCGACGTACTCGAGGTCGGACTCCGCGAGGGCGTGGACGGCGTGCTCGGCCTCGTCGAGGTTCCAGCCGCCGTTCGCGTCCACGCGGATCCGGCCCTCCGGACCGAGCAGGCGGCGGACCTCGACGACCCGGGCCACGTCGTCGGCCAGCGTCTGGCCGCGCTCGGCGACCTTCACCTTCGCCGTGCGGCAGCCGTGGTAGCTCGCGAGCACGGCGGCGACCTCGTGCGGTGCGACGGCCGGGATGGTCGCGTTCACCGGGATGCGGTCGCGCAGCGGTGCCGGCTGCTCGCTCCAGCCGTAGTCGATCGCCGCCCGGAGCCACGCCGCCGACTCCTCCGCGCCGTACTCGAGGAAGGGCGAGAACTCGGTCCAGCCCTCGGGGCCGCGCACGAGCGCGATCTCGCGGTTGTCGACGCCGCGGAAGCGGGTGCGGAGCGGCAGAGCGACGACGCGGAGTCCCGCGTCGATCTCGCCGAGGGAGGGGAGCGGGGAGGCGGGCACGACGTCGTCCATCCGGCCATTGTCCACCGGCCGGGGCCACGCGGCGGCCACCCGGGCGCAGGAGGTCGGCGACGCGCGCGCAAGCCCCCGGGGTCCCTCCTCCGAGCGACCGCCGAGGTGCCAGACTGACGAGGCTGCCGTTGGAGTCCGGAGGAGTGCGATGAGCCAGATGCCGATGAGCCCGCCGCCCGCGCCCGCCCCGGGCCCGACGCAGGGCTCCGTCCCCTCCCACCGCCCGCTCGGCAGGGGCGCCTGGATCGCGCTGGGCACGAGCCTCCTCGTGGGCGTCGTCTACACCGGCGTGCTCGGCACGCTCGTCGCCGTCGGAGTGGGCGGCGCGCTCGACTCCGCCGCCGGCAGCGCGTCGACGAGCGCTCCGTCCGAGCCGTTCGGCGACCCGACGGACGACCCGTTCGGCAGCGGGGACCCGTCCGATCCGCTCTACGACTACCCCGGCTACCAGGACGGCGACGCCGCGACGATCCTCGGCCAGCCGTCCGCGGAGGACGTGCGCGCGAGTGCCGAGAAGGCCGTCGCGGCCGTCGAGGGCGCCGTCCCCGAGGAGTGGACCTCGGCCGACGACGAGTACTACGAGCAGTCGCAGAACGCCTACGGCGGGCCCTCCCTCCTCTACGACTACATCTCGGCGACCGAGTACGCCGCCGCCGACGTCTCGACCGACGCCGACAGGCAGGCGGCGGTCGACCGCTTCACCGCAGCGCTCGCGCCCCTCGGCTTCGACGACGTCGAGGTGGCCGACACCCCCGAGGAGTGGTCGGAGGCGGGCTACGAGCTCGACGGCGACCTCTCGGACGAGGAGGCCTCGGCCGCGCTCTGGATCGTCACCGCGCGCTCCTCCGCCGACCTCGTGCCCGCGATCGAGCTGGGCCTCGTCGACCTCGACGCCGATCCGACCGGCCTGGTCGCCGACATGCTCGACGGAGTCGGCCTCTCGCCGGACCCGCAGGGCGCGTTCCTCGCCGGGTACGCGAACGGGGTCCTGCAGGACGAGGACCGCGGCGAGTTCACCGACCGCCTCGAGGAGTACGGCGGAGTAGCCGCGACCTGACCGGGCGCTACAAGCAAGCCCGTCCGCCCGCAAGCCCGAATCGGCGCACCGCCCGCGCCCTACGGTGAGGGGATGGCTGCACCCCGCTCGACCAGGCCCCTGCGCGACTACGCCGCGATCGGAGACGGTCGCACGGTCGCCCTGATCGCGAAGGACGGCAGCGTCGACTGGATGCCCGTCCCGGACCTCGGCTCCACCCCCGCCTTCGCCGCCCTGATCGACGCCGAGTCCGGCGGCTGCGTCGAGCTCGCCCCCGAGGAGCCCGCCGAGGTCTCGCGCGCCTACATCCGCGACACGAACGTCCTCGAGACCACCTTCACCACCGAGTCGGGCACCGTCCGCGTGACGGACGCGCTCGTCACCGGGATCGCGGGCCGCCTCCCGTGGGCCGAGCTCGCGCGCCGCGTGGACGGTGTCGACGGCGAGGTGCGGATGCGGTGGGCCGTGCGTCCCGGAACGGGACTCGGCCGGTTCTCCCCGTGGATCCAGAACGCCGACGGCCGCTCGCTCATCCGCGCCGGCGACATCACCATCGGCGTCACCGGCCAGGAGCACGGGCCCGACGGCGACGACGCGCCCTCCGGCGCCGGCGACGAGCTGACGGGCTCCTTCGTCGTCACCGCGGGCAAGGACGCCGTGCGGCACGTCCTGGTCGTGTCGGCCACGCACGACGAGCCGCTGCACTTCCCGGTCGCGAAGAACGTCGACCGCGGCATCGACCGCACCATCCGCAGCTGGCAGGACTGGTCGGAGGAGTTCTCCTACGACGGCCCGTGGTCCGAGGCCGTCCAGCGCAGCGCCCTCGCGCTCAAGCTGCTGATCTACTCGCCCACAGGAGCCATCGCCGCGGCCGCGACCACGTCGCTCCCGGAGTCGCCCAACGGCGGCAAGAACTGGGACTACCGCTTCGCCTGGGTGCGCGACGCCGCGTACACGATGCACGCGCTGGTGCGCTTCGGCCTGCGCGAGGAGACGCACGCCGCGCTGTCCTGGCTCCTCCGCACGATCAAGGAGCACGGGCCGGACCTGCACATCTTCTACGGACTCGACGGCTCCATGCCGACCGTCCTGGAGGAGTTCGACGTCCCGGGCTACGCCGGCATCGGCCCGGTCGTCGCCGGCAACGCAGCGCAGAGCCAGCTGCAGCTGGGCGTCTTCGGCGACCTCTTCGACATCTGCCGCATCTACGTCGACGAGGGCAACGTCCTCGACATCCAGACCGGTCGGCTCCTCGCCCGCGTCGCCGACACCACCTGCGACCTGTGGCGGAACCGCGATGCGGGCATGTGGGAGCTGGAGGAGGAGCAGCACTACACCTCCTCGAAGATGGGCTGCTGGCAGGCGCTCGACGCAGCCGTGCACCTGGCGGAGCTCGGCCAGGTCGCGGGCAGCCCCGACCGCTGGCGCTTCGAGCGCGACCGCATCCGCGAGTGGATCGAGGAGCACTGCTGGTCCGAGGAGCTCGGCTCCTACGTGATGTACCCGGGCAGCGAGGAGCTGGACGCCTCGGTGCTCCTGCACGCGCCCAGCGGCTACGAGCGCGGTGAGCGGATGATCTCCACCATCGACGCCCTGGTGAAGGAGCTCGGCCGCGGCGCGCTGCTGTTCCGCTACTCCGGCATGGAGGGCGAGGAGCACCCGTTCGTGGCCTGCTCGTTCTGGCTCGCGTCCGCCCTGGCCTGCGTCGGTCGGCACGACGAGTCGGTCGCCCTGATGGACGAGCTCGTCGCCACGGTCCCGAACGACGTCGGGATCATGTCCGAGATGATCGCGGTCGACGACCTGGCCTTCTGGGGCAACCTGCCGCAGGGGCTCAGCCACCTCGCGCTGATCAACGCGGCCATCACCATCGAGGAGCTGGCGCCGGAGAAGGTCGGCCGCGCGTAACCCCGCCGACGGCGTCCGCGCAACCCGTTGAGGGCCGGCTCCGAGGGGCGTAGACCGGTACCACCCCCTCGCACCGCACCCACAAGGAGCACCTCAGCATGGATCTCGGCATCAGCGGCCGCATCGCCCTCGTCACCGGAGGCGACTCCGGCATCGGCCTGGCCACGGCGCAGCTCCTCCTCGCCGAGGGCGCGACCGTCGTGATCACCGACAAGGACCAGGCGGAGCTCGACCGGGCGGCGGCCGGGCTCGACGCTCCGGAGGGCCGCCTGCACGCCTTCGCCGCCGACGTCACCAGCACGGAGCAGCTCGCCGAGCTGCACCGCCGCGTGGCCGGAGCGGTCGGCGCGATCGACATCCTCGTGCAGTGCGCCGGAGTCACGGGGGCGCAGGGCCTCTTCCCCGAGATCGACGACGAGGGCTGGACCAGCACCCTCGAGGTCGACTTGCTCGGTCCCGTGCGGCTCGTGCGCGAGTTCCTCCCCGACCTCCGCACCGGAGGCTGGGGCCGGCTCGTGCTCACCGCCTCCGAGGACGCCGTGCAGCCCTACGACGACGAACTGCCCTACTGCGCCGCGAAGGCGGGCGTCCTCGCCTTCGCCAAGGGCCTCTCGCGCTCCTACGCGCAGGAGGGCCTGCTCGTGAACACGGTCTCGCCTGCGTTCATCCGCACTCCGATGACCGACGCGATGATGTCCAAGCGCGCCGAGCAGAGGGGCACCTCGGTCGACGAGGCGATCTCGTCCTTCCTCGACGAGGAGCGGCCGTACATGGAGCTGAAGCGCCGGGGCGAGGCCGAGGAGGTCGCAGCCGTGATCGCCTTCCTCTGCTCCGACCGCGCCTCGTTCGTGAACGGCTCGAACTACCGCGTCGACTCCGGATCCGTCGCCACGATCTGATCCCCGCAACCACGGGCCCCGCCCAGCGCGCGCACCCCGCGCGTGCGGGCGCCGTCCAGCCGAAGAAGCCAGACTCGGGGCGGGACACCGCACCCGGCACTGCAAGAGAAAGGAACGGTCCATGACCACCACCCTCGAACGCCACGTCGAAGCCCCCGCGGGCTCCGGTGCCAAGACCAGCCGCCGTCAGAACGCCGAGAAGGGCTTCAAGGCCTCCAAGGAGCTGCTCGACAGCCTCCAGATCGTCCTCGTCGACCTGATCGAGCTCCACGTCCAGGGCAAGCAGGCCCACTGGAACGTCGTCGGCAAGAACTTCCGCGACCTCCACCTGCAGCTCGACGAGATCATCGAGGCCGCGCGCGAGTTCAGCGACGACATCGCCGAGCGCATGCGCGCCCTCCACGGGATCCCGGACGGCCGCAGCGACACCGTCGCCGCGACCACCACCCTCCCCGAGTACCCGCACGGCGAGATCGACACGGCCGAGACCGTCGACCTGGTCACGATCCGCCTCGAGAACACCGCCGCCACCATGCGCGAGGTCCACGACCAGGTGGACGAGGAGGACCCGACCAGCGCGGATCTCCTCCACGCGATCATCCAGAGCCTCGAGCAGTACGCCTGGATGGTGTCGGCCGAGAACCGCACCACCTCCGCCGCCAAGTAGGGGCGAGCACCGGCAAGGGGACTCCGCGTCAGCGGGGTCCCCTTCCGTCTGCCCGAGCGGTGTCGAGTCGCCGTGCAGTCCGGATCAGTAGGGTCATGACATGAGCACGCAGGTCTCCGAACTGTTCGACGCGCACCGCTGGGCGGCCGTCGACGGCTTCGACGCACTCGAGGACATCACCTACCACCACGACCGCTCCGGCCGCATCGCGCGGGTCGCGTTCGACCGGCCCGAGGTCCGCAACGCGTTCCGGCCGCGCACGGTCGACGAGCTGTTCCGCGCCCTCGAGGACGCCCGGACGAACCCGCGCGTCGGCGTCGTCATCCTCACCGGCAACGGCCCGAGCCCGCGCGACGGGGGCTGGGCGTTCTGCTCCGGGGGAGACCAGCGGATCCGCGGCCGCGACGGCTACCGGTACTCCGACGGCGAGACCGCCGAGGGCATCGACTCCGCGCGGAACGGCCGCCTGCACATCCTCGAGGTGCAGCGCCTCATCCGCTTCATGCCGAAGGTCGTCATCGCGGCCGTCCCCGGCTGGGCCGCGGGAGGCGGGCACTCGCTGCACGTGGTCTGCGACCTCACCCTCGCCTCCGCCGAGCACGGGCGCTTCAAGCAGACGGACGCCGACGTCGGCTCCTTCGACGCGGGCTACGGCTCGGCGTACTTCGCCCGCCAGATCGGGCAGAAGGCCGCGCGCGAGGTGTTCTTCCTCGCGCGGGAGTACTCCGCGCAGCGCGCCTACGAGATGGGCGCCGTGAACGCGGTCGTCCCGCACGCCGAGCTCGAGACGACCGCGGTGGAGTGGGCCGAGACGATCCTCACCAAGTCGCCCACGGCCATCCGGATGCTGAAGTACGCGTTCAACGCCGTGGACGACGGCCTCGTGGGCCAGCAGCTCTTCGCGGGCGAGACCACGCGCCTCGCCTACGGCACCGACGAGGCCGTCGAGGGACGCGACTCCTTCCTCGAGAAGCGCGAGCCCGACTGGTCGCCGTTCCCGTGGCAGTTCTGAGCCGGAGGGCACGCAGGTGACCCGCCCGCTCGCCGGTGTCGACGCGACGGTCGAGGCCGTCCTCCTCGCTCTGCGCGCGGCCCTGGACGGCAGCGGCCCGGCGATCCGCGTCTCCGCCCCCGGCGCCGCGACCGCCTCCGATGGCGCCGTCGTGCCCCAGCGCGTCGCCGTCGTCGTCGAGACCTCGGGCTCGTCGGGGCCGCCCAAGCGGGTCGCGCTCTCGACAGCGGCCCTGCTCACCAGCGCCTCCGCGACCCTCGCCGAGCTGGGCGGGCCGGGACGCTGGCTGCTCTGCCTGCCGACGCACTACGTCGCGGGACTGCAGGTGCTCGTCCGCTCGCTGACGGCGGAGGCCGACCCGGTCGTCCTCCCGGCCGGCGGCTTCGACGCGGCGGCCTTCCTCGCTCTCGCTCGGACGATGCCGGCGGGGGAGCGGAGGTACTCCTCGCTGGTCCCCGTGCAGCTCGCGAGGCTGCTGGATCTCGCCGAGCGCGATCCGGCCGCGGCCGAGGCGCTCCGCTCGTTCGACGCGCTCCTGATCGGCGGCCAGGCGACGCCGCAGCCGTTGCGGGACCGCGCCGCCGCCCTCGGTGCGCGCATCCGCCTGACCTACGGATCGAGCGAGACGTCCGGCGGCTGCGTCTACGACGGCGTCCCGCTCCACGACGTGCGGATGCGCGTCGAGAACGGGCAGGTGCTGCTCGGCGGCCCGACCCTCGCGGAGGGCTACCTCGACGCCGACGGCGCGATCGACCACGAGCGCAGCGCCTCCGCCTTCCTCGAGCTCGACGGGGAGCGCTGGTACCGCACGGGCGACGCGGGGTCGATCGTCGACGGGCGCCTCCGGGTGACCGGTCGGCTCGACCGCGTGATCGTGTCGGGCGGGGAGAAGGTGTCGCTCGACGCCGTCGAGGCCGTGCTGCGCGAGGGGACCGTCCCCGACGCGGTCGTCGTGCGGCGGGCGGACGAGCAGTGGGGCGAGGTCCCGGTCGTCGTGACGGCGGAGGAGGCTCCCGCGCTCACCGACCTGCGCGCCCTGATCGCCGACCGCCTCGGGCGCGCCGCCGCTCCCGCGGCCGTGCTGCCGGTCGGCCGCATCCCCCTCCTCGCCTCCGGGAAGCCCGACCGCCGCGCCCTCGAGGTGCTCGCCGAGCAGGCCTGACCGGCTCCGAGCGTCGACGGGCCGGTGGGTAGGATTCCCTCCGTGTCGAGTACGAGTCGCAAGAAGAAGTCCTCCAGCGGCCGCCCCGGGGGCAGCCCGCGAGCGGTCGTCGTGAAGCCCGCCGGTCCCCGCGAGTGGATCGCCGGCGCCCGCCTCCGCACCCTCCCGCTGGCCGTCGCCCCCGTGCTCATCGGCACCGGAGCGACCCAGGTCGTCGACGAGGGCTGGCACTGGGTGCGCGCCCTGCTCTGCCTGGCCGTCTCGCTCGCCCTGCAGATCGCCGTCAACTACGCCAACGACTACTCCGACGGCGTGCGCGGCACCGACGCCAACCGCGTCGGACCCTCGCGGCTGACCGGCTCCGGAGCGGCGAAGCCCCGCCAGGTGCTCACCGTCGCCCTGGTCTTCTTCGGGATCGCGGCCGTCGCCGGCCTCGTGCTCACCGCCCTCTCGGGGCAGTGGTGGTTCCTGATCGTCGGCGCGGCGGCGATCGCGGCCGGCTGGTTCTACACCGGCGGACGCCGCCCCTACGGCTACCTCGGGCTCGGCGAGCTCTTCGTCTTCGTGTTCTTCGGCCTGGTCGCCACCGTCGGCACCACGTTCGTGCAGATCGGCCGCACCAACCAGGAGTCGTGGCTCGGCGCCGTGGCGGCGGGCCTGTTCGCCTGCGCCGTGCTCATGGTCAACAACATCCGCGACATCCCGACCGACCGCCTCTCGGGTAAGCGGACCCTCGCGGTGCTCGCAGGACCGGCCGTGTCCCGAGCGATCTACACGGGTTTCGTGCTGATCCCGTTCGGCATCGCGGTGATCCTCGCGCTGTTCTACCCGCTGGCGTGGCTGACGCTCTTCGTGCTTCTGATGATCCTGCCGGCCATCCTGATCACCCTGACGGCGAAGACGGCGAAGGAGCTCATCCTGGCGCTGCAGCTGACAAGCCTGGGCGGGCTCGCCTACGCGGTCATCCTCGGGGCGGCGCTGGCGTTCTAGAGCGGCGGCTCGCACGAGGCGGGCTCGGGTGGGCCGGATTCGGGTGAAATCGGCTGTTGCGTGCCGGGCCTGGTGCGAGCGGGGTCAGCGCGTCCGAGGGGAGCCCTCGCCGGCGGGATCGCCCGGCTCAGCGGTCGTCGCGGGTCGCGTCGACCGCGGCGTCCTCGACGTCGTCGTCGGTCGGAGCGCGCGGGACGTCCTTGCGGCGCTCGTAGATCGCCTCCGCGATGCGCTCGCGGGGCTTCCTCAGCAGGATGTAGGAGAGGGACAGGCTCGCGATCGCGGCGACGAAGCCCGCGGTGACCGCTGCCGTCAGCTCCGAGTCGACGAAGGTGCGCGCCGGCAGGTACACCAGCACGAAGACGCCGGCGAACATCGCCAGGCGCAGGAGCGAGTAGACGACGACCGCGCGGCTCAGTTTCACCGGGACAGTGTACGTCGGCCCCTGCACGCGCTTCCGTGAGCACCGTGGGAGCCTCCTGTCCAGCGTCCGTGCGGACCCTCCCCGACGGGGGTGCCGGACGTAGACTCGTGTCCATGATCCGCCTCGTCATCGGCCTGCTCGTGGCCCTCGCCGTCTTCACGGTCTACACCGTGATCGACGTCGCGATGAGCAACCGTCACGCCGTGCGGGCGATCCCGAAGTGGTCCTGGCTCCTGGTGGTGCTGATCCTCCCGGTCATCGGTGCGGGACTGTGGTTCTGGATCGGCCGTCCCCGCAAGCAGCGCGCCGCCGGCCGCCGCTACACCGCTCCGGACGACGACCCCGACTTCCTCGGCACCCTCCGCACCGAGCGCGACCCCGAGGAGGAACGCCTGCAGGCCGAGCGCATCGCCCAGCTCGAGCGCGACCTCGCCGACATGGACGAGCAGGGCGAGGCCGACGGCCCCGGCCGCCGGGATGCCTGAGCACCGGCCGGTCGCCCCCTCCACCCGATTCGCGGTCGACCTCCTCACCCGCTTCGTCGCGCTCGGCGTCCGCGACGTCGTCGTCGCTCCGGGCTCCCGCTCGCAGGCGCTCGCCCTGGTGGCGGCCGAGCTCGAGACCCGCGGCGACGTCCGGCTGCACGTGCGGATCGATGAGCGCTCCGCTGGGTTCCTGGCGCTGGGCCTCGCCCTCGAATCCGGGATGCCGGCGCTCGTCATCACGACCTCCGGCACGGCGACCGCGAACCTGCACCCGGCCGTGCTCGAGGCGGACGCCTCGGACGTGCCGATGATCGTCCTGACCGCCGACCGGCCCGACGAGCTGCGCGGCATCCGCTCGAACCAGACGGCCGAGCAGCGCGAGCTGTACGGGCGAGCCGTGCGGCTGTTCGAGGACGTCGCTGCTCCGGACGACGCCTCCCGGCCCGAGGACGCGCGGGCGCTCGCCGATCGTGCCGTCACCGCGGCGCGCCGCGGGCCGGTCCACCTGAACCTCTCCTTCCGCGACCCGCTCTCCTCCGCTCTGCCCGACATGGAGGGGATCGAACCGGTCTCGTCGCCCGCTGTCGGATCCGGGATCCCGCGTGCCGTCGTGACCGCCGGTCCCGGTGAGCCGCTCACGGTCGTCATCGCCGGGGACAATGCGGGCGCCGCGGCCGAGGAGATCGCTCGCGCCGGCGACTGGCCGCTGCTGGCCGAGGTCTCCTCCGGCGCCCGCTTCGGACCGCAGCTCGTCGTCGCCTGGCGTCGCCTGCTCGGCGAGCCCGACTTCGGCGGATGCATCCGCCGGGCGATCGTGCTCGGACACCCGACGCTCTCCCGCGAGGTCCCCGAGCTGCTGCGGCGCGAGGACGTCGAGGTGATCGTCGTGGACGCCGTGCGCGAGCAGTTCTACAATCCCGGCCGGCGCGCCCGCCGCGTCGGAGGCGTCGACGTGGTCCGCCCCGAGGGATCGCCGCGTCCCGAGCGCGGCGAGCGCGCCTGGGCCGGATCCTGGGTGTCCGCGAGCCGCGCCCTGACTGTCGACCCCGACGAGCTGGACGAGGTCCCCGACGCCGGGTCGATGTCGATCGAGGACCGCCTCGGCTACGCGCGCAACGCCCTCGCCGCGATCAGGGCACCGCTCACCCGCGACTTCGTCGTCGCCGCGGTCTGGAAGGTCACCTGGCCGCACGACCGGCTGCTGTTCGGAGCGTCGCGGCTGATCCGCGTCGCCGACGGGACCCTGCCGGGCAAGCGGATATCCGTCCTGGCGAACCGCGGCCTCGCCGGCATCGACGGCACGATCTCGACGGCTCTCGGGATCGCGGTGGCTTCGCAGGCGACCGAGCAGGGAGCCGGCGGAGTCACCCGGGCGGTCCTCGGCGATCTCACTCTGCTCCACGAGGCCGGCGGCCTCCTCCTCCCGCCCGGAGAGCGACGCCCGCGCGTGCAGCTCGTCGTCGTGAACGACGGGGGCGGCACGATCTTCGACGGACTCGAGGTCGCGTCGAGCTCGCATCCCGATGCGTTCGACCGCGTGCAGTTCACCCCGCAGAACGCCGATCTGGAGGCTCTCGCGCGCGCCTACGGGTGGGGCCACCGTCGTGCGGCGACGCGCGGCGAGCTGGAGCAGGCGCTGACCTCGCCGGGTGACGGGCCGGGCATCGTGGAGATCCGGCTCGAGCGCTGAGTCCGCGCGGGTCCGGTCGGACGGTCCTCCACAGGTCGTCGTCGGACGCTGTTCTCCCGGGGACGCCTCGTTCGAGCTCCGCAGCTCGTCAGCTGCTGCTTCGCTGGAGGAATGGCTGATGCGGAGACCGTGCGAGGAGAGGTCCTCGCCCTCGGCGACCGGGCGGCGGCGCTCGCGAGGAGTGCCTCCCCGGTGCTCCTGTCCGCGGCGGAGGCGCTGTACGCGGGACACTGCGCGGCGCTGACCTGTCCCGACGCGTTCGCCCGAGGCTCCTCGGCGGACAGCGAGGATGCGACGGACCTCGTCGAACGGTCGATCCGAGCGGAGTTCGCCGTCGCCCTCGGGGTCTCCGAGCGCACCGCCGCCAGGGAGCTGCTGCACGCCTCGCTCCTGATGGAGGAGCTGCCGCGGACCCGCTCCGCGCTCGCCGACGCCAGAATGCGCTGGGAGGCCGGCCAGCTCATCTGCTCCGTCGCGGCGACCCTCCCCGCAGCGGCGCGCGCGGCCTACGACGACCGGGCCGTCGACCTCGCGGAGACGCTGACCCCGGGGCAGCTGCGCCACGCCCTCGCGCGGGTGCGGGAGGAGCTGCACGACGAGCCCCTCACCGAGCGGCACGCTCGCGCCCGCGAGGACCGCCGGGTGTGGATGACAGCCGGGATCGACGGCATGGCGACGGTCTGCGCGCACGTCCCCGCGCCCGAGGCCGTCGGAGCGCTCGCCCGACTCGACCGCATCGCGAGGGACCTGCGGGACGGCGCCGGAGGGGACCGCGATCTGCGGACGCTGGCGCAGCTCCGCGCCGATGCGTGGGCCGACCTGCTCTGCCGCGGGGACGTGGCGGGGACCACTCCGGAGGGCGCCGCGGCGCCCTCGACCGGGCTGCGCGCCGAGGTGAGAGTCACCGTGGCAGCGAGCACCGCCGCGGGTGACGACGAGGCGGCCGCCGAGCTCGACGGCTACGGGCCGATCCCCGCCAGGGCGGTGCGAGCGCTCATCGACGACGACGCCGCCTTCACTCCCGTGCTGACCGACGAGGAGACCGGCGCGGTCGTCTCCGTCGGGCGCCGCCACCGCCTCCCGCCGCCGAGGATGAGGCTGCTGGTCCGCCTCCGCGACCAGACCTGCCGCTTCCCGGGCTGCACCCGGCCGGCGTCCTCGACGGAGACCGACCACAGCGTCGAATGGCGGAACGGGGGAGAGACGACTCCCGACAACCTCGCCTCCCTGTGCGTCGCCCACCACCACGTGCGCCACGGCGACCGCTGGACGTATCTGCTCCATCCGGACGGCACAGCGGACTGGACCACACCGACCGGCCGTCGCGTGACGACCCGGCCGCCGGCGCTGCCCGGGCGTCCGCCGGTGGGCGCAGGACAACGGCCGGGTGCTCCCCGGCTCGACGGGGACCCGGCGGGGTAGGCGCCGGGTAGCCGACGGCTTCAACGACTCCCGACGTGCGTCAGGCCAGCGCGTCGGTGATCGGGCGGAACTTCATGCGGGTCTCGGCGAGCTCGGACTCGGGAACGCTGTCGGCCACGATGCCGGCGCCCGCCCAGGCCGTGACCGCGCCCTCGGCCGTGACCTCGGCGCTGCGGAGTCCGACAGCCCACTCGCCGTCGCCGTTGCCGTCGATCCAGCCGACGGGTCCTGCGTACCGACCGCGGTCGAAGGGCTCCAGGTGCTCGATGAGCGCAAGGGCGTCGGCGGTCGGAGTGCCGGCCACTGCGGCGGTCGGGTGAAGAGCATCGACGAGATCGAGCGCGCTGGAGGAGTCGTCCAGAATTCCTCGCACGTCCGTCGCGAGGTGCCAGAGGTTCGGCAGGCGGAGCGTGAACGGGGCGGCGGTGGCCGTCAGCTCCCGTGTGTGGGGCTCGAGCTCCCGGACCAGACTGGCGAGAGCGAAAGCGTGCTCTGAGCGGTCCTTCGGACTCTCGAGCAGAGCGGCTTCCACGTCCGCGTCGGCGAGGGGGTCCGCTCCGCGTGCAGCCGTGCCGGCCAACACCCTCGCCGAGATCTCGCCCCGATCGACCGCGACCAGCGTCTCCGGACTGGCGCCGAGGAATCCGTCCACGGCGAAGCCCCAGCAGTCCGGGTAACGCTCGGTGAGCGCACCCAGCATCCGGCGCAGGTCCGCCCCCGGAGGGAGCCGCCCCTTCAGATCGCGCGCGATCACGACCTTGGACAGCTCACCCGCCCGGATCGTCTCCACCGCGGCAGCTACCGCTGCGCGGTACCCGTCCGGCGACAGCGCACCCGGGGAGAGCGGCACGTGGTACTCCGCCCCCAGCGGCTCCTCGCCCGGCGTATACGGTCTCTCCGCCTCGCCGATCGTGATCCGCGTCAGCCATGACCGGCCGTCGCGCGTCCCGATCACGGTGCGCGGCACGATCAGCACGCTCGTCGCCTCGGATCGGCTCGAGAAAGCGAAGGTCCCGAACGCGACCAGCCCCGTCCCGGGCAGTTCGACCCGGTCCTCCACCGTCGCCGCGTCGCAGAGCCGCCGCCAGGCCGCCGCGGCATCCCGCAGCCGTTCCGGGCCCGAGAACTCGAGGCGCAGGGCCTCGCCGCGTCCGCTGAGGCCGGCGCCGTCGCGCTGCCAGAGGAGGGGCCGCCTCGGGTCGGAGTGGGAGAGGAGCGACTGCGGAGAGTCCAGTGGAGTCGTCTCCGCACGCAGCAGGGGGGTTCCAGCGCCGATGAGCGTCACCTCAGCAGGGTACGCCCGCGCCAGAAGGTGGGACGTCCCATGCCGCGGGGCTCGGGGCGCAGGGCTCCGTTGCTACCGTGATCCGGTCCGGGGCCGCCGCGCGAGGCGGAGCGGGGCGGTCCCGGCGCTTCCCCATGGGGGAGCGCGCCGACCGGACGCGGAACGGCGGATGCACAGCCGCCGTCCCGCGTCTCGCCGTAGACTTGCGGATCGTGACGAAGGCAGACCTCACCAAACGGCCCGACGAGGTCGCCTCGATGTTCGACACCGTGGCTCCTGCCTACGACCTGGTGAACGGACTCCTCTCGGTGGGGAACGACCGGCTCTGGCGGATCGCGACGACGCGCGCCGTCAACCCTGCTCCCGGTGAGCGCATCCTCGACATCGCGGCCGGCACCGGCACGTCGAGCGCGTCGCTGGCGCGGTCGGGCGCCCAGGTCGTCGCAGCCGACTTCTCCCCGGGGATGATCGCCGTCGGCCGTCGCCGTCAGGCGGGCAACGACCGGATCGAGTTCGTCCAGGCCGACGCGATGGATCTCCCGTTCGAGGACGAGTCGTTCGATGCCGTGACCATCTCGTTCGGTCTGCGCAACGTGGCCGAGCCGAGGACGGCGCTCGCCGAGTTCCTGCGTGTGCTGAAGCCCGGCGGCCGGGTCGTGATCTGCGAGTTCTCGACTCCGCCGATCGCTCCGCTGGCCGCCGCGTACGACTTCTACCTGTCGAGGGTCATGCCCGCCGTTGTGCGCCTCGCGTCGTCGAACAATCCCGCGTACGACTATCTCGGCGATTCCATCCGGGCCTGGCCGGAGCAGAGCGTCGTCGCCGCCTGGCTCCGCGTGGCGGGCTTCGAGCGTGTGGCCTACCGCGATCTGACCGCGGGCATCGTGGCGCTGCACCGCGGCGTCAAGCCGATCGCGGCGACCCGATGACGACCGGGGTCCGCACAGGCCGAGACGTTAGGGTTTCCCTGTGAACGCCACTGCGCCCGTCGCCCGTCGCAGCCCGTCTCTGACGGCGCAGCTCGGCCTCTCCGAGCGCATCTTCTCCTCCTCGTCGGACCGGGCTCTCGCCCGCACGATCGACGCGGGTCTGGAGCAGGTCGAGGAGGGTCTCGTCCGGCAGCTGTCCTTCGCGGACGCCGTGGCCGACGTCTCCACCCGGTACCTCCTCGAGGCGGGCGGCAAGCGCGTGCGCCCGATGCTCACCCTCCTGGCCGCGTCGCTGGGCCGTGGAAACACGCCGCAGGTCCTGCTGGGCGCGCAGGCGATCGAGATCACCCATCTCGCATCGCTCTACCACGACGACGTCATGGACGAGGCGGAGAAGCGCCGCGGCGTCCCGTCGGCGCAGACCGTGTGGGGCAACAACGTGGCCATCCTGACGGGCGATCTGCTCTTCGCCCGCGCGAACCAGCTGATGGTCGAGCTCGGCGACAAGGCGATCCGGCTCCAGGCCGACACGTTCGAGCGGCTCGTCCTCGGGCAGCTGCACGAGACGGTCGGCCCGACCGACGGCGAGGACCCGGTCGAGCACTACCTGTCCGTCCTGGCCGACAAGACCGGGTCCCTGATCGCCGCGGCGGGCCGCACGGGAGTCGCGTTCTCGGAGGCTCCGGAGGAGTACGAGGAGGCCATGCGCGTCTTCGGCGAGAAGATCGGCGTCGCCTTCCAGATCGTCGACGACGTCATCGACCTCTCTCCCCAGCCGGAGGAGACCGGCAAGAACCCCGGCACGGACATCCGCGCCGGCGTGTCGACGCTGCCGATCCTGCGCCTGCGCGAGCGCGCCTCCTCCGATAGGGAGGCCGCGGCTCTCCTCGCCCGCATCGAGAGCTATGTGAGCCGCTCGAACGACGCCATCGCGCACACGGAGGAGCAGAGCGCCGACATCTCGGACGCCATCGCTCAGCTGCGCGATCACGACGTCACCGCGCAGACCCTCGCCGAGGCCCACCGGTGGGCCGACGAGGCCGTCGCCGCCCTCGCTCCGCTGCCCGACGGCTCCGTCCGCAAGGCGCTGACGCGCTTCGCCGACACCGTCGTCGAGCGCAACGGCTGACCCCGATCGTCGCGGCGCGCCCTGCGCCGCAGGAATGAGACCGGTTGTGCGCTGCGGCGCCCCGGCAGGAGGAACGCAATGACCAAGCTCAGGCTGGCCATCGTCGGTGCGGGTCCCGCGGGCATCTACGCCGCCGACCTCATGATCAAGGCCGAGAAGAAGTACGACGTCTCGATCGATCTGTTCGAGCACCTGCCCGCGCCCTACGGCCTGGTCCGCTACGGCGTGGCGCCCGATCACCCGCGCATCAAGGGGATCATCACCGCGCTGCGGGAGGTGCTCGACCGGGGCGACATCCGCATCTTCGGCAACGTGCACTTCGGGACCGACATCACGCTCGAGGATCTCAAGCGGCACTACCACGCCGTGATCTTCGCGACCGGCGCCGTCCGGGACGCTCCGCTCGACGTCCCGGGTGTCGAGCTCGAGGGCTCCTACGGTGCGGCCGACTTCGTCAGCTGGTTCGACGGCCACCCCGACGTGTCGCGCACCTGGCCGCTGGAGGCGTCCTCCGTCGCCGTCATCGGCAACGGCAACGTGGCGCTCGACGTCTCGCGGATGCTGGCGAAGCACGCCGAGGACCTCCTGCCCACCGAGGTCCCGCCGAACGTCTACGAGGGGCTGAAGGCTTCTCCCGTCACCGACGTGCACGTCTTCGGGC
The DNA here is from genome assembly GCF_002931595.1 of Rathayibacter sp. AY2B9. Classification (NCBI taxonomy): domain Bacteria; kingdom Bacillati; phylum Actinomycetota; class Actinomycetes; order Micrococcales; family Microbacteriaceae; genus Rathayibacter; species Rathayibacter sp. AY2B9. The sequence goes on from NZ_PSUB01000002.1 coordinate 268,891, forward strand.
GCCGCGGTCCCGCTCAGGTGAAGTTCACGCCGCTGGAGCTGCGCGAGCTGGGCGAGCTGCGCGACGTCGACATGATCGTCGCCGACGAGGACTTCGACCTCGATCCCGCTTCGGAGGCCGCCATCGCGACCAACAAGCAGGTCATGGTCATCAACCGGGTGCTCAACCAGTGGCGCACCCGCGAGGTCGGGAGCGCCTCGCGTCGTCTCCACCTGCACTTCTGGGCGAAGCCGCTCGAGTTCGTGGACGACGGATCGGGTCGGGTCGGCGCGATCCGGTACGAGCGCACCGAGCCGGACGGCGAGGGCGGAGTGCGCGGCACGGGTGAGATCCGCGAGGTCCCCGTGCAGGCCGTGTACCGCGCGGTCGGCTACTTCGGCTCGCCGCTCGACGGCCTCCCGTTCGACGAGATGCGCGGCGTGATCCCGAACCGCGAGGGCCAGGTCCTGGACGACGAGGACCAGCAGGTCCACGGCGTCTACGCGACCGGCTGGATCAAGCGCGGACCGGTGGGCCTCATCGGGCACACCAAGTCCGACGCCATGGAGACTGTCGCGCACGTGCTCAACGACCAGGCGTCCTGGTGGACGCCCGAGCACCCCGAGGAGGCGGCCGTGGTCGCCCTGCTCGAGGAGCGGGAGATCGCCTACACGGATCTCGACGGCTGGCACCGGCTGGACGAGCACGAGATGGCGCTCGGCGAGCCCGAGGGCCGTGCGCGGGTGAAGGTCGTTCCCCGCGAGGACATGATCGCGATCTCGCGGGCGGAGCCGGCAGCGCTCTGACGCGTGGTCTCCGAACGGCCCTCCGGTGCAGTCCGGAGGGCCGTTCGTCGTTCCGGCGTGGACGCCTTGCGCCTCCTCTAGGATTCGGGCACCGCTCTGGACGGAGACAGCATGACCACGGCCGCGCCCCACGACGTCATCCGGGTGCGCGGTGCGCGCCAGAACAACCTCCGGGGGATCGACGTCGACATCCCGAAGCGGAGGATCACCGTGTTCACCGGGGTCTCGGGCTCCGGCAAGTCGTCGCTGGTCTTCGGCACCATCGCGGCCGAGTCCCAGCGCCTCATCAACGAGACCTACTCCGCCTTCGTGCAGCAGTTCATGGGGTCGCCGGCTCGCCCGGACGTGGAGTCGCTCGACGGACTGTCGGCCACGATCGTCGTCGATCAGGAGCGGATGGGGTCGAACGGCCGGTCCACGGTCGGCACGGCGACCGACGCGTACACGATGCTGCGGATCCTCTTCAGCCGGATCGGCGACCCGCACGCGGGCACGAGCGGTGCGTTCTCCTTCAACCTGCCGGAGGGGATGTGCCCCCGGTGCGAGGGGACGGGCCGGGTGTCGAGCATCGACCTCGACGCGCTGATCGACCGCTCGAAGTCGCTCGAGGGCGGTGCTCTCGACGCGATCCCCAACTTCGTCGTCGGCGGCTGGTACTGGAAGGGCCTCGCCGAGTCCGGCCTCTATCCGGCCGATGTGCCGATCGCCGACTTCACGCCCGAGCAGATGGACGCGTTCCTCTACCGTCCGGCCACGAAGATGGCCATCGCCGGGATGACGATGACCTATGAGGGCCTCCTGGTGAAGGTCACCCGCCTCTACCTGGCGAAGGAGGCGGCGCAGCCGCACATCCGCGCCTTCGCCGAGCGGGTGGCCACCTTCGCCGCCTGCCCCGAGTGCGGAGGCGGCCGGCTCACCCGCGCCGCACTGGAGTCGCGCATCGGGGGCCGGAACATCGCCGAGTGCGCCGCGCTGCAGGCGACCGACCTCGCCGCGTGGCTCCGCGGACTGCAGGCGCCGTCCGTCGCTCCGATCGTCGAGACCCTCCTCGGGACGCTCGACGCCCTCGTCCAGGTCGGCCTCGGCTACCTGTCGCTCGATCGGGAGTCGGGCACCCTCTCGGGCGGTGAGGCGCAGCGGGTCAAGATGGTGCGGCATCTGGGGTCGAGCCTCACGGACGTCACGTACGTCTTCGACGAGCCGACGGCGGGTCTGCATCCGCACGACGTCTCGCGGATGATCGAGCTGCTGCGCCGCCTGCGGGACAAGGGCAACACCGTCCTGGTGGTCGAGCATAAGCCGGAGATCATCGAGATCGCCGATCACGTGGTCGACCTCGGTCCGAGGGCCGGCGCGCACGGCGGCGAGCTGCGGTTCGAGGGGACGGTGGCGCAGCTGCGCACGTCGGACACCCTGACGGGCCGTCATCTCGGTCACCGCGTCCCGCTGAAGGAGGCCGTGCGCCGTCCGACCGGGGCGGTGGAGATCCGCGGGGCCTCCACGCACAACCTCCGCGGCGTCGACGTGGACGTCCCGCTGGGCGTGCTGACCGTCGTCACCGGAGTCGCCGGCTCGGGCAAGTCGTCGCTCCTGCACGGCTCGCTCGCGGGTCGGCCGGGCGTGGTGGTGGCCGACCAGTCGCCGATCCGCGGGTCGCGGCGCAGCAATCCGGCGACCTACACCGGTGTCCTCGACGCGATCCGGGCGGCCTTCGCGAAGGCGAACGGTGTGAGACCGGCGCTCTTCAGCGCGAACTCGGCAGGCGCCTGCCCCGTCTGCAAGGGGGCCGGGATGATCTTCACCGAGCTGGGCCCCGCCGCGACGGTCTCGTCGGTCTGCGAGGAGTGCGACGGCAAGCGGTTCACCGCTGAGGTGCTCGAGTACCGCCTCCGCGGGAGGAACATCCACGAGGTGCTCTCGATGCCGATCGTCGACGCCGCGGAGTTCTTCGCGAGCGGACCGGCGCACACGGTGCTCGCCCGTCTCGTCGACGTCGGTCTCGGCTACCTCACGCTCGGACAGCCGTTGAACACGCTGTCCGGGGGCGAGCGTCAGCGCCTCAAGCTCGCGATCAACATGGCCTCGTCCGGATCCGTCTACCTGCTCGACGAGCCGACCACGGGCCTGCACCTCGCGGACGTCGACACGCTGCTCGGACTGCTCGACCGGCTGGTCGACTCCGGGAACTCGGTCGTGGTGATCGAGCACCACCGCGCCCTGATGGCGCACGCGGACTGGATCATCGACGTGGGGCCCGGAGCCGGGCACGACGGAGGGACGATCGTCTTCGAGGGGACTCCGGTCGGGCTCGCGGCGGCGGACACGCTGACCGGACGCGCCCTCGCCGAGTACGCGCGCTGACGCGTCCGCAGCCGCGACGTCCGCGGGTCAGCGCGAGAACGGGCCGGACAGGGCCGCCCACTGCAGGAGCATGATCGTCTTCGCGTCGACGATCTGCACGCCGATCTGGGTCAGCGCCTCGTCGAACGAGAGCTCGAGGACCTCGATGTCCTCGCCCTCGTCGGCGAGTCCCGCGAACGCTCCGCTGCGGGTCCCCGCGCGGTAGCGCCCCGCGTAGAAGTGCAGCTTCTCGGTGACCGAGCCGGGGCTCATGAACGCGTCGAACACGTGCTCGAGCCGGTCGACCTCGAGTCCGGTCTCCTCGGACGCCTCGCGGCGGGCGCCCTCCTCGGGCCCGTCCTCGTCCAGGAGACCGGCGGGCACTTCGAGGAGCATCCCGTCGAGGTCGCCGTTCACGTACGCGGGGTAGCGGAACTGCCGGATCAGGACGACGGTGCGCGCGTCGGCGTCGTAGAGCAGGACCGCCGCGCCGTTCCCCCGGTCGTACGTCTCGCGCTGCTCGCTCGTCCAGCTGCCGTCGCGGTGCCGGTAGTCGAAGCGGGTGGTGCGGAGGACGTACCAGTCGCTCGAGAGGAGGGTGACCTCCTTCACGACCACGTCGGGGTTCCCGACGAGGTCGAGCCCGTCCCTGTCGAGTCCGGTGCGGCCCCGCCGGTCGGGCTCGTCTATTCCGGCGGTCACGCGCGTGCTCCCGTGTGCGTCATTCCTCAGCGGAAGTTGACGAACTGGAGGTCGAGCTCGAGGTCGGCCCCGCGCAGGAGCGCCATGGTCGCCTGGAGGTCGTCGCGGCTCTTCGAGGAGACGCGGAGCTCGTCGCCCTGGATCTGCGACTTGACCGACTTCGGCGCCTCGTCGCGGATGAGCTTGTTGATCTTCTTCGCGTGCTCCTGGTCGATGCCCTCCTTGAGGGTGGCCTCGATCCGGTACTCCTTGCCGGACGCGAAGGGCTCGCCCGCGTCGAGGCTCTTGAGGCTGATGCCGCGCTTGATCAGCTTCGACTGGAAGACGTCGAGGATGGCGTTCGCCCGCTCCTCGGTGTTGGCCTTGATCAGGATCTTCTCGCCGCTCCAGGCGATCGAGGCGCCGACGTTCTTGAAGTCGTAGCGCTGCTCGACCTCCTTGTGGGCCTGGTTCAGGGCGTTGTCCGCCTCCATCTTGTCGATCTTGCTGACGACGTCGAACGTTGAATCTGCCATGGCTCCGAGTTTAGCTTTCAGGCGTGGCGGAGCCCGGCCCCAGGCGCGGCTGGTACCTCTGAGGGGTGCGCCGCCTCCCCGTTCTCGTCCTCGTCCCGCTCGCCGGCCTCCTCCTGGCCGGCTGCGGCCAGCGGCCGCCCGCGCTGACGGTCGAGGAGGGCCTGTCCACCGTCCCTCCCGCGGCGACCGCTCCCGTCGCGGCCGACCCCGTCGTGTTGGAGGATCCCGAGCAGGCCGCGGCGACGCCGGTGCGACTGCTCGCCGACGAGGCGTGGCTGGGCACGGCGTCCGAGGGGAGCGGCATCCCGCTGCGTGCGCTCACCGCCTACGCGGGCACGGCCCTCCTCACGGCGTCGGTCGACCCCGACTGCCGGTTGGACTGGGCGACCCTGGCCGGCATCGGCTACGTCGAGAGCAGGCACGGCACGATCGACGGCGGCGAGCTGGGCGAGGACGGGCGGCCGACGGAGCCGATCTACGGTCCGCGCCTGGACGGAACGCGCTTCGACCGGGTCCCCGACAACGACGGCGGGGCTCTGGACGGCGACGCCGAGGTCGACCGGGCGATGGGTCCGCTGCAGATCATCCCGGCGACGTGGATGGCGTGGGCGTCGAGCGGATGGGATCCGCAGAACGTGGACCAGCAGGCGGTGACCGCCGCCCGGTACCTCTGCGACGCCGGCGGCGACCTCTCGACGGAGTCGGGATGGCGGGCGGCGATCGCGGCCTACAACCCGGCCGGGAGCTACGCGGGGAAGGTCGCGGAGGCGGCGTCCCGCTACGCGGCGGAGGCGGACTGAGGCCGCGTGGCACCGATTTCCGATCCGCCGGTCGCGTGGGTATCCTTGCTGAGCGCCTCCGGTTGTGAACACGCGGTCGGGTGCGCCACGGCGAGTTACCCTAGCGGCCAAAGGGATCTGACTGTAAATCAGACGGCGTAGCCTTCGGGGGTTCGAATCCCTCACTCGCCACCGAGCAGGAACACCAGCAGACGCCCCGGCATCACGAGATGCGCGGGGCGTTCCGCATGTCGGGGGATCGCCCTTCCGGGGGAGTGCCTTTCCGGGGGAGCACCGCTCCGGCGGATCGCCGCTCCGGCGAATCGCCGGGCCCGGCCTCTTCGTCCCGTCGCACCTCGCGCGCCGTCGTCCCGGCCCGCGCCGTCGGTCCGGCCCGCGCCGTCGCCTCAGCCCCGCGCCTCCTGCTCCAGGAACCCCGCGAGGGAGAGCGGCGGCCGTCCGGTCAGCCGCTCGACGTCGCCCGAGACGTGCTCCAGCTGTCCGGCGGCGATCGCGGAGTAGGTGCTGACCCAGGCGTCCAGCTGCCAGTCCGGTGCGTTCCACCGGCGGCGAGATGCGTACGCCTCCTCGAGGGTCTCATCGACGTAGACGGCGGGGCGGCCCGCCGCCGTCAGTGTCGCGGCGACCTCGTCGAGGGTGAGGGCCTCGGGCCCGGTCAGCTCGTAGGCGGCTCCGCGGTGCTCGGAGGGGGAGCGGAGGACAGCCGCGGCCGAGCGGGCCACGTCCTCGCGCGCGACGACGGCGGCCCGGCCCGATCCCGCGGGTCCGCGGATCGCGCCGTCCTCGCCGAGCATCGCGGGCAGGAAGTCGAGGTAGAGGTTGTCGCGGAGGAACGTCCAGCCCATGCCGGAGCTCCGGATCGCGTCCTCGGTGGCCGCGTGGTCTCGGGCGAGGGTGAAGACCGCGTCGGGTGCGGCTCCGGCGAAGGAGGTGTAGACGACGTGCTCGACACCCGCGGCGGCGGCTGCGTCGACGAATGCGAGGTGCTCGGCGCGGCGCTCCTCGTTCTCGGAGGCGGAGACCATCAGGAGGAGGCGCACGCCCTCGAGCGAGTCGCCCGCGTCGGCGAAGGAGGAGCGCACCACCTCGGCCCCGGGGAGCTCGGGCGCGCGGGACGGGTCGCGGACCAGCAGGCGGAGGGCGTGACCGGCGTCGGCGAGCTCGCGCGCGACGCGGCCGCCGACGGCTCCGGTGGCTCCGGTGAGGGCGATAGGGGTGCTCATCCCCTCATGATGGGCCCGATCCCTAGGCTGGGGCCATGAGCGACAACGCACCCCTCCTCGCCATCGCCCGCTCGATCGCCGTCGAGGCGGCGCACCTCGCCCGCCAGCGGCGGGAGGACGGTGTCGAGATCGCCGCGTCGAAGTCGTCTCCGGAGGACGTGGTGACGGCCGCGGACTGGGAGGTCGAGGAGCTGATCCGCCGGCGCCTGGCCGAGGCGCGTCCGGACGACGGCTTCCTCGGCGAGGAGTCGGGGTCGGGGGGCGGCACGAGCGGGCTGACCTGGGTCGTCGATCCGATCGACGGGACCGTCAACTACCTCTACGGCATCCCCTCCTACGCGGTCAGCATCGCTGTGGTGGAGGGGGAGCCGGATCCCGCGACCTGGACCGCGCTCGCCGGCGCGGTCGTGAACGGAGCGACGGGCGAGGTGACCACGGCCAGCCGAGGCGGGGGAGCCGAGCGGGACGGAGTCGTGCTGCAGGTCTCGGCTCCCTCCTCCCTCTCGCTCGCGCTGGTGGGCACCGGCTTCGGCTACGACGCGGGCCGCCGGATGCGTCAGGGCGCCGTAGTGCAGGAGCTCCTGGGCTCGGTCCGCGACATCCGCCGCATCGGCTCGGCGGCGCTCGACCTGTGCTCGGTGGCCACCGGGCGGCTGAACGCGTACTACGAGCGGGGCCTGAACCCGTGGGACCTCGCTGCGGGCGCCCTCATCGCCGAGGAGGCGGGTGCGCGGGTCGCGGGACTCGACGGCGCACCCTTCGGCTCCGGGCTGCTCATCGCGGCACCGGATCCTCTCTTCGCCGAGCTGGAGGATCTGCTGCGCCGCCTGCGTGCGGACGAGGTGTAACCGCTCTCCCAGGCCGAGCCGGCAAGGATTCCGTGCGTCGAGAGGCGGATCGGCGCAGGATCCCGCCGGGGCTCGCCGCGAGTCGTGCCCCGATCGCGCCTGTGCGCGGCGGCCTCTGGCCGGATCCCGCCGGCCGCGGTTATCCTTTATGAATTCGTGATGTTCGCACAGGCTGCGCTCACGTAACCGAGCGGTGCCTCTCCCTGGAGGCCCGCTCGTCCCCTGCCCCCGACGGAAGACATCGACTTCGTGAGCCCCGATTCGCCCGCCCCCGCTGCCCCTGCATCGACCCCCGGCGAATCGACTCCACCCCTCTCCCGTCGCGAGCTCCGCGAGCGTGAGCGCGCTCTGGCCCTCGCCTCCGACGTCTCGCTCGCGAGCGGCTCCGACGACCTCCTCGCGGCTCCCACGGCGGAGCAGCTGCGCGAGGCGGAGCGCCGCGTCGCCTCGGTCCGCAGCGCCCCGGCCCCCGTCCCCGCACCGCGCGCGACGCCGCTCCGGCCCGTGCGCCGGGCCCGGGTCGGCCCACTCGTCGCCCTCTCCTTCGTCGCGGCCATCGTGGCGGCGACCTCTCTGCCGGCCACATCGCTCCTGACCGCGGAGGACGTGCAGGCGCAGAGCCTCTCGACCCCCTTCGGCGCCGACGCCCGCCGCGGCGCGCAGTCGTTCGTCGCCGGCGAGGTCAGCGCCGAGACGGTCGCCCGCGACGGCTTCGGCGTGCAGGAGCGCAAGACGCAGACCAACGTCGCCGACATCGTCCGCACCTCCGACACAGGCTTCACGAACGACCCGAACGCGTCGATCCAGTGGCCCTTCGCCGTCGGCGTGCCGGTGGGCGACCGCTTCGGCTACCGCAACTGCGCGGGCTGCTCGGTGAACCACGGCGGCACCGACTTCAACCCGGGCGACGGCTCGCCCATCCAGGCGATCGCCGACGGCGTCGTGCGCACGGTCATCGACGGCGAGGGCTCGCTCGGCGTGCACGTGATCGTCGACCACGAGATCGACGGGCAGCTCGTCTCGAGCGTGTACGCGCACATGCAGCACGGCTCGGCGGCCGTGAACGAGGGCGACCCGGTGAAGGTCGGCCAGCTGCTCGGCCTGGTGGGCACGACCGGCATGTCGACCGGCCCGCACCTGCACTTCGAGATCCGCCTCGACGGCGTGACGAAGGTCGACTCCTACCTCTGGCTCAAAGCCAACGCCGGGCGCTGACCCGGCGGCGGGACGCGGGAGCCGCCGGGCGGACCCCGCGGCCCGCTACTCCGCGCGCAGCCAGACCGTGGTGTCGGCCGGCAGCGCCGGCTCGTGCAGCTCCTCCGAGGACAGCACCACGGAGCCGACGGGCAGCTCGACCGGAGCCTCGCCGAGGTTCGCGATCACCGTGACCGTTCCGTTGCGGAACGCCACGACGTCCTCCGGGTAGCCCCCGAGCCACTCGACGGCGCCGGAGCCCAGGTCCTCGGCGCGGCGCACCGCGAGCAGGGACCGGTACAGCTCGAGCGTCGAGCCCTCGACACCGCGCTGGCGGTCGCGGGCGAGCGGCGCCCAGTCGCCGGGCTGCGGCAGCCAGGAGTCGCCGGAGCCGCTGAAGCCGTACGCGGGCGCGTCCGCCTCCCACGGGATCGGCACCCGGCAGCCGTCGCGGCCGTAGCGCTCGCCGCCGGTGCGGAACCAGGTCGGGTCCTGACGCGCCGAGTCCGGCAGGTCGATCGCCTCGGGGAGCCCGAGCTCCTCGCCCTGGTAGACGTAGGCGGAGCCGGGGAGCGCGAGCATGAGGGCGGTCGCGGCACGAGCGCGGCGCAGCCCCAGGACGGGGTCGGGGAGTCCCGGCGTGCGCGGGCCGATGCCGTAGCCCTGCGGGTTGTCGGACGTCAGGGCCAGGCGGCTCGCGTGGCGCACGACGTCGTGGTTCGACAGCACCCACGTCGACGGGGCGCCGACGGCGGCGAAGGCCTCGACGGAGGAGTCGATGATGTCGCGGAGGGCGGGTGCGCTCCACGGGGTCTCGAGGTAGGCGAAGTTGAAGGCCTGGTGCATCTCGTCGGGGCGGACCCAGCGGGCGAGCTTGGAGAGGGGCTGCACCCACGCCTCGGCGCAGAGCACGCGGTCGTCCGGGTACTCGGCGAGCAGGGAGTGCCAGTCGCGGTAGATCTCGTGGACGCCGTCCTGCGCCCAGTAGGGGGCGGTGGCGGGCTCCTCGCCGTCGGCGGGAGCGACTCCGCCCATCGACCCGCTGTCGGCGGGCGGCGTGTAGTCAGGCAGCCCCTCGGCCTTGATCATCCCGTGCGCGACGTCGACGCGGAAGCCGTCGACGCCGCGGTCGAGCCAGAAGCGGAGGACCTCCCGGAAGCGCTCGCGCACCCACTCGTTCGTCCAGTCGAAGTCGGGCTGCGAGGTGTCGAAGAGGTGCAGGTACCACTGGCCGGCCGAGCCGTCGGGCTCCATGACGCGGGTCCACGCGGGGCCGCCGAAGACAGACTCCCAGTTGTTCGGGGGCAGCTCGCCCGACTCGCCCCGGCCGTCGCGGAACAGGTAGCGCGCCCGCTCGGCGCTGCCCGCGGGAGCGGCGAGCGCCTCCTGGAACCAGCGGTGGGCGCTGGAGGAGTGGTTGGGGACGAGGTCGACGATGATCCGGATGCCCAGGGCGTGAGCACGGGCGAGCATCGCGTCGAAGTCGGCGAGGGTGCCGAAGAGCGGATCGACGTCGCAGTAGTCGGCGACGTCGTAGCCCGCGTCCTTCTGCGGCGAGGTCATGAAGGGCGAGAGCCAGATCGCGTCGACGCCGAGCTCGGCGAGGCTCTCGAGGCGCGAGGCGATGCCGGGCAGGTCGCCGATGCCGTCGCCGTCCGCGTCCGCGAAGGAGCGCGGGTAGATCTGGTAGATGACGGCGGTGCGCCACCACTCGGCTCCCCGGCGGTGCTCGGCCTCGGAGTCGGGGCCGGGGGAGTTCTCGGGCGCGCCGGAGAGAGCGGAGTCCAGGGTCATGAGGTCCAGTTTATCGGGCGGCTCGTGGGCGCCGGGGGCACGCCCCCGCCGTCCCGTACAGTCGACGGGTGATCGAAGAGACGCCGGACGAGGCCCGAGCCCGACGCCGACGGGCGCTGCTGTGGGTGGTGCCGCTGCTGGTGCTGCTGGTCGGCGGCCTGGTCGCCGTCACCCTCGCGATCGGCGGATTCGCGCTGCGCAGCATGACCGGCGCCTCCGCCGTGCAGCTCGTCCTCGTCGCCTAGGCGGTCGCGGCCGGGCAGTCCTCGTCCTCGGGCGGGGGCGCGGAGGAGGTGCGCGCCCGCTCCTCGGACGCGTGCGCGGTCTCGGGCCCGGTCGCGCGGGCCTGCTCGTCGGCGCGGGTGACCGCCTCCGCGAGCTCGTCGGCGACGAGGTACCCGGGAGAGACGGCCTCGGCCCGGTAGGCCGCCCGGCCGACCATGTGCGCCGAGACGGGCACGGTCAGCAGCTGGAAGCCGATCACCAGCACGATGGTCCCCGCGGCGGCGAAGCCGGGGTTCCGGATGGCGACCGCGAGCATCACGCAGATCAGTCCGAGCACCTGCGGCTTCGTGCCCGCGTGCATCCGGGAGAGCAGGTCGTCGAACCGCATCAGGCCGATCGCGGCCAGCAGCGAGAGCAGGGCGCCGACCAGCAGCAGCACAGCGGTGAGCACGTCGAAGAACAGGTCCATGTCAGTCCTCCTCGCGGTTGGCCATGAACTTGGCGACGCTGATCGATCCGAAGACGGCGAACAGCGCGAGCCCGAGCGCGACGGGCAGGGTCCGCGCGTGGTGGTTGACCGCCATCTCGGCGCCGATCCCGCAGATGATCGTCGCGACGAGCACGTCGGCCGCGACGACCCGGTCGAGCACGGACGGACCGCGGAGGATCCGCACGAGCGCGAGCAGGCACGCGGCGCCGAAGACCGGCACCAGGATCCAGATCAGCCAGTCGATCACCGGACCACCCCCGATCCGGCCTCGATCGGCCGATTCACGCGCTGCACGTCCTCGCGGGAGCCGATGGCCCGGACGATGCGCGCTTCCGTCCGGAGGACCGTCCGGCGCACCTCGTCGATCCGCTCGCCCTCGTCGTGGGTCACGCCGAGCACGTGCAGGTAGAGGACGTTCAGCTGCGGGTCCACGTCGATCACCAGGGAGCCGGGGACGAGCGAGACGGCCTCCGTCGTCCAGACGAGCATCCCCTCGGAGCGGCTGCGCAGGTGCACGGCGACGATGGCGTTGTGCACCGGGACGGGCAGGGTCAGGATCTGCCAGGACACCCGCACCGAGGCCACCGCGATGTCGGCCAGCAGGCGCAGGAGGAAGAGGAGCACGAACCACGGGTTGATGCGGTTCGAGAACTCGACCGGCGGCAGGTAGAACACCCGGGTGATCAGCAGGGCGACCAGGAAGCCGGTGACGATCGACAGCACCGAGACGTCGTCCCAGAGCAGCACCCAGATCCCGACGAGGGTCACGAACATCGCGACGCGGTTCCAGATGTCGACGCGGCGGCGGGGGCTCATCGCGGCCCCTCCTCTCCGAAGGACGAGTCGCGGTAGACGGTCGCGATGTAGGTCGCGGGGTCGGCGACCGCGCTCGCCGCTCGCTCGCTCGCGTCGTAGAGGGGACCGGCGCCGACGGTCAGCACGACGCCGACCACGACCATCCCCGCGGTGGCGAGCACCATCATCGGCGGCGAGTGGCGGGTGCGGATGCTGCCCGTGTCGTGGGGGTCCTCCTGCAGCTGGTCGATCAGGGGCGACTCGTAGCCGGGCACCTCCTCCTGGCGGCGCCAGAAGACCATGTTCCAGACGCGCGCGACGGCGTAGAGGGTCAGGAGCGAGGTCACGGCTCCGGCGGCGATGACGGCCCAGATCAGCCACGAGGGCTGGTCGACGGCCGACTCCGTGCCGGCGACGAAGAGCCCCACCTTGCCGAGGAAGCCGGTGAACGGCGGGATCCCGCCGAGGTTCATCGCGGGGATGAAGTAGAGCAGCGCCAGCAGCGGCGAGGCCTTGAGCAGCCCGCCGAGGCGCAGGATCGAGGTGGTGCCGCCGACGCGCTCGATCAGGCCGGTCGCGAGGAAGAGCGTCGTCTGCACGGTGATGTGGTGGATGACGTAGAAGATCGTCGCCGCGTAGCCGGCCGGGGTGCCCACGGCGATCCCGAAGACCATGTAGCCGATGTGCGAGACCAGCGTGAAGGACAGCATCCGCTTGATGTCGGCCTGCGCGACGGCGCCGAGGATGCCGACGATCAGCGTCAGCAGCGCCACCACCAGCAGCACCTCGCTCAGCCTCCCGCCGGGGAAGAGCAGGGTCTCGGTGCGGATCAGTGCGTACACGCCGACCTTGGTGAGGAGTCCGGCGAAGACGGCGGTGACCGGCGCCGGAGCTGTGGGGTACGAGTCCGGGAGCCAGAACGACAGGGGGAACACGGCCGCCTTGATCCCGAAGCCGAGCAGCAGCACCACGTGGAGCACCAGCTGCACGTCGGCGGGGAGCTCGGCGATGCGGATCGAGAGCTGCGCCATGTTGACCGTGCCGGTGGCGCCGTAGAGCAGGCCGATGGCCGAGAGGAAGAACACGCTCGAGACCAGGCTGACGACCACGTAGGTCGTGCCGGCGCGGATCCGCGGTGCGGTGCCGCCCAGAGTGATCAGCACGTAGCTCGCGGCCAGCAGGATCTCGAAGCCGACGTAGAGGTTGAAGAGGTCGCCCGCGACGAAGGCGTTGAGGATGCCCGCCGAGAGGATCAGGTAGGTCGGGTGGAAGATCGTGACCGGCGTCTCGCGGTTGCCGTCGACGAGGCCCTGGCCGACCGAGAACAGCAGGACGCCCAGCAGGGTGATCGAGGTGATCACGAGCATCAGCGCGGCGAGCGGATCGACGACCAGCACGATGCCCCACGGCGGCTCCCAGCCGCCCACGTAGACGGCGCTGCCGCCTCCGTCGCCGGTGAGGACCAGCACGAGCATCACCGAGGAGATCACCAGAACGCTCGAGAGGGTCACGATGTTCACGGTGATCTGCGCGCGCCGGTGGCGTCCGAGGATCAGCGCGACGGCCGCTCCCAGGAGGGGGAGGGTGACGACGAGCGGGATCAGGGCGTTCATCGGTCCTCCTTCCTGTCGTCGGTCATGGCGCTCTCCCCGTGCTTGGCGGCGGTGCCCTCGTCGCTGGACTCGAGCAGGACGTCGAGCGCCCGGTCGTCGGCGGTGGTCTGGGCCGAGATGCCCGCCGCGTCCTCGCGGACGGAGGCGTCGGTCTCGTCGTCCTCCACCTGGTCGGCGTTGGCGAGGCGCCAGCGGCGGTAGATCATCGCGAGGAGGAAGGCGGACACCCCGAAGGTGATCACGATCGCGGTGAGGATCAGCGCCTGCGGCAGCGGGTCGGCCATCTCGGCGGCGATCTGCTCGTAGGAGCGCCCGTCGTCGGTGACGAACGGCGCGATCCCCGAGCGGCCGGCCATCAGCAGGATGAGGATGTTGGTCGCGTTCCCGACGAGCAGGAACCCGATCAGGATGCGGGTGAGGCTGCGCTCGAGCATCTGGTAGACGCCCGCCGCATACATCACCGCCATGACGACGACGAGGACGAGGGTGATACTCATGCGCCGTCCCCCCTGCCCGGTCCGCCGACGACCGTGGAGCCGGTGGGGAGCGAGGTCTCGAGCCCGTCGACCGTGCCCTGGCCGGGGCCGGGGGTGCTGTCCGTCGAGTGCGTGACGCCGTCGCCCGAGGGGGAGCCCTGCTCGGCCTCCTCGCCGTGGCGGTCGACCTCGCCGCCGAGGCTGCGGAGGATGTCGAGGGCGAGGCCGATCACGATCAGGTACACCCCGATGTCGAAGAGGGTGGACGTGCCCAGGTGGAGCTCGCCCAGCACCGGCACCTCGAGGTCGAGCCAGCTCGACTCGAGGACCTCGAGGCCGAAGGCGAGGGAGGAGACGGCGGTGCCGACGGCGAAGAAGAGGCCGAGTCCGAGGACCTTGCCCGCGTCGATCGGCGCGGCCTCGCCGAGCTCGAAGCGGCCGCCGGCGAGGTAGCGCGCGACGAGGGCGAGACCGGCGAGCAGGCCGCCCGCGAAGCCTCCGCCCGGGGTGTTGTGTCCGGTGAAGAGCAGGTAGACCGACACGATCATCGCGGGGTGGAAGAGCAGGCGCACCAGCACCTCGAGCACGATCGAGCGGTTCTCCGGCCGGAGCGTGCGCCCGGCGACGAGCCAGGAGCCGCGGTCGCCGTCGCGCTCGGCGTCGGCGGAGGAGGCGGTCAGGTCCATCGCGCGCTCGCGGCGGTCGTCGGCGCTCTGCGACTCGAGGCGGGGAGCGCCTCCGGCCCGGCTGGAGAGGAAGATCAGGCTCGCGACGCCGGTGGCGACCACGACGAGGACCGAGATCTCGCCCATCGTGTCCCAGGCGCGGATGTCGACGAGCAGGACGTTGACGATGTTGCGGCCCTTGCCCTCCTCGTAGGCGAGGCGGGGCAGCTCGGCCGAGATCGGCGTCGCGGTCCGGGCGCCGAGGGCGATGGTGGCGGCGAGGGCCATGACCGCTCCGACCGCGATGCCGATGACGGCGCGCAGGCGCTTGCGCATCGGCTGGTGCTTCGCGGCGATGCGGGTCGGGAGGCGGCGCAGCACCAGGACGAAGACCACGAGGGTCACCGTCTCGATCAGCGCCTGGGTGAGGGCGAGGTCCGGTGCACCCTGCAGGGCGAAGAGGGCCACCATCCCGTAGCCGGTGGCGCCGGCCAGCAGCACGGCGGCGACCCGGTTGCGGGCGATCGCGCACAGCACCGCCGCGAGGATCATCACGGCCGCGACCGCGAGCTGGCCCGGGCTGTCCCAGAAGACGAGATCGCCCGGCCAGGTGCGGTTGAGGGCGGCAGCACCGCCGACGCCGAGGACGAAGACCGCGAAGATCACCGTCAGGTAGCGGGGGAGCGAGCCGCGCTGGACGAACTCGGTGACCGTGCTGGCGACACGGTCGAGCCAGCGGACGGTGGCCCAGTAGCCCTCGGCCGAGTCGATCCGGTTGGGCAGCATCGACTGCGCGCGCGCGACGGCGACGCGCTTGGCGAAGAGCAGGAGTCCGACGGCGATCACGAGGGCGCTGAGTGCCAGCGCGGGCTCGAAGCCGTGCCAGAGCGCGAGGTGGTAGCCGCCGTGGTCGGAGGTCTCCGCAGCGGCGGCGAGCTCCGGGTCGGCGTCCGGGGCGGCGTAGGGGAGGGTGTCCGCATAGACGGCGACGAGCGGGTCGAGCACGGAGGCGGCGATCCCGCCGATCACGCTGGCGGCGGCCAGCAGCACCGGGGCGGCGGTGAAGGTCCACGGCTCGGCGTGCAGGTGCGTGTCCTCGAGCCCCTTCTTGCGGGCGAAGGCGCCCCAGAAGAAGCGCGCGGAGTAGGCCACGGTGAGGATCGAGCCGAGGACGAGGCCGACCAGCGCGACCCAGGCCCAGAACGAGCCCTGCTCGATCGCCGAGATCAGGCTCGTGAACACGGCCTCCTTGGCGACGAAGCCCAGCAGCGGCGGGATGCCCGCCATCGACAGCACGCCGACGAGGGCGGCGCCCGCGAGCACCGGCGCCTGCCGTCCCAGGCCGCTGAGCTTGCGGAGGTCGCGCGTGCCGGCGCGGTGGTCGACGATGCCGACGGTGAGGAAGAGCAGCGCCTTGAAGAGAGCGTGGGCGACGAGCAGGGTCAGTCCGGCCAGCGCGGCGTCGCGCGAGCCGAAGCCGACGGCGACGGTCAGGAAGCCGAGCTGGCTGACGGTGCCGTAGGCCAGCACGAGCTTGAGGTCGTACTGCCGGAGCGAGCGCCAGCCGCCGACGAGCATGGTCCAGACTCCGACGCTCACCACCACGGGCAGCCAGACGGAGTCGTCGGCGAAGCCCGGCGCGAGGCGCGCGACGAGGTAGATGCCCGCCTTCACCATCGCGGCGGCGTGCAGGTAGGCGCTGACCGGCGTGGGAGCGGCCATCGCGGCCGGCAGCCAGAAGTGGAACGGCACCAGGGCGGACTTCGAGAACGCGCCGAGCAGCACCAGCACCAGCGCCGTCGACACGATCGGGCCGGAGGGGGCGGCGGCGACGATCCCGGAGAGGCTGGTGGTGCCGGCCTGCACGATCAGGACGATGATCCCGACCAGCATCGCCAGCCCGCCGAGAGTCGTGACCAGGAGCGCCTGGAGACCGGCACCCCGGCTCTCCTTGCGCCCGCTGTAGTGGCCGATGAGGAGGTAGGAGAGGACGCTCGTCGCCTCCCAGAAGACGAAGAGGATGATCACGTCGTCGGCCGTGACCAGCCCGTACATCACTCCGGCGAACGCGGACAGGAGCGCTGCGAACCGGCCCAGCGAGGGCTCGTCGCGGCTGAAGTACGTCGCGCAGTAGGCGAGGACCAGGGCGCCGACTCCGCTGACCACGAGGGCGAGGACGATCGAGAGCGCGTCCAGGCGGAAGGAGAGGGCGATGTCGAGCGCGGGGATCCACGGCACGGACTCGCGGATCTCGCCGCCGTCGAGGATCGTCGGCAGGGCGGTCGCGGTGGCGACGAAGCTCGCGGCCGGGATCAGCGCCAGCGCGTAGAACGTCTTCGGCCCGAACCGGTCCACCAGCCAGGGGGTCACCACGGCGATCGCGAACGAGATCACGAGGATGAGGAGCATCACATGTTCCTCCCAAGGTGTACCCAGCGCATAAGTCGGTCAAGAATATCGGAGCGCCCTCCCGCGGAACCTGAGTGCGGAGAGGCTTGACGGCCCCGTCGTGATCCGCCAGGGCCCTACCGTGGGGAGCATGGCCCGCTCGCTCCTCCCCGACCAGCTCTGCCGACTCCGCGTCCACGACCTCGCGACGGGGGAGTCGACGACCGTCTTCGAGTCCGACTCCGTCCTCGTGGAGGCGCCGAACTGGACTCCGGACGGCTCCGCCCTGATCGTGAACGGCGACGGCGGCCTCTTCCGGCTGCCGCTCGAGGGGGCGGCCGTGCTCGAGCCGATCCCGCTCGACGGGGTGCCGGCCGAGCTCAACAACGACCACGTGCTCGCCCCGTCCGGCGGGCTCGCCTACGTCTCGGCGCGCGACGGGCACCTCTACGCGGTCGAGCTCGACGGCTCCGCCCCCGCCCGCCGCCTGACCGCCGAGCGCGAGGGCGCGCGCTTCAAGCACTACCTGCACGGCGTCTCGCCCGACGGCGCGACCCTCGCGCTGATCGGCGGCGGCGACGCCTCCGGGCGGTGGCGGACCGACGTCTACACGATGCCGGCCGGAGGAGGCGCGCTCACCGCCCTGACCGACGACGAGCCGGCGGACGACGGCGTCGACGTCTCGGCCGACGGCCGCACCCTCGTCTTCAACTCCGAGCGGGCCGGGGGCGGGGCGCAGCTGTTCCGCATCGGCCTCGACGGCTCCGCGCTCTCCCGCCTGGTCGAGTCGGACACGGTCGACTGGTTCCCGCACGAGTCGCCCGACGGCGCGCACCTGCTCTACCTCGCGTATCCGGAGGGGACGGCCGGGCACCCCGAGAACGTCGACGTCGAGCTGCGGCTGCTCGACCTCCCCGGGCGCTCGACGCTCGAGCCCGGCCGAGTGCTGGAGCGCCTCCACGGCGGGCAGGGGACGATCAACGTCTCCGGCTGGGCGCCGGACTCGACGCGCTTCGCCTACGCCGACTACCCGCGGCGCTGACAGCCTGAGTCCTTGCCGCGCATGCGCGGGAGGGGGGTCGATCGGGGCGGGGTGCGGGACTTGAATCGGGGGATGACCATCGACAGCGCAGCATCCTCCTCCGTCACCCGCTCGCCGCTCGGCGACTCCGGCATCGACGTCTTCCCGCTCTCGCTCGGCGGCAACGTCTTCGGCTGGACCGCGGGCCGGCAGACCTCCTTCGACGTCCTCGACGGCTACACGGCCGCGGGCGGCGACTTCATCGACACCGCCGACGCCTACTCCGCCTGGGTCCCGGGCAACACGGGCGGCGAGTCCGAGACGATCATCGGCGAGTGGCTCGCGCAGCGCTCGGGGGACCGGGACGACGTGGTGATCGCGACGAAGGCGGGTCGCCACCCGCAGTTCACCGGCCTCGCGCCCGACACCGTGCGCGCGGCCGCCCGCGCCTCCCTCGAGCGCCTCGCGACCGACCGGATCGACCTCTACTACGCCCACTTCGACGACGAGGCCGTGCCGATGGCCGACATCGCCGCCGTGTTCTCGGAGCTCGTGGACCAGGGCCTGGTCCGCGCGATCGGAGTGTCGAACTTCAGCGCCGATCGCGTCGCGGAGTGGCTGCGCATCGCGGGCGAGGAGGGCCTGCACGCGCCCGTCGCGCTGCAGCCGCACTACAACCTCGTGGAGCGCGGGATCGAGGCCGACCTGCTGCCCCTCGCCCGCGAGGCGGGGCTGGCCGTCGTCCCCTACTCCGCCCTGGCGTCGGGCTTCCTGACCGGCAAGTACCGCGACGGATCGACGCCCGAGGGCCCGCGCGCCGATGGTGCCTCCCGCTACCTCGACGGTCGCGGCCGCCGGGTGCTGGCGGCGCTCGATGCGGCGGCGGAGGCGCACGGCGCCGAGGTGGCGACGGTGGCGCTCGCCTGGCTCCGCTCGCAGCCCGGAGTGGTCGCGCCGATCGCCAGCGCCCGCGTGATGGAGCAGCTGCCGGCGCTGATCGCCTCGGCCTCCCTCGAGCTGAGCGCCGAGGAGCTCGCCGCGCTCGACGAGGCGAGCCGGGCGTAGCCGCAGACGGGCGGCCGCGGGGGCGCGTCCCCCGCGGTCATCGACGCTCCGCGGAGGTGCTATCGTCTAACGGTGCCAAATCGCGGGCACGCCCCGAGAGGGGCTGTCAGACCCGCAGGTGCGCCCCCTTAGCTCATTGGTAGAGCACTTCCTTGGTAAGGAAGAGGTAGTGGGTCCGATTCCCACAGGGGGCTCCGTTCCCCGCAGGCCAGACCTGCGAAGAACGCGCGGCGGGGTAGCTCAGGTGGTTAGAGCACACGGCTCATAATCGTGGTGTCGCGGGTTCAAGTCCCGCTCCCGCTACAGCGAGAAGGCCCCGGTTCGCGCGTCGAGCCGGGGCCTTCGGCGTTCCTGTCGCGCTCCGCTGCGGTCGGCTCCGGAGCGGAGCGCCGTGATCGTGCCGCCGGGCCGGACTCTCAGAGCCAGCCGTTGCGCTCCGCGATCCGGAGGGCGTCGGCCCGGTTGCGGGCGCCCGTCTTGCCGATCACCGCCGAGAGGTGGTTCCGCACGGTCCCCGGCGAGAGGTGCAGCATCCGGGCGAGATCGGCGATCGAGCCTCCGGTGCGCGCGGCGGCGAGCACGTCGGCCTCCCGCTCGGTCAGGGGCGTGCCTCCCTGCGCCAGCGACTCCGCAGCGAGCGCGGGATCGACCACGCGCAGCCCCTGCCCGACCCTCCGCACGGCGTCCGCCAGCTGAGCCGAGGGCGTGTCCTTGACCACGAAGCCCGATGCCCCCGCCTGCATCGCGCGGCTGAGGTAGCCGGGACGGCCGAAGGTCGTCACGATCAGCACGCGGCAGGCCGGCAGCGCCTCGCGGAGGAGCGCGGCGGCGGCGATCCCGTCCAGCCCCGGCATCTCGATGTCCAGCAGCGCGACGTCCGGCGTCGAGGCGAGCGCCGCGGCGACCACCTCGTCCCCGCGGCCGACCTCCGCCACCACGTCGATGTCGGACTCCAGCGAGAGCAGGGCGGCGAGTGCGCCCCGCACCAGCGCCTGGTCGTCGGCGATCAGGAGGCGCAGAGCGCTCACCGTCCGCCTCCGGGGAGGGTAGCCGCCAGGCGGAAGCCCCCGAGCTCGCTCGTCCCGACGGAGAGCCGGCCGCCCGCCGCCTCGACCCGCTCGCGGAGCCCGGCCAGTCCGGTCGAGCCCGCTGCTCCCGGCTGCGGACCCACTCCGTCGTCCGCGATCTCGACCTCGCAGGCGGTGAGGCGGATCCGGCAGCGCGAGGCGCTCGAATGGCGGACGACGTTCGTCGCTCCCTCGCGGATCACCCACCCCACCAGCTCGCGATGCTGCGGGAGCACGGTGTCGGTGGAGGAGGGCAGGTCGGCGGAGATCCCCGCCGCGGCGAGAGCGCCGCGCGCGGCGGCCAGCGCTCCGCTCGCGGTCGTGGCCCGGAAGCCGGACACGGTCGCGCGGACGTCGGCGAGAGCGCCCCGCGCGAGCGACTCCACGTCCGCGATCTCGGCCCGCGCCCGCTCCGGGTCGGCGTCGAGGAGGCGCCCGGCCAGCTCCGACTTCACGGTGATCACCGTCAGCGAATGGCCCAGGATGTCGTGGATGTCGCGGGCGACCCGGCTCCGCTCGCGCTCGGCCGTCAGGACCTCCAGCTCGGCGCGGGTGTCGCGGAGCTGGTTGACGGTGGCGATCGTGCGCGCGAAGGTGGCCATCATCAGGGAGATGGAGAGGATGATCACCGGCACCACGAAGGCGGTCTCGGTGACGCCGTCGCTCTCGAGGCGGACGGCGAGCGTCACGGAGGCGAGGGCTCCGATCAGGGTGGCCGTGAGGCGCCAGGTGAACACGCACATGCCGACCAGGACTCCGACGTAGGTCCAGAGCCCCGTCACGTCCCGCCCGAGCCAGGGGAGGAGGGTGAAGGAGAAGGCGAGCAGTCCGAGGCAGATCAGCAGCCGGCCCCGCGTCGCGAGGGTCCAGGCGAGCGGCGGTGCGACGAGGAATCCGGCGCTGAAAGCGGCGATGAGGGTGACGCCGACGACGCGGCGGGGCCACTCCGGATCGTCGAGGACCGACGGCACGGTCGAGTACACCCAGAAGAGCGAGAAGACCGCTCCCGCGTACCAGCGCAGCGCACGCGGGGTCCAGAGAGCCGTGCGCAGGGTCGCTCCCGGGTCGGCGCCCGCCGCGGCCGGGCGGATCGGCCACCCTGTCTCGCCGTGCCCGGAGGCGGTGGTGCTGCTCACGCGCTCACCCTAGGACGGAGCCGACCGCGGTGGCGCATCCGTCACACCCGCTTCGTGTCGCGGCGGAAGAAGAACACCGTCCCGCCGAGGAGCAGACCGAGCCACACGAGTGCGTCGACCAGAGCGCCGAGGTCGAACCCTTCGCCGGTCAGCGGCGCTCGCGCGAGCTCGCTGATCCCGTAGACCGGCGTCAGGGCGGCGATGCTCTGCAGGAATCCGGGCATGCTGCTCACCGGGTAGAAGAGGCCGCCCAGGAACGCGAGGACCACGATGACCAGGCTCGTGATCTGTGCCGCGTTCTCGCCCGGCACCATGTAGCCCACCATGAGGCCGAGCGTCGTGAAGACGGCGCTCGCGAGCAGCCAGCCCGTCAGTCCGGTCGCGACCCACTGCACCGCCGAGAGCTCGATGCCGCTGGCGGCGCCGACCGCATAGGTGGCGACGACGGCGAGCAGGCCCAGCGCCATCCCGGCGATCATCTTGATCAGAACGTTGACCACGGGGTTCAGCGGGGTGAGCCGCAGCTGCCGGCTCCAGCCCTGCGCGCGCTCCACGGCGACGGCCGCCCCGGTCTGCGTGGCCGACATCATCGCTCCGTACATCGCCATCGACACCATGATGAAGGCCGCGATCGAGACGCCGCCCGCCGCGATCGGAGTCGCGGTCAGCGGCTCGTCGCGGAGCGGGTACCCGACGATGAAGAACATCAGGACCGGGAAGAGGAGGGTGAAGAAGAGGGTCCGCCGGTTCCGCAGCCGCCGCAGGATCTCGATGCGCAGGTAGGTCGTGGTGAAGCCGCCGAGCGCCGGCGAGCGGCGGTCGAGGCGGACGCGGTCGGCGGCGGGGGTCGTGGCGGTCATGCGGAGGCTCCTTCGGAGGTGAGGGCGAGGAAGACGCTCTCGAGGTTCTGGGCGGTGATCTCGACGTCGCGGGCACCGGTGCGGGTGAGCAGGTGGCGGGCGAGGGCGTCGGAGTCGTCGGTGTGCACCGTGATCCGGTCGCCCTGGGCCTCGACGCTGGAGACCCGGGGGAGCGCGGCGAGGGCGGCGAGGTCGGCGCCGGGCAGGGTCGCGTGGACGATCCGGCCGGAGACGAGGTTCTTGATGCTGCTCGTGGTCCCGTCGGCGACGATCCGGCCTCGGCTCATCAGGACGATGCGGTCGGCGTACTCGTCCGCCTCCTCGAGGTAGTGCGTGGCGAAGAGGACGGTGCGCCCGCGCGCCGCGTCGGTGCGGATGGCCTGCCAGAACGCGCGGCGCCCCTCGACGTCCATGCCGGTGGTCGGCTCGTCGAGCAGGAGCAGGCCGGGGTCCGACAGCAGCGCCATCGCGAACCGGAGCCGCTGCTGCTGACCGCCGGAGCACAGTCCCACGCGGCGGGAGGCGAGGTCGGCGATCCCCGCGCGCTCCAGCACCTCGTCGATCGGCCGGGTGTCCGCGAAGAGGCTCGCGGTCAGCTCCAGTGTCTCGTGGACGCTGAGGTCCTTCAGCAGGCCGCCGGTCTGCAGGACGGCCGAGACGAGCCCGTGCGCGATCGCCGTGCGCGGCGAGCGTCCGAACACCGTGACCTCGCCGGTGTCAGGGGCCGAGAGGCCCAGGAGCATGTCGAGGGTCGTGGTCTTGCCCGCGCCGTTGGGACCGAGGAAGGCGACGATCTCGCCGGGCCGGACGGTGAGGTCCACTCCGGCGACGGCGGCGACGGAGCCGAAGCTCTTGGTGAGGGCGGTCGCCTGCACGGCGAGGTCGGTCGAGGTCATGCCCTCAGCCTGTCGAGGGGGTCGCCGCAGTGCCTCGCTCCTCTGTCACCGAGGTGCCGTGACATCCGTCACCCCCGCCCCGGCTCCGGAGCGGGGCGGGCCGCGCC
The DNA here is from genome assembly GCF_002931595.1 of Rathayibacter sp. AY2B9. Taxonomy (NCBI): domain Bacteria; kingdom Bacillati; phylum Actinomycetota; class Actinomycetes; order Micrococcales; family Microbacteriaceae; genus Rathayibacter; species Rathayibacter sp. AY2B9. The sequence goes on from NZ_PSUB01000002.1 coordinate 291,896, forward strand.
CTCTGCCGGGAGAGGTCTCAGACCGCGCAGCCCGCGAAGAGCACGTCGTCCGAGGAGACCAGGTCCTCCAGGGTCAGCAGACGGTCGAGGTCGTGGCCGGCGGCCAGGGCGTTCGCGCGCTCCGGTGCGGTCCGGGGGGCGAGGCGCCCCTCCATGACCCCGCCGAGGGCGCGGACGGCGCACGCGGCGACCACTCCCTCCGGGGTGCCGCCGATGCCGAGGACGAGGTCGACGCGGCCCGCGGGATCGGCCGCCTCGATCGCGACCGACACGTCGCCCTCGCCGCGCAGCTCGAGCGCGACCCCGGCCGCGCGCAGAGCCGCGATGAGCCCGGAGTGACGCGGCTTGTCGAGCACGACGACGACCAGCTCCGCGACGGGCTTCCCGAGCGCCGCCGCCAGCCGTGCGGCGTTCTCGGCGGGAGGGAGGTCGAGCGAGACGGCGCCCCGGCCCGCTGCAGAGCAGACCAGCTTGTCCATGTAGAACACGTCGCGCGGGTCGAACAGCGTGCCGCGGGGGGCGAGCGCGATCACGCTCACCGAGCCGGGGAGCCCCTCCGCCGTGAGCCGGGTGCCGTCGAGCGGATCGACCGCCACGTCGCAGGAGGGAGCGGAGGCGCGGCCGAGGCGCTCGCCGTTCGCGAGCATCGGGGCCTCGTCCTTCTCGCCCTCGCCGATCACGACGACGCCGTCGAACGGAGCGTCGGCCAGCACGGCGCGCATCGCCGCGACCGACGCCTCGTCCGCCGCGATCTTGTCGCCGCGCCCGTACCAGCCGCGCGCCGCCTCGGCCGCCGCGCGCACGGCGGCGGCCACCGCCTCCTGCAGCTCGGCCGGGTAGGCGGGCGACGCGATCAGCCGCAGGCCGCTCATGCGCGCGCGGGCTGAGCGGTCGCGGTGCGGACCAGCCGCTCCAGGGTGCGCAGGCCGTCGGAGGAGAGCACCGACTCCAGGTGCCCCTGCACCGACGCGACGTGTTCGCCGCGGAGGGCGTTGACCACTCCCGTCTCCGGGTCGACCGAGACCTCGAGCCCCAGCCGGGGCGTGCGCGCGACGCCGGGGGCGACGGAGGAGAAGGTGTTGTAGAAGCCGATCGCGGCGTCCTCGCCGAACACGTCCACCGCCAAGCGCACGCCCTGGCGGGGCGCGGGAAGCGGCTCGACCGGGAGGCCCGCCAGCAGCGACAGCATCTGGTGGCTGAGGCAGACGGCGAGCATCGGCCGCTCCGCCTCGAGCCGCGCGGTCATCAGCGAGCGCAGGTGCGCGATCCGCGGGTCGGAGTCGTCGCGGGGGTCGCCCGGGCCGGGGCCGAAGACGACGAGGTCGTCGCTCAGCACGTCGGCGACCTCCGACCAGCGCTCGACCCGGGCGTCCATCCCGAGGTGGCGCAGCTGGTGGGCGAGCATCGTCGTGAACTGGTCCTCGTTGTCGACGATCAGCGCGGTGTGCCCGGCGAGGCCGGCGATGTGCTCGGGCGCCTGGGGCCGGAGCCAGAACGAGGCGAGCCGCTCGTTGCGCGCCTCGAGCGCCTCCTGCACGCCCGGCTGCGCGTTCAGGTCGATGGCCGGCGGCACCTCGCGGTGCGGCAGCAGGCCCAGGGCGGAGAGGACGCCCGACGCCTTCGCACGCGTCTCGGCGACCTCGCCCTCGGGGGTGGAGTGGCGCACGAGCGTCGCGCCGGCCGGCACGGTGAGGCGGCCGTCCGCGCGGAGGTAGGCGGTGCGGATGAGGATGGGGGCGTCGACCGTGTAGCCGTGCTCCTCCGGCTCGAAGAGGGCGAGCACGCCGGAGTAGTAGCCGCGCGGCTCCTTCTCGTACTCGGCGATCACGGCGCACGCGTTCTCCATCGGCGAGCCGGTGACCGTGGGCGCGAACATCGTCAGCCGCAGGACCTCGCGCACGTCGAGTCCGGTGCGGCCCTCGAGCAGGTACTCGGTGTGGCTGAGCCGCGACATCTGCTTGAGGAACGGCCCGAGGATGCGGCCGCCGTCCGGGCAGACCGCGCTCATCATCTTCATCTCCTCGTCCACGACCATGAAGAGCTCCTCGCTCTCCTTCACGTCGGCGAGGAACGCGAGCACCTCCTCCCCGGTGGGTCCGGCCGCGGGGTGGCGGAAGGTGCCGCTGATCGGGTTCATCATGGCGACGCCGTCGCGCACCGAGACGTGGCGCTCGGGGGTCGCGCCGACGGCGGTGACCGTCTGCGCGCCGTCGACGCCGGGGGTGTGGATCGCGAAGGTCCAGTACGCGCCGGACTCGTCGGTGAGCAGGCGGCGGAACCAGGCCAGGACCGCCTCGACGGGCGGCGCGTCGGTCTGCGCGACGAAGGCGCGGTTGATGACGAAGTTGGCGCCCTCGCCGCGGCCGATCTCGTCCTCGATCACCCGGCGGACGATGTCGGCGTACTCGTCGTCCGGCACGTCGAAGCCGCGCTCCTCGACCGGGATCTCCCGCGCGGGCAGGAGCCGCAGCACCTCGGCCAGGGGGACGCTCTCGCGCTCGCGCACCACGAGGTTGCGCAGCGGGGCTCCGTCGTCCTTCGCCGCGAAGCCGCGCTCGCGCACCTGCCGGTAGGGCACCAGGGTCAGCACGTCGTCGCCGTCGAGCGGGATGTCGGCCAGGCCCTCGACGTCGAGGACGTCGCCCGTGAACACGTCGACGGCGTCGCGGCCCTGGCGGAGGACCACCGCGAACGGCAGCGTCCCGTCGGAGGCGAGGATGCGGGAGAGGAGCGAGGTCATCGTGGTCCTTGAATCGGGTCGTGCCCCACCCGGGCCCTGACATGCAGAACGACCGCCCGGAGGAGGCGGTCGCGTGCGAGGGGTCTGCGCGTCGGTCCGCCTAGGAGGCGGGCCACCAGGGGCTTCGGATCGACGTGCGCACGCGGCGAGTCTAGGGGAGAGCCGGGCGGCGGCCAAGCGGTGTCAGGCGGCCGGCCGCTCGGTCGGCTCGCCCCGCAGGGTCCGGAGCAGGAGGGTCGCGCCGGCCGTCGCGGCGGGGGTGGCGACGACCGCGCCCCCGGGGACGAGGAACGCCAGGTAGACGGCGATGCCGAAGCCGAGCGAGACCGCGCGGTGCTCGCCGAGGAGGCGGCGGCGGTCGCGGAGGGAGAGCCCCCGGGCGTCGCCCGCGAACCCGGTCAGCTCGAGCGCGAGGGCCCTCCCGCCGACCAGGGCGCCCGCGACGAGGCCGACGATCGAGCCGACCAGCGGCACCAGGCCCAGCAGCACCAGGACCACGCCGATCCCGAGGGAGGTGGCGACCAGCACGGCGGAGTCGCGGAGGCCGCGGCCGACCCCCTGCCAGAAGGTGCTCTCGCGCTCGTCGGGCACGCCGCCGAGGTCGTCCTCGACCCGCCGCCAGATCCGCTCGTAGAAGGGGTCACCGACCAGCAGGGTCACCGCGGCGAAGAGGACCACGCCGAGGGCGAGCACGGCGCCGACCACCGCGATCGAGAGCACCAGGCGGACGGTGGCGGCCGTGCCCTCGTCCCAGCCGCCGGCGAACGGGGTGAGCGCGGTCACCGCGTCCTGCACCCGCGTGAGCACCAGGACCAGCACGCCGACGTAGACCAGGCCGACGATCAGGGGCGGGATCGCGCCGAGGAGCATCGCCCGCGGCGAGCGGACCCAGGTGCGGAAGCCGCGGAGGAAGAGCCGGGCACCGAGGCCGAGATCGCGGAGGACGCTCATCCCCCGATCCTCGCAGGTGGGCCCGGGCCGGCGGTCCTGCAGAACACTCGGCCGCACGGGGCGCGGAGCCTCAGACCCGCTCGAACGGAGCGAGCAGCCCCGCCATCGCCTTCGTCCGCGGCGCGGCGTACTCGTCGCGCCGCGAGGTGCTGACGCCCATCGCGACGAGCCCCTCCACCAGGCGCACCGCCGAGGCGACGCCGTCGATCACGGGCACGCCCAGCTCCCGTGAGAGGTCGCGGCACAGGTCGGCCATGCCCGCGCAGCCCAGCACGATCGAGTCGGACCCGTCGACGGCCAGCGCTTCGGCGCACTCCGCCAGGATCGCGCGGCGGGCGTCGGAGCGGGGGTCGTCGAGTTCGAGCACGGGGATGTCGCAGGCGCGCACCTGACGGCAGGCGTCGCCGAACCCGGCGCGGCGGGCGATGTCCCAGGCGCGGCCGCTCGTGCGCGAGAGCGTGGTGACCACGCTGAAGCCCCGGCCGACGAGCGCGGCCATGTGCATGGCGGCCTCGGCGATCCCCACGACCGGGCCGCTCGCGATCTCGCGCGCGGCGTCGACGCCCGGGTCGCCGAAGCACGCGACGACCGCGCCGTCGCTGCCGGCCGCCTCCGCCCGGGCGATCTCGTGCAGGACGCCGGGCACGGCGAGCGCCTCGTCGTAGTGGCTCTCGATCGACGCCGGACCCATCGGCGGGGTGACGGCCGTGATCTCGGTGCCGAGCGAGGCGACGGAGCGGGCGGCCCGGCCGATCGCCGCGGTCATCGCGGTGCTGGTGTTCGGGTTGACGACGGTGATGCGCATGGTGGTTCCTCGGTTCGGGTGCCGGGAGGGGGAGGGACCCGCCCGGCCGCCGGCCCGCGCGATGCGGAGCGGCCGGGGCGGATCCCTCCTCCGTGCCGGCCGGATCAGACGGTCGAGCCGTCGCTGACGTTCTCGAGGTCCTCGTCGAGGCGCCCGATCCGCGGCGCGCGCCGCTCGAGCACGGCCATCGCGACGAAGCCGAGCCCGCAGCCGAGGAACCAGCTGTAGTCGCCGAGCCAGGTGAACTCCGCGCCTCCCGCCTCCGCGATCCAGCGCGGCACGAGCACCGAGGCGACGGAGGGGACTCCGCCGATCACGGTCGCCCAGACGGCGTTGGGGTTGAAGCCGCGCGAGAACCAGTAGCGGCCCTTCTCGCTCATCGTGTAGAGGTCGTCCACCCAGACGCGCTGGCGGCTGATCAGGTAGTAGCCCGCGATGAGGACGCCGAACAGCGGTCCGATCAGCGCGCCGAGGATGCCGAGCGTGTAGTGGATGGCGGTGTCGTTCGAGTACCAGTTCCACGGGGTGAGCAGCACCGAGCCGACGGCGGCGATCATGCCGCCCATCCGCCAGCTGATCTTCTTCGGGTTGACGTTCGAGAAGTCGAACGCGGGGGAGATGAAGTTGGCGACGATGTTGATGCCGATCGTCGCGATGACGAACGTGAGCCCGCCCAAGAGCACGGCGAACCAGGTGTCGATCCGCTCGACGGTCTCGATCGGGTCGGTGATCAGCTCGCCGAAGACCGGCACGGTCGCCGACGCGGTGATCACGGTGAGGAGGGAGAAGAAGAGGAAGTTGATCGGGAGGCCCAGCAGGTTGCCGCGCTTCACGGCGCCGTAGCTGCGGGCGTACCGGGAGAAGTCGCCGAAGTTGAGCATCGGGCCCGAGAAGTAGGAGACGACCAGGGCGACGGCCGAGATCATCACCGGCACCGCGGCGGCGAGGTCGAGCGGCTCGCCGGAGCCGAGGGTGAGCGAGATGTTCTCCCAGCCCGCCTGCGACACCAGGTAGACGGCCAGCACGAGCATCACCACGTAGACCGCCGGTCCCGCCCAGTCGATGAAGCGGCGGATCGACTCCATGCCCCGCCAGAACAGCGCGGCCTGCGCGACCCAGAGGATCGCGTAGGAGAGGTAGCCCAGAGCCGAGAGGCCGAGGAACGACGCCTCGGGCGTGTTCAGGGCGGCCATGCCCGGGAAGAACTTGAGGAAGACGATGTTCAGCGACTGCGCCGCCAGGTAGGTCTGCACGCCGTACCAGGCGATCGCGATCAGTCCGCGGATGATCGCCGGGATGTTCGCGCCGCGGATGCCGAAGATCGCGCGGTTGATGACGGGGTAGGGCACGCCGGTGACCTGGCTGGGCTTGGCGACGAGGTTGCAGAAGACCTGCACGATCACGATGCCCACCACCAGGGCGACGAGGACCTGCCAGCCGGCCAGGCCCAGCGCGAAGAGCGAGCCCGCGGTCACGTACCCGCCGACGCTGTGCACGTCCGACATCCAGAACGCGAAGATGTTGTAGCTCGACCAGCGCTGCTTCCGGAGCGGGGCGAGGTCCTCGTTGGAGAGGCGGTCGTCGTAGGCGGCGCTCGCCGCCGCGGCGGGATCCGGATCGACGGGGGGTGCGGTGACGCGGTCGGACATGGGTGGATCCACCTCTCGGGCGGTCGTGCGCAGAGCGGCACGGAGCGGATGTGTCAGGGTGGTCGGGACGTCCGGCCGAGGAGGCGGGGCGTCGCGGAGAGCGTTCCGAGTGAAGTCATCACTTCACGCGGGCCACGCTACGAGTCGGGAGGCCGCCGCTCGTTTCGGCTCCGTTACGGCTGTGTGACGATCCGCGAGAGGGGACGGGCCATGCCCTCCGACGACACCGCGCCCGACGAGGCGGCCGCCCGGGCGATCGCGGACGGGGCCGGGCTCGGCGCGAGACTGCGGGAGCTGCGGCTCTCGGCGGGCCTGTCGCTGAAGGCCCTCGCCGGGCGACTCGGCATCTCCGTGAGCGCCGTCTCGCAGATCGAGCGCGGAGCGATGCAGCCCTCGGTCGGCCGGCTGATCGCCCTCGTGGACGCGCTGGGGGTCCCGCTGTCCGCCGTGTTCGACCAGGGCGCGTCGGCGCCGGTCGAGACCGCGGTCGTCCGGGCGCGCGAGTCGGCGCCCGTGGCGCTCGAGGGCGGAGTGCTGTTCCGCCGTCTGGCGCCGCGTCCGCTGGACGCCGTCGACTTCTTCGAGTCGACCTACCCGCCGGGCTCGACCTCGACGGCGCACCGGCAGCTGCTCCGCCACGACGGGTTCGAGATGGGGACGGTGACGCTCGGGGAGCTGACGGTCGAGTTCGAGGACGAGACGGTCGTCCTCGGGCCGGGCGACGCCATCACGTTCCCGTGCGAGCGGCCGCACCGCATGGTCAACACGGGCTCGACCACGGCGATCGCGACCTGGCTGATCGTCCACCGCTGACACCGCGCCGGTGCTTCGCGCCGGACCCCTGGTGGCACCACCTGCGTATGGGATCCTGGTCCTCGCTCCTCCACAACGGGCGGACGACCGTCTCCTGTCCACACCCCGGTCGGGATCGGGGCGCGGCGGGCCCTCGGTGTCGGTACCGCCTGGTGGGCTGGTCTCCTCGACCGAGGGGTGCGGAACGTGGAGGAGCGGATGGACGGCAGGAACGACGAGGGGTGCCCGCGCTGGTGCGCGGGCGAGCACGACGAGCTGGTCGCAGCGGCGGAGCGGCTGCACCGCTCCGCGGCGAGCTCGGTCCCGGTGGTGCTCTGGGCGGGCCGAGACGGGGCCGCGGGCGCGACGGTGCACGTCTCCCTGTGCCGCCCGGGGGAGTCGGGGGAGGACAGGCTCCGCCTGGAGGCCGACGGGCTCGGCGAGGTCGACCTCGATCTCAGCTCGGGGTCGCGGCTGGCCGGCGCGGTGCTCCGGCTACTCGGCGCCGCGTGAGGTGCGCGGCGGGTCGGGCGGCAGGAGGTCCGTCAGCTCGATCTCGAGCGCCTCGCAGAGCGCGAGGAGGGTGTGCAGCGTGGGGTTCGCGGGCGAGCCGGGCTTCGACTCGCCCTTCTCGAACTTCTGGTAGGTGTAGCCCGCGAGCCCGGCCGCGTGGGCGATCCGCTCCTGGCTGGCGCCCTTGGCGATGCGGGCCCGGTGCATGTTGGTGCCGAGCTCGCGGGCGTAGGTCGCCCAGTCGCGCTCGGGAGTGGGTGTCGACATGCCCGCCAGCTTCGGAGAAGTTCGGCCGCGGGTCAGCCATACACGGATGGGAAATTCCCGGTGGTCATACCCGGGTGACCACCGGCGGCGCCTCCGGAGCCCCGAGGGCCCCGCGACGGCAGCGCCTAGTATGGCCGGGTGCCAGTGAACCCCGAACTCGTCGGGCGCGTCTTCGCGCCCACGGAGCCCTATCAGGTGGGGCGCGAGAAGGTGCGCGAGTTCGCCCGCGCCGTCTCCGCGACCTCCCCCCTGCACCACGACGTCGAGGCCGCCCGCGCCGCCGGGCACCCCGACCTCGTCGCTCCGCCCACCTTCGCCGTCGTCGTGCAGGAGTTCACGCTCCAGCAGCTGCTCGCCGAGCCCGACGGCGGGATCGACTTCAGCCGCGTCGTGCACGGAGACCAGCGCTTCGTGCTGTCCCGTCCGGTCGTCGCCGGCGACGAGCTGACCGCGACCCTCTCGGTCGCCGCCATCAAGAAGCTCGGCGCCCACTCGATGGTCACCACCGAGTCCCGCATGGTCGACGCGAGCGGCGAGCACGTCGTCACCGCGATCTCGACCCTCGTGGTCAGGGGAGACGAATGAGCACCGCACTGCCCGCTCTCGCCGAGCTGAGCGTCGGCCAGGTCGTCGCCGAGAGCCGCTTCCCGATCGACCGCGGCACCCTGGTGCGCTACGCGGGCGCCTCGGGCGACTTCAACCCCATCCACTACCGCGACGACGTCGCCGCCGAGGTCGGCCTGCCCGGCGTGCTCGCGCACGGCATGCTCACGATGGGCACCGCGGTGCAGGTCGTCGTCGACTGGGTCGGCGACCCCGGACGCGTGGTCGACTACCAGGTGCGCTTCACCCGCCCCGTCGTGGTGGACCCGCGCGACGGCGCCGCGATCGACGTGGTCGCCAGGATCGGTGCTGTGAACGCCGAGGAGGGCTGGGTCCGCGTCGACCTCGCCGTCTCGGTCGAGGGCCAGTCCGTCCTCGGCAAGGCCCAGGCACGGGTCCGACTCGCGTGACCTCCGCGCCGCTGCTCTCCGCCCTGACCACCCTCCGCGTCGGCGGACCCGCCGAGCGCCTCGTCGAGCCCGCCACCGAGGCGGAGCTGGTCGAGACGCTCGTCGGCCTGTGGTCGGACGACGAGCCGTGGCTGCTGCTCGGCGGCGGCTCCAACCTCCTCGTGGGCGACGACGGGGTCGAGGGCACGGTCGTGCGCGTGCGCACCACCGGCGTCGAGCGGCTCCCCTCCGACGAGCCGGGGCGCGTGCTCCTGCGGGTGCAGGCGGGCGAGTCGTGGGACGGCCTCGTCGCGACGACCGTGGAGCGCGGCTGGGCGGGCCTCGAGGCCCTCAGCGGCATCCCCGGCACGGTCGGTGCGTCGCCGGTGCAGAACATCGGAGCCTACGGCCAGGAGCTCTCGGACACGCTGGTCGCGGTCGACTTCCTCGACGAGGGCGCCCGCGAGCCCGTCCGGCTGACGGCGGAGGAGCTGCAGTTCGCCTACCGCACCTCCGTGATCAAGCAGGGCCGCCGGGGCGCGGTGCTGGCCGTCGAGTTCGCGCTCGAGGAGGTCGGCGCCGAGGGCGACGGCACTCCCGTCGCCTACGGTCAGCTGGCGTCGGCGCTCGGAGTCGCGCTCGGCGACCGCGTGCCGCTCGCGCGGGTGCGCGAGACCGTGCTGGCGCTGCGTGCGGGCAAGGGCATGGTCCTCGATCCGGAGGACCCGGACACCGCGAGCGCCGGCTCCTTCTTCACCAACCCCCTCGTCACGAGCGCGTTCGCCGACTCCCTGCCGCCCGAGGCGCCGCGCTGGCCGGTCGAGCCGACGGCGGAGGCGCCCGTCATCACTCCGCTCGCCGCGGTCGAGGCCGGAGCGCCCGTCGGGCTGCCCGTGCCTCCCCGCGCCGACGGCCTGGTGAAGCTCAGCGCCGCGTGGCTGATCGAGCACGCCGGCGTCTCGCGCGGTTTCGCCCTGCCCGGCTCGCGGGCCGCCGTGTCGAGCAAGCACACCCTCGCCCTGACCAACCGCGGAGGAGCGACGGCCGAGCAGGTCGCCGAGCTCGCCCGGTACGTCCAGGGCCGCGTCCTGGCGGAGTTCGGCGTGCTGCTGCACCCCGAGCCCGTCGTGGTCGGCACCGCGGTCTGAGTCCGCGCGGTCTGCGCCGGCAGGCGCCGCGCTCCCGGGGACGCGCGCCCTCCGGCCGCGGCCTCCTCCGGCTCAGCTGTCGCGGCGGATCCAGCGGAAGCCGAAGCGGCAGGCGACGAGCCCCACGACGAGCCAGATCCCGAGCACCAGCGCGACGCCGCCGAGGTCCCACGACCCGTTCACCTCCGCCTCCTCGAATCCGCTCGGCAGGAACACGGCGCGCATGCCCTGCGCGATCCACTTGAGCGGGAAGACGCTCGCCGTGTTCTGCAGCCAGTCCGGCAGCGTCGTGAACGACAGGTACGACCCCGAGATGAACTGCAGCACGAGCAGCGGCGGCACGATCACGGCGGTCGCGCTCTTGCCCGAGCGGGGCAGCGCGGAGACGGCGATGCCGAGGATGGCCGACGTCGCGACTCCTGCCAGGTAGACCCAGGCGAAGGTCGCCCAGCGCCCGCTGTCGGTGGGCAGCTCGACCGAGAACACCGTCGCCGCGACGAGGAGCAGCAGGGCCGTCTGCGCGAGGCTCGTCACGAGCACCTGGCCGAACTTGCCGATGAAGTAGCTGAAGACCGGCAGCGGTGCCCCCGCGAGGCGCTTGAGCGTGCCGTCGCCGCGCTCGACCGCGATGTCGACGCCCAGGTTCTGGACGCCCGAGAGCAGGATCCCGGCCGCGGCGAGGCCCGGCACGTAGTACTCGGCCATCGGGATGCCCGGGTCCTGCGGGTTCGCCTGCATCACCGCGGTGTCGCCGAACGCGACCGAGAAGATCGTCAGGAGCAGCACCGGGAAGAGGAAGGTGAAGAACACCTGGTCCGGAGCGCGGAAGTACGAGCGGATCTCGTAGCGGGCGCGAGCGAGTCCGAGGCGGACGGTGCGTCCCGGGCCAGTGGAGAGGGTGCGGGGGCGGGTGGCGACGGCGGTCACGCGGGCTCTCCGATCAGGTCGACCGCGTCGCGGTCCTCGCGGATGAGGTCGAGGTAGATGTCCTCGAGGCTGGGGCGGACGACCTCGAGCGCCGTCGGCTCCCCGATCCGGGCGTGCAGCTCGGCGACGGTCCGGGCGGGCTCGGTGGTGCGCAGCCGGTGCAGCACGCCGTCCTCGCGCCACTGCACGATCGGGACGCGCGCCTCGTCCCCTCCGATCGCGCTCATCGGGCCGATGGCCAGGAGCCGCCCGCCGGAGATCACGGCGGCGCGGTCGCCGAGGCGGGCGGCCTCGTCGAGGTAGTGGGTGGTGAGCAGGATGGTCGTGCCCTCGCTCTTGAGCAGGGCGATCAGGTCCCAGAAGGAGTGGCGGGCCTCGGGGTCGAAGCCCGTGGTGGGCTCGTCGAGGAACACCAGCTCGGGGCGGCCGATGATGCCGAGGGCGACGTCGACGCGGCGGCGCTGGCCGCCCGAGAGGCGCCCGATGCGCGAGCGGGCCTTGGACGTCAGCCCGACGGCCTCGATGGTCTCGTCGACGTCGCGCGGTCGCGGATAGAGGCTGGCGAAGTGCGCGATCTGCTCGCGGACCGTCGCGTTGCCGGACTCGCCGCTGGACTGCAGGACGATCCCCAGACGCGCCTTCCATGCCAGGTCGCCGTGGCGCGGGTCGACCCCGAGCACCGACACCTCGCCGCCGGAGCGGTCGCGGTAGCCCTCGAGGATCTCGATGGTCGTCGACTTGCCGGCGCCGTTGGGGCCGAGGAGCGCGAAGGTCTCGCCCCGGTGGATGTCGAAGGAGACTCCCGCGACCGCCGGAGCGCCCCCGTAGTCCTTCCGCAGGTCGCGGACTCGGACGGCGTGGTCTTCGCTCATCGTCACAGCGTGCCCTGTCGCACCCCTCCGGCGACAGTGATCCCCGATTTCCGCCTCCCTCTTGCCCTCCCCGCCCCGAGATGCCAGGCAGCCCTCACCTGTCGGACAGGCCCGTCGCAGTACCCGCCGGTCACCGTGCGGCACGGTCGAGCGGCGATCGGCGATCCGCGTGTCACGGATCGTCGTCCGCGCTGCGCACCCCGCTCTCTGCGACGCACCCCCGTCGTCGAGCCGCCGCTGCCGATCGACGGCGCAGGCGGAGAGGGGCTAGACGGTGCCGAAGAGCTGCTGCAAGCGGCGCACGCCCTCGAGGAGCGCGTCGTCGCCGAGGGCGTAGGACAGGCGGAGGTAGCCGCTCGGTCCGAAGGCCTCGCCGGGGACGGTGGCGACCTCGGCCTGCTCGAGGATGAGGTCGGCGAGCTCGAGGGAGGTCGTCGGGGTGGTGCCGTTCCACTCGCGGTTCAGGAGCCCGTTCACGTCGGGGTAGACGTAGAACGCGCCGCCGGGGGTGGGGCACTCGATCCCGTCGATCGCGTTCAGCTCGGCGACGATGGTGCGGCGACGGCGGTCGAAGGCCAGGCGCATCTCCTCGGCCGGCTCCTGCGGGCCGGTGAGGGCGGCGATCGCGGCGCGCTGCGAGATGTTCGAGACGTTGCTCGAGAGGTGCGACTGCAGGTTCGAGGCGCCCTTGATCGCGTCGGCCGGGCCGACCATCCATCCGACGCGCCAGCCGGTCATCGCGTAGGTCTTCGCGACGCCGTTGACGAGGATCGTCCGGTCGCGCAGGGCCGGCACCGCCTCGACGATCGAGGTCGCGTGCTCGAGCGGGCTCGCGTCGTCCTGGTCGCCGGTGGAGTAGACGAGGTTCTGGTAGATCTCATCGGCGATGATCCAGAGGCCGTGCTCCTCGGCCCACTCGCCGATCTCGCGGGTCTGCTCGGCCGAGTAGACGGCGCCGGTGGGGTTGGAGGGGGAGACGAACAGGAGCACCTTGGTGCGCTCGGTGCGCGCGGCCTCCAGCTGCTCGACCGTGACCAGGTAGCCCTGGTCGGCGCCCGCGAACACGTCCACCTGCACGCCGCCGGCGAGCTTGATCGCCTCGGGGTAGGTGGTCCAGTACGGGGTCGGCACCAGCACCTCGTCGCCGTCGTCGAGGAGGGTCTGGAAGGCCTGGTAGACGGCCTGCTTGCCGCCGTTGGTGACCACGACCTGCGAGGGGTCGACGGCCCATCCGGAGTCGCGCGCCGTCTTCTCAGCTATGGCAGCGCGGAGGTCGGGGAGGCCCGCCGCGGGGGTGTAGCGGTAGTTCCTCGGGTCGAGCACGGCGGCCGAGGCGGCCTCGACGATGTGCTCGGGAGTGAGGAAGTCGGGCTCGCCGGCGGCGTAGGACACGACCGGGCGGCCCTGAGCCTGGAGGGCCTTCGCCTTGGCGTCGACCTTCAGAGTGGCGGACTCGGCGATGGCGGCGATGCGGGCGGAGATGCGCGTGGTGGAGGACACGACGGCCAGCGTATCCTGCGCGCGCACGGGGCTCCGAGGCCCCCCGCCGCTCGGCTGGACACGCCCTGCGGGTCCACGTACACTCGTCCGAGGTAGTCGATCTCTGCCCTCATCCACAGCGCCCGCGAGGGTCGCGGCGGTGGGGCGGCGGGTCGGTCTCCTCCTCGGATGCTCGCAACGGCATCCATAGGGCGGTGGCTCAATTGGTAGAGCAGCGGTCTCCAAAACCGCAGGTTGCAGGTTCGAGCCCTGTCCGCCCTGCACATCGATGCCCGTCGCACGCGGTCCCCGCGACGCTGCGGTCATCGGTCCAGGGCCGCCCATGACGGGCGGTCGGCCACACCGGAGGTTCCGGTGCGGGAAAGGTGCGTGCAGGTGGCCGGGAAAGCAGTCGACGAGCCGAGCGAGGACGTCGTCGCGATCGCCAATCAGCAGCGAGCCGCGCGGCGCAACCCGTTCGCGCGCATCGCCCTCTTCATCCGGCAGGTCATCGCCGAGCTGAAGAAGGTCGTGACGCCCACCCGCAAGGAGCTGGGCAACTACGTCGTGGTCGTGCTGATCTTCGTCGTCATCATGATGGCGCTGGTGTCCTTCCTCGACTGGGTGTTCGCCCTGGCCGTGACGTACGTGTTCGGCACACCCGCCGCCTGACCCGAGAGCATCCGGGCCGCGCGAGCGGAGGGTGCCGGCGACAGCGGGACGCGCCCCGAGGGGCGCGACCGATCGATCGAGAGAGAGTTGTGACGAGTGTCTGACAGAAACCGCGACGACGTCGACTGGGCGACGGCTGCCGAGCAGTCGTCGGAGGTCGAGGAGGAGCAGGAGGGCGACGTCCAGTCGCAGGCTGAGGACGCCGTCGAGCCCGCCGAGCAGGGTGCGCTGAGCATCATCGACGAGAACGAGTCCGAGGACGACCTCGCCTCCGACCTCGAGGCCGCGCTGGACGCCATCGGCTCCGTCGACGACCCCGAGGCCGACTCCGCGGTCGACGAGGCCGCGCACATCGACACCGTCGAGGAGGCCGAAGCGGCCCTCGAGGCCGTCGAGGACGAGGCCGAGGTCGCCGCCGAGGACGCCGAGTCCGCCGGTGAGGACCTCGCCGACATCGACCCGTACGAGGCCTTCCGCACCGAGCTGCGCGGCAAGCCGGGCAAGTGGTACGTCATCCACTCCTACGCCGGCTTCGAGAAGCGCGTGAAGTCGAACATCGAGAACCGCAAGGTCTCGCTCGAGGCCGAGGACTACATCTTCGAGGTCCAGGTCCCGATGGAGGACGTGGTCGAGATCAAGAACGGCCAGCGCAAGATGGTCACCCGCGTGCGCATCCCCGGCTACGTGCTGGTGCGCATGGACCTCAACGAGGACTCGTGGTCGGTCGTCCGCCACACGCCGGGCGTCACCGGCTTCGTGGGCAACGCCCACAACCCGACCCCGCTGCGCTTCGAGGAGGCCTTCACGATGCTGAAGAGCCTCGTCGAGATCAAGGACGTCGCCCCCTCGAAGACCTCCGGCGCCAAGGGCCAGAAGCAGGCCCAGCGCGTGCTGCCCGCCGAGGTCGACTTCGAGATCGGCGAGACCATCACCATCAAGGAGGGCTCGTTCGCGGGTCTTCCCGGCTCGATCAGCGAGATCAAGCCCGAGAGCGGCAAGCTCACCGTGCTCGTCTCGCTCTTCGAGCGCGAGACCCCGGTCGAGCTGTCGTTCGACCAGGTCACCAAGCTCTGACGCGTCGCCTCCGCGCCGCATGAACGCCTCCTCCGCGTGTCGGAGGGGGCGTTCGCCGTTCCGGGCGGCGCCCCCTCCGGCGCCGCACCACGCGCACCCGGGCGTCGGCCCCTCCTCCGCCCTGTCGGGGGTGGCCCCGCTCGTGTAAGCTCGTACGGGTTTTCGTGTCGGCGCCCGCCTCTGTGCGCGCCGGACGACCCTCCTCCACCGCGATCCGGCACCGTCGGATGCGCGGGAGAGCGGCCGGGAGCCCCCGACCGCTCGAACCCTGAGAAAAGGAATCAGAATGGCCCCCAAGAAGAAGGTCACCGGCCTGATCAAGCTCCAGATCAAGGCCGGCGCGGCCAACCCCGCGCCCCCGATCGGTCCGGCGCTCGGTCAGCACGGCGTCAACATCATGGAGTTCTGCAAGGCGTACAACGCGCAGACCGAGTCGCAGCGCGGCAACGTCATCCCCGTCGAGATCACCGTCTACGAGGACCGCTCGTTCACCTTCGTGCTGAAGACCCCGCCCGCGGCGGAGCTCATCAAGAAGGCCGCCGGCGTCGCCAAGGGCTCCTCGACCCCGCACACCGTGAAGGTCGCGAAGCTCACCCAGGCGCAGGTCCGCGAGATCGCCGAGGCGAAGCAGGTCGACCTGAACGCCAACGACATCGACGCCGCCGCGAAGATCATCGCCGGCACCGCCCGCTCGATGGGCATCACGGTCGAGTAGCGCGACGCGCTGCTCGACGGCGGGAGCGACGCGCCCACCGGCGCGGACCCACCGCGGAAGCCTCGAGAACCCGACGGCGGCCCCTCAGCGGGGTCGCACGCCCGGTCCGGATAAGCCTCCGCAGGACCTCTCCGCCTCCCGCGAGCAGCAGTCACGGCCGCGATCGCGGCACCACCAGAACTCCATCACCCCCGTGGGAGAGCCCGCCAGGCTCTAGAACCACATTCTCGTTTCAAGGAGAAACAACATGGCACAGAAGTCGAAGGCCTACCGGGCCGCCGCGGCCAAGCTCGAAGAGGGCAAGTTCTACACGGCCGACGAGGCCGTCGCGCTCGCCCGCGAGACCGGTTCCGCCAAGTTCAACAGCACCGTCGAGGTCGCCCTCAAGCTCGGTGTCGACCCCCGCAAGGCCGACCAGATGGTCCGCGGCACGGTCATCCTGCCCCACGGCACGGGCAAGACCGCCCGCGTCATCGTGTTCGCGACCGGTCCGGCCGCCGAGGCCGCGCTGGCCGCCGGTGCCGATGAGGTCGGCGGCGCCGAGCTCATCGAGAAGGTCGCGGGCGGGTACACCTCGTTCGACTCCGCCGTCTCGACCCCGGAGCTCATGGGCCAGGTCGGCCGTCTCGGAAAGGTGCTCGGCCCCCGCGGCCTCATGCCCAACCCGAAGACCGGCACCGTGACCCCGGACGTGGCGAAGGCCGTGACCGAGATCAAGGGCGGAAAGATCGAGTTCCGCGTCGACAAGCACGCCAACGTGCACCTCGTCGTGGGCAAGGCCGCGTTCACCGAGGAGCAGCTCCAGGAGAACTTCAAGACCGCGCTCGACGAGATCCTCCGCCTCAAGCCGTCCTCCTCGAAGGGCCGCTACATCCAGAAGGCCGCCGTCTCGACGACCTTCGGCCCCGGCATCCCGCTGGACGTCAACGTCCTGGCCTGAGCCGAGCACGCACTGACGTGAGGAGGGGGTCCGCTTCGGCGGGCCCCCTCCTTCGTCGTCCCGGCATACTGGACCGGTGATCCGCCGCTCCGCTCCGCCGCGCCTCCCGTGACCGTCCGCCGCGCGTCGGCCGCCGATGCCGAGGCCCTGGCCGAGCTGGCCGCCGCGACCTTCCCGCTGGCCTGCCCGCCGCACACCACCGCGGAGGCGAAGGCCGAGTTCGTGCGCACCGTGCTCTCGGTCGAGCGCTTCCGCGACCACCTCGCCGATCCGCTCCGCTCGCTCCTGGTCGACGACGACTCCGGCGCGCTGACCGGCTACGCGATGCTCGTGCGCGGGGAGCCCGCCGACGCCGACGTCGTCGCGGCGATCCGGCTGCGTCCGACCGTCGAGCTCAGCAAGTTCTACCTCCTGCCCGGCCGGCACGGCTCCGGAGCGGCGGCCGCGCTGATGGCCGCGACCCTCGAGGAGGCGCTGGATCACGGTGCCGCGGGCGTCTGGCTCGGCGTCAACGAGGAGAACGCGCGCGCTCAGCGGTTCTACTCCAAGCACGGCTTCGCGGTCGTCGGCCGCAAGCGCTTCCTCGTCGGCGACCGCTGGGAGGACGACTTCGTCCTCGAGCGCTCTCTCGCCTGACCCTCCCCGCGAGACGCCACCCGGGCACGCGACGCGCTCCAGGTGGCGTACCCGAGCGGCATCTCGCCGAGGTCAGCCCTCGGAGACGGTGAGGACGATCTTGCCGCGGGTGTGGCCCGTCTCGAGCTGCTCGTGCGCCTCGCAGGCGCGGGCGAGGGGGAAGATGCCGTCGATGAAGACGCGGACGTCGCCCGACTCGAGAAGGCGCGAGACCACGCCGAGGGTCGCCCCGTCGGGAGCGACGCGGTAGGTGGAGGCGCGGACGCCCGCAGCGGCCGCCTCCTCGAAGAACCCGGGCCAGCTCCCGGTGGGCGCGTTCACGATCAGGCCCCCCGGGCGGAGGACCCTCAGCGAGCGCGAGCCCGTGTCGTCGTGGACGTTGCCGACCAGATCGATGACCACGTCGACGCCGGACAGCAGCTCGTCGAAGCGCTCGGCGGTGTGGTCGATCACCTGCGCGGCGCCGAGCTCGTGCAGCCACTGCAGGTTGCGGGTCGAGCCGGTCGCGATCACCGAGGCGCCGAAGTAGGCGGCGAACTGCACCGCGAAGTGGCCGACTCCGCCCGACCCGGCGTGGATGAGGATCCGCTGGCCCTCGTGCGCCTTGGCGAGCTCGACGACCATGCCCCAGGCGGTGAGCGCCGCGAGCGGGACGCCGGCCGCTTCGACGTGCGAGAGCGTCGACGGCTTCCGCGCGATGGAGACGCTCGGCACGCTGACGTACTCCGCGTAGGAGCCCGAGTAGCGCGGCACCATGACGAAGCCGTAGACCTCGTCGCCCGGCCGCAGCGGATGCGCCGGGTAGGGGCTCGAGACGACGACGCCCGAGAAGTCGTGGCCGAGGACCGCGGGGTAGGAGGCGATCTGCGAGGCGACCCCCTGGCCCGCGCGCGTCTTCGCGTCGAGCGGGTTCACGCCGGCCGCGACCACCTTCACGGTGAACTCGGCGTTGATGGCGGAGGGTGTCGGCACGGTCGCCAGGTGCAGGGCGGAGGCGTCGCCCGGCGCGTCGATCACCGCCGCCGTCATCGTGTCGGGGAGGACGACCTCCTCCGGGATCTCGCCGATCGCGAGGCCGTGCCCGAGCGCGCTGGTGTGCATCGTCGCCTTTCCTGTCGCTGAGGCGTGCGGGTGGAGCGTGCCGAGGACGTCGCCCCCGATCCCCGCATCCGACGCCGCGACCAGTCAATCGAGGCAATGAGTCGGCGCTGTTACGGGGGTGTCACCCTCGGGAGAAGATTGGCGCGCGGAGCCGCGGGCGCCCGGTCTGGCACGATGAGGGGATGCGACGCCGACGTACCCTGCTGGTCGGCGGTGCCCTCCTTGTCCTGGCCGGGCTCGTGGTCCTCCTGGCCGCCCGGATCAGCATCGGCACCAGCCGCTGGGTCTACGTCAGCGAGATGGGCGCGCCGGACCTGCCGACGGCGGGCGCCTTCGAGGCCGCCCTTCTGCTCGTGGCGGCCGGCGGCGCGCTGATCGCCGCGGGCGCCTGGCCCGTGCGCGCCCGCCTGCTGCCCGCCCTCCGCCCGGCGGGCGCGATCCTCCTGGCGGCCGCCTGCTTCGCGCTCGCCTCGCAGGTGACCTGCACGGCGGGCTGCCCGCTGCCGGTCGGGCCGGCCTTCCGCTGGCAGGACCTCATCCACACCTCGGCCGCCGTGCTCGGCTTCGGGGCCGCCTGCGCCGCGATGCTCCAGCTGGCGACCGTGCGGGGGCGCCCTGCGGTCGCGCGGCTCTCGCTCGCCGCCGGGATCTCGGTGGCGGTCGTCGCCGGGACGGGTGGGATGCTGTCCCTCCTGCGCGTGTGGCTGCGGCTCGGCGGGACGCTCGAGTTCGTGGCGACGGCGATCGCAGTGCTCTGGCTCGCGTTCGTCGGCCTGGTGCTCGCGCTCGAGGACCTCAGCGCTGAGCGAGCCAGCCGCGGACGTGCCCGCGGATCCGGTCCTGCTGAGCGGCGAAGCCCTCGTCCCGCGCCGGCACCCGCTCGCAGTCCGCATCCGGAAGAGCCCTAGCCCACGCCTCCGCGACCTCGACCGGATGCACGGGGTCGCGCACGGCCGCGATCACCAGGGTGCGCGCGATGACCTCGCCCAGCTCTCCGGAGTCGCGGTAGGCGGCGTTCCGCGGGATCTGGGCGAGCCGGACGGCGCGCTCGGCCGCCCGCGGGGAGCGGAACTGCAGCGTCAGCGCCTCCGCCGACGCGGGGGACACCTCGGCGGCGCGCGCGAACAGGCCCGAGGCGCGGAACATCCGCTCGCCGCGCTTCGCTCCGTGGTCGTGCAGCAGCTGCGCGATGACGGGGAACACGGTGAGGTTCTCGGGCAGCGGCTCGGCGGTGAAGGCGGGGCGCACGAAGACGGCGCGGTCGATCGGCAGCACGCGTCGGACGGCGAGGCGCAGGGCGATCGCCGCGCCCATCGAGATGCCGAGCACCGTGAGCGGCTTGTGCGCGGCTCCGGCCCGCACGACCTCCTCCGTCACCTCGTCGGCCAGCGCCTCGAGGGCGAAGTCGCCGGGCGCGCCGAGCAGCTCGGAGGCGCCGTGGGCGCGGACGTCCGGAGCGATGACCTCGCTGCCGGCGGGGAGGGCGGAGCGCAGCAGCCCCAGCGGCTGGGAGCGGTCGCCGCCCAGGCCGTGCAGGAGGAGGACCGTCACCGGGCGCGCGTCCGCTCGTGCAGCTCGGCCATCAGCATCCCCGCCAGCCGCACGAGGATGTGGATCTCGTCCTCGTCGCGGTCGACCCAGCGGGAGTTCGGCTCGCCCTCGATCGGCACGAAGTCGCGGTGCTGCTCCCAGACGACGAGCGTGCGCTCGGCGCCGAGGACGTACTGCTGCCAGAAGACCTGCCGCAGGTAGTGGCGCGGGATGCTCCGCCACGGCTTCGTCGTGGTCTTGATCTCGCAGAGCTCGAGCCGGCCGTCCTCGCGGAGGCCGATGCCGTCGGGCGTGGCCAGGTGGCGCCGCTCCTGGCTCGCGTGGAAGAGGGTGCTGCTGGGCTCGATCGCGTGCTCGCTCCGTACCCAGGCGGCGATCTCGGGCTCGCGGGCGCGGCCGTGGTCGGTGAAGGCGTTGCCGCCGAAGCCGGTGCCGTAGAGCTTGTCGAGCGCTGCCTTGCCGATCGCGGCGGGGGAGGAGAGGCGGGCGACGTCGGTCGCCGTGATGCCGCGCGAGCGGGCGCGGTGCCAGGCGACGCGGTCCGAGGAGTCGGCGACGACCCTCCGGAGGTGCGGGGGCTCGGCGTCCGTGAAGACGGGCTGCGTCTCCCAGGGGAAGGAGAGCTGCAGGTCGGGCACCGATTCATTCTCTGCCCCCTGCGGCGCCCGGTCGAATCGGCACGCCGACCCGCGGCGTCTCACCGGGGCGCGACGGCTCGCGCCGGCGGCTCAGGCGTCGAGGAAGGCGTCGACGTGCGCGGGGGAGAGGAGGTGGCGCCGGACCATCAGGGCGGCGCCGCGGACGCCTCCGCCCTGGGCCGCGGCCTGCACGATGTCGAGCGCGCGGGTCGCCAGGGGGAGGGAGCGGCGGTAGACGACCTCGCGGACCCCGGCGAGGACCTCGTGGCTGGCCTGGGCGATGCTGCCGCCGACGACGATGACGGACGGGTTCAGGAGGTTCACGCAGGTGGCGAGCACCTCGCCGATGTCGCGGCCGGCGGCGCGCGTGAGCTCGACGGTGGTGGGGTCCCCGCCGGTCAGCAGGGTGACGACGTCGGAGGTGCTGGCGGCGTCGATCCCGGACTCGGTCAGGCGGCGGGCGATCGCCGAGCCGCTCGCGATCGCCTCGAGGTCGGCCTCGCCGCGGTCGCCGGGGACCTGCACGTGGCCCAGGTCGCCCGCGGCTCCGAGGGCTCCGCGCTGCAGGGCGCCGCCGCTGACGATCCCGGCTCCGATGCCGGTGGAGACCTTCACGTAGAGGAGGTCGTCGACGTCGGCGTAGTGGTCGGCGTGCTCGCCGAGCGCCAGCAGGTTCACGTCGTTGTCGACGAGGACGGGCACGGGGAGGCGGCGGCCGACGAACTCCGGGATGTCGAAGCGGTCCCAGCCGGGCATGATCGGCGGCTTCACCGGGCGGCCCGTCGCGTGCTCGACGGGTCCGGGGACGCCGACGCCGACTCCCGCGAGCGGGCCGGCCGCCGGAGTCCGGCCGAGCAGGGCCGCGGCGACGTCGAGGGCGTGGCCGAGGACGGCGAGGGGGCCGTCGGCGATGGCGATGCTCTCGCGGCGGCGGGCGAGGACCGTGCCGTCGAGGTCGGTCAGGGCGACGACGGCGTGCGCGGCGCCCAGGTCGACGGCGAGGAGGCTGCGCGCCCGGGGGTCGAAGGCCACGCGGGCGGCGGGGCGGCCTCCGGAGGAGGGGGCGTCGTCCTGCCGGGCGACCAGGCCGGAGGCGGTGAGGACGTCGAGCTGAGCGGAGACGGCCGCGCGCGGCAGGCCCGTCTCGGCGACCACGTCGGCCCGCGTCCGGGGCGCGCCGTCGGCCAGCAGGAGCAGCAGCTCGCCGACCGCGCTGACGGTGATGCGGCGGCGCGGGGACATGGCCAGAGTCAACCACAGCGCCCGTGCTTCTGTGCGGCGGGTGCCCGACTTGGCGAGCGCGCAGGGCTAGTTTTGCTTGTCCGTGAGCAAAAGTCCGCGTAGGGTTCGAGGCACACCTTCCGATGCGATCAGGAGCCCCACCGGTGGCCACACCCCCAGACCTCTCTGTCCAGCTGTACTCGGTGCGCGAGCCGCTCGCGGCCGATCTGCCCGCCACCCTCGACCGCCTCGCGGCGATCGGCTTCACCACGGTCGAGCTCTTCGGGTTCGTCGACCTGGCCGACGCCTACCGCGCTGCGCTCCCGGCCAGCGGACTGCGCGCTCCCAGCGCCCACGCGCGCCTCCTCGGCCCGCAGGGCGACGCCACCGTCGACGAGATCCTCGACACGGCCGCCTCGCTCGGCGTCGAGACCGTGATCGACCCCTTCGTCGACCCGACCCGCTGGACCACCGCGGACGACGTCGCCCGCATCGCCGACGAGCTGAACGCGCTGGTCGACTCCGCCGCCGCCCGCGGCCTGGTGCTCGGCTACCACAACCACGCCTTCGAGTTCGAGAACCGGGTCGACGGCCGCAGCGCCTTCGAGCACCTCGCGGGCCTGCTCGACCCGCGCATGGTCCTCGAGCTCGACACCTACTGGGCGGCCGTCGGCGGCGACGACCCGGTCGAGGTGCTCGGACGCCTCGGCGACCAGGTGCGCTTCCTGCACGTGAAGGACGGCCCGATCTCGGCCGACACCCAGGAGCAGCTGCCCGCGGGCGAGGGCGCGATGGACGTCCCGGCGATCCTCGCCGCCGCTCCGCAGGCCCTGCCCGTGCTGGAGTTCGACGCCTACGCCGGCGACATCTTCGAGGGCCTGGAGTCGGCCCACCGCTACGTCTCGGGGCTCGGCGCATGAGCGGCACCGGCCGCGTGGGCGTCGGCGTCATCGGCGCCGGCAACATCAGCACCCAGTACCTGACCAACCTCACCGTCTTCCCCGACCTCGAGGTGCTCTTCGTCGCCGACATCGACCTCGAGCGGGCGAGGACCCAGGCCGAGGCCTTCGGCGTCCCCGCCTCGGGCACCGTCGAGGAGCTCCTCGCGCACGAGGGCATCGAGATCGTCGTCAACCTCACGATCCCGGCCGCGCACGTCGAGGTCGCGCGCCGCGCGGTCGAGGCGGGCAAGCACGTGTGGACCGAGAAGCCCTTCTCGCTCGACCGCGACAGCGGGATCGAGCTGCTCGCGCTGGCCAAGGAGAAGGGGCTGCGCGTCGCGACCGCTCCCGACACCTTCCTGGGCGCGGGCCTCCAGACGGCGCAGCGCGTGATCGAGAGCGGAGCCATCGGCACGCCGCTCTCGGCCCTCACCCTCTTCCAGGGCCCCGGCCCCGAGTCGTGGCACCCGAACCCGGAGTTCTTCTTCGCCGAGGGCGGTGGACCGCTGCTGGACATGGGCCCGTACTACATCACCACGCTCGTGCAGAACCTCGGCCCCGTCGAGAGCGTCACCGCCGTCTCGTCCCAGGCCCGCGCCACCCGCGTGGTGGGCTCCGGCCCGAAGGAGGGCACCGAGTTCCCGGTGACCATCCCGACGCACATCGGCGGGCTGCTCCGCTTCGAGTCCGGGGCCTCGGCCCAGGGCGTGTGGAGCTTCGAGTCGAGCCTGCCGCGCACCGGCTTCGTCGAGATCAACGGCTCCGAGGGCACCCTCGTCCTCCCCGACCCGAACCAGCACGACGGAGAGATCTCCCTGCACCGCCGCGGGTCCGCCGAGCCGGAGGTCATCGCGGCGACCGGCTCGACCGCCTCCCGCGGCACCGGCGTGCTCGAGCTCGCCCGCGCGATCCGGGCCGACCGCCCCGAGGCCGCCTCCGGAGACCTCGCGTACCACGTCACCGACGTGATGCTCTCGCTCCTCGAGGCCGCCGAGACCGGCGAGAAGGTCCTCGTCACCAGCTCCGTGACGCCCCGCCCCGCACTGCCCGAGAGCTGGGACCCGACCGAAGCGACCCTCTCCTGATGCCCGCGCCCCTGCGCGTCGGCGTGCTCGGCGGCGGCTTCATGGCGGCCGTGCACAGCCGCGCGGCCCGCAGCGCCGGAGCGGTGCTCGCCGGAGTCGCCTCCTCCACCCCGGAGAAGGGCGAGCGGGCGGCGGCCGAGCTCGGCGTCGAGCGCGCCTACCCGGACGCCCGGGCCCTGATCGAGGACGAGAGCATCGACCTCGTGCACGTCTGCACCCCGAACGCCACGCACGCCGCACTCGCGCTCGCGGCGATCGAGGCGGGCAAGCACGTGGTCTGCGAGAAGCCGCTCGCCGCGACGCTTCGGGAGGCGGAGTCGCTCGCTGCGGCCGCGTCCTCCGCCGGCGTGGTGGCGACCGTCCCGTTCGCCTACCGCTTCCACCCGATGGTGCGCGAGGCCCGTGCCCGCGTCGCCTCCGGCGAGACCGGCCGTCTGGTCACGGTCCGCGGGAGCTACCTCCAGGACTGGCTGCTGGGCGCCTCCGACGACAACTGGCGCGTCGACCCGGCCGCCGGCGGCCGCTCGCGCGCCTTCGGCGACATCGGCTCGCACCTGGTCGACCTGCTGGAGTTCGTCACCGGCGACCGGATCGACTCGCTCGCCGCGATCACGAGCACCGTCCACGCCGAGCGCGGCGGCCGCCCGGTGAGCACCGAGGACGTGGCCGGCCTGATCGTCCGGCTCGAGGGCGGCGCCGTCGGCACGCTCCTCGTCTCGCAGGTCACCGCGGGCCACCGCAACGAGCTGGTGCTCGAGGTGTCCGGGCTGGAGGAGTCGCTGCGCTTCGAGCAGGAGCTCCCCGAGACGCTGTGGGTCGGCCGGCGCGACAGCGCCCTGCTGGTGCCGCGCGACGCCTCGATCCTCGCGCCCGATGCGGCCCGGCTCTCGATCGTGCCGAGCGGTCATCCGATGGGCTACCAGGACGCCTTCACGGCGTTCGCCCGCGACACCTACGCCGCCGTGGCGGGCGCCGACGTGGAGGGTCTGCCGACCTTCGCCGACGGCCTCCGCGCGGCGCGCATCACCGAGGCCGTGCTCGACGCGGCCGAGACAGGCGCCTGGGTGACCGTGCCCGCCGCCGACGACCGGACGGAGATCGCCGCATGAGCGGCGAGAAGACCTACCCCGCCACCCACCCCGTGACGCTGTTCACCGGGCAGTGGGCCGATCTGCCCTTCGAGGAGGTCGCCCGACTCGCCGCCGAGTGGGGCTACGACGGACTCGAGATCGCGGCCTCGGGCGACCACCTCGACCTCAAGCGCGCGGACGAGGACGACGCCTACGCCGCCTCGCGTCTGGAGATCCTCGACCGCTACGGCCTCGAGGTCTTCGCCATCTCGAACCACCTCACCGGCCAGGCCGTCTGCGACGACCCGATCGACTTCCGCCACAAGGCACTCGTGCGCGACTACACCTGGGGCGACGGCGACGCGGAGGGGGTGCGGCAGCGCGCCGCCGAGGACATGAAGCGCTCGGCGCGGGTCGCCCGCAAGCTCGGCGTGAACGTGGTCGTCGGCTTCACCGGCTCGAAGATCTGGCCCTACGTGGCGCAGTTCCCGCCGGTGCCGGCCTCCGTGATCGACGAAGGGTACGAGGACTTCGCGACCCGCTGGAACCCGATCCTCGACGAGTTCGACGCGAACGGCGTGGTCTACGCGCACGAGGTGCACCCGTCCGAGATCGCCTACGACTACTGGTCGAGCGTGCGCACCCTCGAGGCGATCGGGCACCGCCCGGCCTTCGGCTTCAACTGGGACCCGTCGCACATGATGTGGCAGGACATCGACCCGGTCGGCTTCATCGTCGACTTCAAGGACCGGATCTACCACGTCGACTGCAAGGACACCCGCCTGCGCCCGAAGAACGGCCGCGCCGGCGTGCTCGGCTCGCACCTGCCCTGGGGCGACCCGCGCCGCGGCTGGGACTTCGTCTCGACGGGGCACGGCGACGTCCCGTGGGAGGACGCGTTCCGCGCGCTGGAGTCGATCGGCTACTCCGGCCCGATCTCCATCGAGTGGGAGGACGCCGGGATGGACCGCCTCCACGGCGCGAAGGAGGCCGTCGGCTTCATCCGCTCGCTGCTCTGGAGGACCCCGACCGCGTCGTTCGACGCCGCGTTCTCGAACCAGTAGCCGCGCGGCTCTCCTCGGCGGGATCCCGCTCCGGTCCGCAGGCCACGTCGCCCGCGCCGGATCGGGGTCCCGCAGGCGGGAGAGCGATCAGTCGGCGGCCTTGGCGGCGCGCTCGGACTTGATGCGGGCCTGCTCGCGGCGGACCTCCGCGTAGCGGTTCTGCTCGACGCGCAGCCACTCGGGGACCTCGTCGAGCAGGGCCTGGATCTCGGGAGTGGTCAGCGCCTCGGTGACGCCGCCGCGGGCGAGCCCCGAGATGGAGACGTTCAGCCGGGAGGCGATGACGGAGCGGGGGTGCGGCCCCTCCTCGCGCAGCTGCACGAGCCAGGCGGGCGGGTTCGCGGCGAGCTCGTCGTACTGCTCGCGCGTGATCGCCGACTCCTGGAACTCCTTCGGGGTCGCGGGCAGGTAGACCTGCAGCTTCTTCGCCGCGGTCGCAGCCTTCATCGTCTGTGTCGCCTTGGCCATGCGGCAACCCTACCGGCGCGGCGCGGACCACCTACCCTGAGGGGATGAGCGAGCAGCCCGAGACCGTCGACCCGCAGGCCGCTCCCGAGGCGGAGGGGCGTCCGGAGGGCGAGGCGGACGCGGCGGCTGTCGACGCGTCGGCCGGATCGGGTGCGGTCGGCGCCGGAGCCGGAACCGAGTCGGACGACACCGACGGCGACTCCGAGGACGGCGACTCCGACGACCTCGACTCCGAGGACAGCGACGTCGACGACGCCGACTCCGACGACGCCGACTCCGACGACGCCGACTCCGACGCCGCCGACTCCGACGCCGAGGACGCCGTCCCCGCCGGCCCCGTGCTCGCCGTCGCCCTCGTGCCCGGCGTCACCCCCACCAAGTGGACCCGCGTCTGGGGCCAGCGCCGCTCCGATCTCCCGCTGCGCATCACCGTCGTCGCCGAGCGCGATCAGGAGCAGGCGCTGCTCGACGGCCGCGCGCAGCTGTCGTTCGTCCGCGGCGACGTCTCCTCCTCCGCCCTCAGCTCCATCCACCTCTACGACGAGCAGCCCGTCGCCGTCGTCGGCCGCGAGCACGTCCTGGCCGCTGCGGAGGAGCTCGACGTCGCCGAGCTGGCCGGCGAGCACCTCCTCCAGGATCCGGAGGACGTGCCGGAGTGGGCCGCGGTCGCCGAGGAGCTCGCGGACGGCTCCCGGCGCCCGCTGCCGCGCATGGCCGGCCTCGACGACGCGGTCGAGCAGGTCGCGGCCGGCGTGGGCGTGCTGATCGTGCCGCAGTCGGTGGCGCGCGTGCACAGCCGCAAGGACGTCACCGCGGTGCCGGTGACCGGCGTCGCTCCCTCCTCCGTCCGCCTCGCCTGGGTGACGGACGACAAGGGCGACGACGTCGAGGACTTCATCGGAGTCGTCCGCGGCCGCAGCGCGAACACCACGCGCGGAACCGCCGCGACGCCGAAGGTCGAGTCGCGGGCGAAGGCCGCCAAGGCGAAGGCGCGGGAGGCGCGCGAGAAGGCGGAGAGGGCCGGCGGCGGCAAGAAGAAGCCGGCCCGCGCCAAGGCGTCCGCGCCGGCGGTGCGGCGCACCCGCAAGCCCCGCGGCCGCTGACCGTGGCCGACGACGCCGGCTGGTCGCTCCGCCCCGCCACCGCGGAGGACGCCGCAGCGATCGCCGAGCTGCGCGCGGTCGTCATGCGCCCGTCGCTCGAGACGCTCGACCGCTACGACGAGCACCGCGTGCGGCACCGCTTCCTCGACGGCTACCGGCCCGAGCTCACCCGGGTGATCGAGCTCGACGGCGCCTTCGCCGGGAGCATCGCCGCGCGGGTCGAGCCGGACGCGGTCTGGATCGAGCACTTCTACCTGGCGCCGCACGCACAGGGACGCGGAGTCGGCGGCGCCGTCCTGCGCCGGGTGATGGCGGAGGAGGCGCGGCCGGGTCTGCCCTTCCGGCTCGACGTGCTGAAGCGCAGCGACGCCCGCCGCCTCTACGAGCGGCACGGCTTCCGGTTCGAGCGTGCTCTGGAGTGGGACGACATCCTCGTCGCGCCGCCCGTCTCCTGACCCCTGATCGGGGAGGACGACGGGGCGCGGGCCGCCGCTAGCATGAGCGCGATCCCCTCCGCCGGGTCGGCCGCAGGGCGACCTCCTCCTGGAAGCAGGCACTCCGCCGTGTCCCCGCTCGTTCTGAGGTCCGCCGCCTCCGCGGTCCTCGTCGCCGCCCTGGCGATCACCTCCAGCCCGCTCGCCTCCGCCGCATCGGCGGCCGCGCCGTCGGCCGCCCCCGTCGCCGCATTCGGCGCCGCCTCCGACGCGCCCCGCTCGATCGTGCTCCCCGAGGGGCAGCCTCTCTGGCAGCCCAGCGCCGAGTCCCCCCTGCCCGCCGTGCCGGACGAGGCGCCGAGCGCCGCCCGTGCGAGCGCTGCGGCGTCGATCAGCGGCCGTGTCGTGGTCGAGGAGGCCGACGGCTCGATCGCGACCACCACTCCCCGCGGCGCCCTCCTGAACGTCGAGGTCTGGTCGAGCGAGGCGGGGCTCCTCGGGAACCACTCCGTCGCCGGCGACCTCACCTTCAGCATCGACGGGCTCACCGCCGGGCAGACCTACTACCTGCTGATCAAGGACGACGCCGACCTGTACGCCGACCTCTGGTCCGGCGGCAGCGCCGTCGCCCGCAGCGCCGAGCCGCTCCAGGCCCCGGCGGCCGGCGTGCAGCTGCGCACCGCACGGCTGGGCTCGCTCGAGGGACGCCTGAGCGGCGTCGCGGGCGACCAGCGCGTCGACATCTGGTACCGCGACCCGGGAACCGACGGCTACTTCCGCACCGGCGAGCTCGACCTGATCACGGGCGGCGACAACCCGTACTCGTTCCAGCAGGTCGTCCCCGGCGACTACCTCGTCCGGGCGTCGAGCCGCGACGACGTGATCGACGACAGCTACTGGGACCACGTCCTCCGCTCGGGCGACGCTGGCGACGTGCGCGTCCCGGTGGGCGGATCGGCCGCCGGGATCGACCTCTCGCTGAGCAGCGACTACCAGCAGTACACCGGCCGCCTCGCCGGATCGGACCGCTACGCGACCTCGGTGGAGGCGACGGGCTACTTCTCCCCGGGCATCCCGGTGCTCTACGTGGCGAGCGGGGCGAACTGGCCGGATGCGCTGAGCGCCGGCCCGGCCGCCGCCGCCCTCGGAGGCGCGCTCCTGCTCACCGATCCCGACCGCCTGCCGCGGGTCGTCTCCGACGAGATCCGCCGCCTCCGCCCGGAGCGGGTCGTGGTCGTCGGCAGCGAGCTGAGCGTGAGCCCCGGGGTCCTGTCCGCGATCCGCTCGATCGTCGGCGGCACCGAGCGCATCGGCGGGACGGACCGCTACGACACCTCCCGCCGGATCGTCGCGGACGCCTTCGGCACCGGCCCCTACTCGAACATGTTCGTCGCGACCGGCACGAACTTCCCTGACGCCCTGTCGGCCGCGCCCATCGCCGGCTGGCGTGCGCAGCCCGTGCTGCTGGTCGACGGTGCGACCTCGGGCGCCGACTCCGCGACCGCGACCGCGGTGCGCGATCTGGCGCCGGAGCACGTGGAGTTCCTCGGCGGCGACCCCTCGATCCGGGACGCGTACGTGGCGGACTTCGAGCGTCGCGGCCTCGCCCCCTCGGTCTCGAGGATCGCCGGCCGCGACCGCTACGAGACCAGCGTCGAGCTGAACAGCGCCTACCCCCAGTCGCTGCTGCAGGACAGCGTCTTCCTCGCCGCGGGGTCCTCCTTCGCCGACGCCCTCTCGGGAGCGACGACGGCGGCGGCCCTGGGCTCGTCCGTGCTGCTGACCGAGCGCGACTGCGTGCACGACTCGACGCTGCGCTTCCTGGCCTCCAACTCGAAGAACTACGCGTTCCTGCTCGGCGGGGAGCCGACGCTCACCGAGGACGTGGCGAACCTCCGCAACTGCGAGTACGACTTCTGACGACGCGTGATCCCGGGGTCCGGGGCTAGGGTGCGAGCATGCCCACGAGCGATGAGACCTGGACCCTGGCCGAGCACGACGTACCGGTGTACCGCAGCGGGGAGGGCGGCCGGGCGCTGATCCTGATCCACGAGGTCTGGGGGGTCGACGGGCACATCCGCTCGGTCGCCGACCGCTACGCGGCCGAGGGCTACAGCGTCGTCGCCCCCGAGCTCCTGGCCGACAGCGGCCTGCTCGAGCAGCTCGACGAGGAGCAGCGCGCCGACTACGACCACCCGGTGCGGCGCCTGCCGCGCCAGGTCGAGCTGCGCACCTTCTTCGCCCCCGTCTTCACTCCGGAGCACGCGACGCGCACCGTCGCGATCCTCCGCGCCCTCGTCGAGCGGCTCCTTCGCCAGGAGGGCGCGACCAGCGTCTCCGTCACCGGGTTCTGCTACGGCGGCACCTTCTCGTGGGCGCTCGCGCTGGCCGAGCCGCGGCTGGCGGCGGCCGTGCCGTTCTACGGGCACGTCACCGCGTCCGCCGAGGAGCTCGGAGCGCTGCAGGTGCCGGTGCTGGCGTTCCTGGGCGATCAGGACGCTCCCCTCGTCGAGCAGGTGCCGCGCATCCGCGAGGCGACCGAGGGCAAGGACGTCGAGGTCGTCGTCTACAAGGGAGCGGGCCACGCCTTCTTCAACGACGCGAACGAGCAGACCTACCAGGCCGAGGCGGCGACCGACGCCTGGCCGCGGGCGCTCGCGTTCCTCGGAGCGCACGCGGGCTGAGCGGGCCCTCGACGGACGGCGCCCGGCTCCGCGGCGCTGAGCTCGCCGACGGCCTGCGTCAGCGCGGCCGGACCGGCAGCCAGCCCCGCCGGGCCGCGAGCGCGCCCGCCTGGAAGCGGCTCTCGGCGCCGAGCAGATCGAAGAGACCGGCGATGTGCCGACGGCAGGTGCGCACGCTGAGGTCCAGCCGTGCCGCGAGCGCCTCGTCGGTGAGCCCGGCGGCGAGGCCCTGCAGGATCGACCGCTGCACCGCGGAGAGGGAGGGCTCCTCCTCGGCACCTGCCGCGTGCAGGGGCGCTGCGAACTCCCACGCCGCGTCGAACACGCGCGCCAGGGTCGCCGCGAGCTCGGGGGAGCGGACGACCAGGGCGGCGCGGTCGTCCTCGTCGCGGGAGCGGGCGACGATCGCGAGGGAGCGGTCGAAGACCACCAGCCGGAAGGGCAGCACCGGGAGGGTCCGGAACCGCGCGCCCAGCGGCTCGAGCTCCGCGACCGAGCGCCGGAGGGCCGCGTTGTCGCGGCGGCGGTCGTGGTACAGCGTCCGCCTCGCGATGCCGCGCCCGAGCAGCTCGCGGTCGACGGCGTCGCTCGCCTCGTGCCGCTCCACGCTGCTGGTGCCGGGAGCGGCGATCAGCACCTCCTCCGAGGCTCCGCGCTGCAGGTCGAGGAGCAGCCGGAGGACGGTCGCCGGGTCCTCGATCACCTCCACCTGCTCCGCGGCGGCGAGGGCGCTGCGGGCGCTCCGGTAGGCGGGGACGAGGGCCATCAGCTCGCTGCGGCGGCGGGTGATCCCGGTCTGCAGCTCGAGGAGGCGCCGCTCGTCGTCGGCGATCAGCTCGGCCAGGGCGATGTCCGGTGCGGCCGTGGCGAGCGACTCCGCCCCCGCGTGCAGCGGAGCGAGCAGCCGGAGCCCGATCAGCTCGTCACGCGCCTCGCGGAGGCCGTCGACGGTGACGCCGAGCTCGTCCGACGCGCTCTCGAGCGACCAGTCTCCGCGCACGGACGCGTGCAGGTACAGCGCGATCGCGTTCTCGCTCAGCACCGGCGGCCCCCCGTTCTCCCGACCCTCCCGAGTGTAGGAGGCGCGCACTCAGCGCCGCCGCGCGAGAACCGCGACGACGGCGAGCTCACCGGCGAGGACCAGCGCTACCGCTCCGAACACGGCCGGGCCGACCAGCGCGGCGAGCGGAGTGAGACCGGCGTTCGCGAGGAGGGGGGCGAGGAGACCGATCACGACTCCGGTACGGCGGGCGGGGGGCTGCCGGCGGGCGACGGCGACGACGCTCAGCGAGGTCGCGGCGGCGGCCGCGAGCACGAGCAGGAGGACCGCCGCGGGGTGCGGCTCCCCGAGCAGGAGGAGCGCGGCCAGCGCGGCCCAGGCGAGGGCGCCTCCGGCGGCGACGGGGCCGAGGTGCGGGCTGGCGGCGGGTGCAGTGGCGGTCATGGTGCGTCCTCTCGTCGTGGTCCTCCGAGCCTCGCGGAGGCCCGTCGGCGGCACCAGATCAGCATCCGGGCACGGCAGCATCCGGACATGCGGCGGACCCCCGGCTCCGCGCGGGGCGGAGGGTCGGGGGCCCACGGGACGTCCGGGCAGGCTCCGGCCGTGGCAGCATCCGGTCAGCCGGCCTCGCGCAGCCTCCCGCCGGCGAGGTGGAGGCTGCGCTGCGCACGGCGCGACGGCAGAGTGGTGGGTGTCGTCGGCTCCTGCTCTCCGGGCGCCCGCTCTTCCCGGGGCGGTGCCCGCGGTCGTAGGCTCGCGCTCATCCGCAACGGGAGGGGCCGACGATGACCGCCACGAGAGAGACGTCCGCCCCGCCCGAGCTCAAGCGGGTGCTCGGCCCCAAGCTGCTGCTGCTGTTCGTGGTCGGCGACATCCTCGGGACCGGGATCTACGCCCTCACCGGGCAGGTCGCGGCCGAGGTGGGCGGGGCCGCGTGGCTCCCCTTCGTGATCGCGTTCGTCGTCGCCACGCTCACCGCCTGCTCCTACCTGGAGCTGGTGACGAAGTACCCGCAGGCGGCGGGCGCCGCGCTCTACGCGCACAAGGCGTTCGGGATCCACTTCGTCACGTTCCTCGTCTGCTTCACCGTGATGGCGAGCGGGATCACCTCGGCCTCCGCCGCCTCGGGCGCCTTCGCGAGCAACTTCGCGATCGGCTTCGGGCTCGGGGACGGCGCGGGGACGCGGCTGAGCATCGCGCTGGTGTTCATGGTCTGCATCGCCCTGGTGAACCTGCGGGGCGTCGCCGAGAGCGTCGGGCTGAACGTGGTGCTCACCCTGATCGAGCTCTCGGGCCTGCTGCTCGTGATCTTCGTGTGCTTCTTCGCCGTGTTCGGCGGGCAGGCCGACTTCTCGCGGGTGGTCGCGTTCGAGGCGCCGGAGGACAAGTCGCTGCTGCTCGCGGTGAGCACCGCGACCTCCTTGGCGTTCTTCGCGATGGTCGGATTCGAGGACTCCGTGAACATGGCGGAGGAGACGAAGGAGCCCAGCCGCATCTTCCCGCGCGTGATGCTCACGGGTCTCGGCATCACCGCCGTGGTCTACGTGCTCGTGTCCACGCTCGCCGTCGCGATCGTCCCCGTGGGGGAGCTGGCCGGCAACGACACTCCGCTCGTCACGGTCGTCGAGGCCGCGGCGCCCGACTTCCCGATCTCGACGCTCCTGCCCTTCATCTCGCTCTTCGCCGTGGCCAACAGCGCGCTGATCAACATGATGATGGCCAGCCGCCTGCTCTACGGGATGAGCCGCCAGGGCGTGCTGCCGCCGTTCCTGCAGAACGTGCTGCGCGGACGGCGCACGCCGTGGGCCGCGATCATCTTCACGACGGTGATCGCCCTGCTCCTCACCGCCTACGTGTCGCGCGACCCCTCCGACCCCATCGCGGTGCTCCTGGGCGGGACCACGTCGCTCCTCCTGCTGGCGGTCTTCGCCGTCGTCAACGTCTCCGTGCTGGTGCTGCGGCGGCAGCCGGTCGAGCACCGTCACTTCCGGACCCCCACCGTGCTGCCGGTGCTGGGCACGATCGCCTGCGTCTACCTGGTGCTGCCGATCACCTCGGGACGCGACACCGCCCAGTACGGCATCGCGGGGGTGCTGCTCGTGATCGGCGTCCTGCTCTGGGTGGCGACCTTCATCGACCGGCGGGTCCGCGGCTATGCGCGCACCGCGGCGATCGCTCCGGAGGAGCTCGACGCCGATCCCGCGGAGGACGCATCGGGAGCGCACAGCGACGGCATCGGCCGGTCATAGCCGATCCATAGGGAACTCCCGATACTGGAGTCATGAGCACCCCGGTCCCCTCGAAGCACCTCGCCCCCGCGCAGCGCACCCGCCTGAAGCGGGCCGACGGGACGCCGATCCGCGTCCTCGTCGTCGACGACGAGAGCACCCTCACCGACCTGCTCCAGATGGCTCTGCGCTACGAGGGCTGGGAGGTGCGCACCGCCGCCGAGGGCCGCGCCGCGATCACGATCACCCGCGAGTTCCGGCCCGACGTGATCGTGCTCGACGTGATGCTCCCCGACATCGACGGCCTCCAGGTCCTGCAGCGGGTCCGCGCGGACGGCAGCGAGACCCCGGTCCTCTTCCTCACCGCGAAGGACGCGCTCGACGACCGGATCGCCGGGCTCACCGCCGGCGGCGACGACTACGTCACCAAGCCCTTCTCCCTCGAGGAGCTGGTCGCCCGGATGCGCGGACTCATCCGCCGCAGCACCCTGCTCGCCAACGACGCGGACGACCCCGAGGTCGTCGTGGGGGACCTGGTGCTGAACGAGGACAGCCACGAGGTCCGCCGGGGCGGCGACGAGATCGAGCTGACCGCCACCGAGTTCGAGCTGCTGCGCTTCCTGATGCGCAATCCGCGCCGCGTGCTCAGCAAGGCCCAGATCCTCGACCGGGTCTGGTCGTACGACTTCGGCGGCAAGTCGAGCGTGGTCGAGATCTACATCTCGTACCTGCGCAAGAAGATCGACGCCGGCCGCTCGCCGATGATCCACACCGTGCGCGGCGCCGGCTACCTCCTGAAGCCCGCCGACCAGTGAGCCGCACCGGCCGCCCGTCGCTCGGCGACTTCGCGACCCGCTCCGCCCTCCGCAGCTCCCGCCGCGGCCGGCGCGCGCCGTGGACTCTGCGGCGGCGGATGGTCGTCGCCGTGGTCGCGCTCGTCGCGGTGACGGCGGGCGTCGTGGGAGCGGTCAGCGTGCTCTCCGCCCGCTCGATCCTCTACGGCAGCACGGACGCGTCGCTCAGCCAGTCGGTCACGCGCCTCCAGGACTTCGACGGGCCGAGCCGCTTCGGCGGGTCGAGCGCGATCGAGCAGGCCACGACCTGCCCGAGCGGATCCTTCGGCGGCGGCCCGAGCCAGAACCTCAGCACCATCACCGCCGTCCAGGGCTCGGACGGCTCCTTCATCGGCGCCTACGTCGACGCCGACGGGGTCTGCCGGCAGTTCTCGGACCCGGCCGACTCGGTGCTCGCGGCGGCCGTCGCCGCGGGGGGCGAGGAGGCGACCATCGAGCTGCCCGGGAGCCTCGGGACCTACCGCGTGCGCGCGGCGGCGGTCGAGGGCTCCGTCGTCGTCGTCGGCGTCCCCCTGGGCGAGGTCGCCGAGACGCTCGCCTCCCTCACCTGGGTGGTCGTCGTGGTGGTGCTGCTGGCGATGCTGCTGGTCGCCCTCGTCGCCACCGCGATCATCCGCGTGGCACTGCGGCCCTTGGAGCGGGTGGAGGCGACGGCGACCCGCGTGGCCGAGCTGCCGCTGGACCGCGGCGCCGTCGAGCTGGTCGAGCGGGTCCCGGAGGAGGACGCCGACACCCGCACCGAGGTCGGGCGCGTCGGCGCCGCCTTCAACCGCATGCTCGACCACGTCACCGGTGCTCTGGAGTCGCGGCAGGCGAGCGAGGACAAGGTGCGGCAGTTCGTCGCCGACGCCTCGCACGAGCTGCGCACTCCCCTCGCGGCGATCCGCGGCTACGCGGAGCTGCCCCGGCGCGGCGGGACCGAGCTGCCGGAGTCGGCGGCCTACTCCCTCGACCGGATCGAGTCCGCCGCCACCCGGATGACCTCGCTGGTCGAGGACCTCCTCCTGCTCGCCCGCCTCGACGAGGGCCGCGACCTCGAGAAGGAGCCCGTCGACCTGACGCTGCTCGTGATCGAGGCGCTGTCGGACGCGCACGCCGCGGGCCCCGACCACGAGTGGGACCTCGAGCTCCCCGAGGAGCCGATCGAGATCCGCGGCGACGGCTTCCGGCTGCACCAGGTGGTCGCCAATCTGCTGCGGAACGCGACCGTGCACACGCCCCCCGGCACCCGGGTCGTGGCGGCGCTCGCCGAGGAGGTGTCGGAGGGGCGGCCGATCGCAGTCGTGACGGTCACCGATTCCGGCCCGGGCATCGCGCCGGAGCTGGTGCCGGTGCTGTTCGAGCGCTTCGCCCGCGGCGACTCCTCCCGAGCGCGCACGACCGGATCGACGGGGCTGGGCCTGGCGATCGTGGCGGCGGTCGTCGACGCCCACGGCGGGCGCGTCATCGTCGCGTCCGAGCCGGGGCGCACGAGCTTCCGCGTCGAGCTGCCGGCGGGCTGAGGGCCGGGACGGCGGTCTCCCGCCGCCCGCCCTACACCGAGACGCCCAGCCGGCGGCGCGCGTCGTCGAGGGTCCGCACCACGGCGACCACCTCGTCGAGCGGGTGCAGCGGCGACTCGGTGCGCCCCTCCGTCACGTACTGCGCGACGTGCAGCGCCTCCCAGGCGAGGCCCTCGCCGCCCTGGAGCGGCGTCTCGTCGATCCACGACCCGTTCTCGGAGCCGCGGGTGAGCGTCACGCCGCCCGGCGTCCAGAACGACGGGTGCACGTCGATCCGCCCCGCCCGCCCCGCGACGCTCGCCGCGTGGCGGGTGTCGGCCAGCACGGTCGAGGTGGCGACCGACTGCACCCCGTGCGCGTGGCTGCCGACGATCGTCGCGGTCGCGTCGACGCCGGTCGAGGTCATGCTGCCGGCGACGACGGTGCTCTGCGGGGTGCCCGCCACCATCGAGACGAAGGAGGAGGCGTAGACGCCGACGTCCAGCAGGCCGCCGCCCGCGAGCGCCGGGTCGAAGATGCGGCTGGAGGGGTCGAAGTCGAAGGCGGCGCCGAAGTCGGCCGAGACGACGGCGGGCGCGCCGACCGCCCCGTCGGCGAGCAGCTGCCGCACGACGTCCATGTGCGGCAGGTAGCGCATCCACATCGCCTCCATCGCGAAGACTCCGGCGTCGCGCGCGGCGTGCACGATCATCTCGGCCTCGCCCGGGGTCGGCGCGAACGGCTTCTCGACCAGGATGTGCTTGCCCGCGGCGATGGCGAGCAGCGCCTGGCGGGCGTGCTCCGAGTGCGGGGACGCGATGTAGACCACGTCGACCTCCGGATCCTCGACCACGGCCTCGTAGCCGGCCGAGGCCCGCTCGATCCCGAACCGGCTCGCGAACCGCTCCGCGCGCTCCAGCGAGCGGGAGCCCACCGAGACCACGCGCTGCCGGGTGTGCTTTTGCAGCGCCTCGACGAACGAGCCGGCGATCGAGCCGGGCGCGATCACCCCCCAGCGCAGGACGGGGGAGTCGAGGAGGGAGGGGAGTCGGGGCTCGGGGAGCGTCAGTGCCATGCGTCCACGCTAGGGCCCCGTGCCGGCGGGGGCGAGGGGGTGCGCGGCGGTCCCCTAGGGTGTGACGGCACGCGCAGTCGCGGGCGGAGGAGGACGTCATGCCCGAGTGGTACACCCTGGGCGTCGTCGCTCTCGTGATCGTCGCGGTCGTCGTCGCGATCGTGCGCTTCCGGTTCAACCCGGTGCTGGCGCTGGCCGTCGGAGCCGCCGCGATCGGCCTGCTCACCGGGCTCGGCCCCGTCGACACCGTCTCCACGATGACCACCGGCTTCGGCGAGGTGATGATGGAGGCGGGCCTCCTGATCGGCTGGGGCGTGCTCATCGGCGCGATGCTCAACGAGATGGGCGCCGTCGTCCGGCTCGTCGAGGGCCTGCTGCGCGTCTTCGGCCGCCGAGGGATCCCCTACGCGCTGGGCCTCTCCTTCGCCACCTACCTGCAGACGATCTTCGTCGACGCGCTGATCGTGATCGCGGCCCCGCTCGCCCGCCGGATCGCGCCGCGGCTGGGGCGCGCGGGCACCGGCATCGTCGCCGTGACCTTCGCCGTCGGGCTCGAGACGGGCATCGTGATGATGGTGCCCGGCTTCGCCGCGGTCGCGCTCGCGGGGCTGCTCGGCGTGCCGCTGGGCGTGATGATGCTCGGCGGATTCGCGGTGGTGGCGCCGACGGTCGTGGTCACGATCCTGCTGATGTCGCTCGCGTTCCGCCTCGGCTTCTGGGACCCGGCGCGCGACGAGCAGCTGGTCGTGCGCGACGACACGACCGGGCTCGCGACGGTGGGGGCGTCGCCCGCCGCGGACGTCGGACGGCTGCCGTCGTTCGGAGCGCGGGGGAGCGGCGGGGCGTCCTCGAGCGGAGCCGGAGCGGCATCGGGCGGCTCGTCCGGCTCGTCCGTCGAGGACGCGGCGGGTCCCGCCGGAGCGCAGGACGCCCACGCCGCCCGCGAGCGCCCGCTCCTGCTCCTCTTCGCGCCCATGCTCCTCGCCCTCCTGCTCATCGCCGCGCAGGCGGTGCTCACCGTCTCCGGGATCGAGCTGCCGGTGCTGCAGTTCCTCGGGAACCCCGTCATCGCGCTCCTCCTCGCCGTGATCGGCACCGGAGTGGTCGGCCGGTCCACCGTGGGAACCGCGCGGATGGAGAAGGCGGTCGCCAAGGGCTTCCAGGACGGCGGGCAGATCTTCCTGCTCACCGGCGTCGGCGGGGCGCTCGCCGCGGTGATCGCGCAGGGCGACCTCGGCGAGATCCTGAAGGGCTACTTCTCGACCTCGGCGACCGCGCCGCTGCTGCTCGTCTGGGTGATGGCGGCCGTGCTGCACATCGCGGTCGGCTCGGTCACCCTCTCGGCGATCACGGCGGCCGGAGTCGTCGCACCGGTCGCCGCGACACTCGGCCTCGACCCGCTGCTGATCGCACTCGCCGCAGGGTCCGGCGCGCTGTTCTGCATCCACGTCACCTCGAACACCTTCTGGCTGCTGCAGAGCTTCCTCGGCCAGTCGGTCCGCGGCGCCCTCAAGTCCGTGACCGTCGGCGTCTCCCTCGCCTCCGTCCTCGCGCTCGGCGCCACGCTCGTCCTCTCCCTCTTCCTCTGACCGGGCCCTCCTTCCTCCTCTCGCCGGATGCCACTCGGGCACTCGAGTCGCCGGGCGAGGCGTACCGAAGAGGCATCTCACGGAGGTGACCCGGCCGACACGTGACGGAAACATGGAGCCTCTATCTTCCTGAGAGGGTTCACATCCGATTCGGAGATACAGACGCCGACGGGGGCCCGATCCGTTCCGTCACGCCTCGACAAGGGAAGAACTCCGCTTGAGATCTCGAACCGCCCTCGCCTCCGGATGCGCCGCGCTCGCGCTCGCCGCCGGCGGTCTCCTGGTCGCCCCGCCGGCGACCGCCACGACCGCAGCACCCGCCGACTACACCCGCGTGGACATCGTGCGTCCGCCGTCCGCTCTGATCGCGGTGCCGACCAGCTACCCGCAGCAGACCCCGCTGACCGAGGTGCCCGTCGACCCGACCGACGCCTCGCTCCTGCGCGGAGTCACCCCCTACGACGCCATCGCGCCGCAGCTGAACGCGCTCGCCGCCCGCTCCGACCGGGTCTCGACCCAGGTGGTCGGGAAGTCCGGCCTCGGCCGCGACATCTACCTGGTCACCGTCACCGCCCCCGAGACCGAGGCCGAGACGGCGCAGCAGGCCGAGTGGCGCGACCGGCTCAAGTACGAGCCCGCCGCCGCGGCCGCCGACGCCGAGCTGATGGACGGCTACAAGGTGCCGGTCTGGTTCAACGGCAACATCCACGGCAACGAGTGGGAGGGCAGCGACGCGATCCTCGAGTACATCGAGGGCGTCGCCACCGCCGAGGACGCGGAGACCGAGGCGCTGCTCGAGGGCAACCGCCTCTACTTCACCGTCACCAACAACCCCGACGGCCGCGCCCTCGGCCAGCGCGCCGTCGCCGCGGGCTACGACCCGAACCGCGACATGATCACCGGAGCCACCAGCGAGGCGGCCGTGATCCGCGACCTCTCGAGCGTGCTCCAGCCCACGTACTTCATCGACATCCACGGCTACACCGGGATCCTCCAGGTCGAGCCCTGCGGCCCGCCGCACGGCGAGAACTACGAGTACGACCTCTTCCTCCCGCACGCGTACGCGACCGCGCTCGAGATCGAGCGCCGCGTCGTCGAGGCCGACGTGCCCGGCAACACCTACCTCGCCGAGGACGGCAGCGCCACGACGGACAACACCGGGAAGATCCTCATCCCCTACCGCGACATCCGCGCGGGCTGGGACGACTGGCCCCCCATCTTCGCCCCGCAGTACGTCGCCTTCCAGGGCGCGATCACCAACACGGTGGAGCTTCCGCTCGGCCGCACGGCCAACAGCACTCCGGAGGAGATCGCCCAGGGCCAGGCCAACGCGGACATCGACGTCGAGGTCGCCGGGATCGTCATGGACGCCTCCGTCGACTACATCGAGGCCAACCGCGACGCGCTCCTGAGCAACCAGGTCGCCATCTTCGAGCGCGGCGTCACCGGCGCCCCCGCCGTCGAGATCCCCGCCGACGTCTCCGCGGCCGACCTGCCCGCGGGCGTGCCGACCGAGTGGACCGAGATCTGGGACGAGACCGACGTCTACACGACCGAGTACCCGCGCGCCTACGTCATCCCCGTCGACGGCACGCAGCGCTCCGTCTCGGACGCCGAGACCCTCGTCGCGCAGCTGCTCGCCCACGGCGTCGAGGTGTCGCGGACCACGGCCGCCACGAGCGTCGAAGGAGTCTCCTACCCCGCGGGCACCTACCTGGTCGACATGCACCAGTCGGTCCGCGGCCTCGCCAACGTCCTCCTCGCCGACGGCAGCGACATCTCGAGCCGCGTGCCCGAGATGTACGACGTCTCGGCCTGGAGCCTCTCGCTCCTCTGGGGCGCCGACGTGCAGGCGATCGGCTCCACCACCGACGCCCTCCCGGCCGTCGATCTGGAGCCGGTGACCGCCGTGGCTCCGGTCGGCTCCGTCCCGGCAGGCGCCGACTACCTCGCCTTCGAGCCGCGCGGCGTCCTGGAGTACCAGGCCGTCAACGCGCTGCTGGCCGACGGCGTCGCCCTCGAGCAGTTCGAGGACGGCACGATCGCCCTCCGTGCAGACGCCGCCGGGCTCGCGGCCGCCGAGGGAGCCGCCGCCGCCGTCGGCGTCGACTTCACGGCGACCACCGCCGACCGCGTGCGCGCCGAGGACGGGAAGGCGCTCGACGCCCTCC
Source organism: Rathayibacter sp. AY2B9 (assembly GCF_002931595.1). Classification (NCBI taxonomy): domain Bacteria; kingdom Bacillati; phylum Actinomycetota; class Actinomycetes; order Micrococcales; family Microbacteriaceae; genus Rathayibacter; species Rathayibacter sp. AY2B9. The sequence goes on from NZ_PSUB01000002.1 coordinate 332,826, forward strand.
GCGTCGCCTACTCCGGCACGAACGAGGACCGCGACGCGCTGGCCAAGCTCGGCTTCGCCGACGCGGTCGCCGTCGACGCGGCCGCGCTCACCGCGGGCACCGCGACCCTCGAGGGCGCCGACGTGCTCTACGTGGGACGCGCCCTCTCCTTCACCCCGGAGCAGGCCGTGGGCCGCACCGTCGTCGAGGAGTTCCTCGCAGCGGGCGGCGACGTCGTCGGCCGCGGCGGCGCAGGAGCGGCCTTCGTGTCCGACTTCGGCCTGGCCGAGCTGACCGCGCAGACAGGCACCAGCGGCTCCAACGGCATCGTCTCGGTCGAGACGCCCGCCGGCGGAGTCCTCGGCGACTACCCGCAGGACACCGCGTTCGTCTCGCCGGCACTGTGGTTCGCCGGCTTCGACGCGTCCGTCGCGGTCGAGCAGAGCTACTCGGAGGACGGCACGTTCGTCGCCGGGCACTGGGTCGACTCCGAGGGTCAGTCCCGGAGCGACGCGGCCGGGCAGGCCTCGGCCGTCTCGTTCTCGACGGAGTCGGGCACCGAGGGCTTCCTCTTCGGCACCTCGCCGGTGTTCCGCAACCACCCGGTCGGAGCGTTCAGCGACGTCGCCCGGGCGCTGCTCGCCGTGGCGCCGGAGGGCGCCGCCGTCGAGCTGCCGGGGACCCCGGAGCCCACGCCGACGCCGGAGCCGACCGGCTCACCGGAGCCGACCGCGACTCCCGAGCCGACGGCGACGCCTGAGCCGACGGCGACGCCCGAGCCCACCGCGACGCCCGAGTCGACCGTGAGCCCGGAGCCCACGTCGACCCCCGAGCCCACGTCGACCCCGGAGCCCACGTCGACCCCGGAGCCCACCGTCGTGCCGACGGCCGGACCGACCGCCACGGCCGCGCCGATCACCGCACCGACCGGCCCCGGCGGCCTCCCCTCCACCGGAGTGGAGACCGGCTCCTGGCTGCTGCTCTCGGGAGGTGCTGTCGCCCTCGGCCTCGGCTCGCTCCTGATCGCCCGCAGCCGTCGCCGTGAGGACCAGGAGGCCTAGCCTCCGCCTCGGGGAGGGATCGGGCGCCCGCAGCCCGGTCCCTCCCCGTTCCCGTTCCCCGTCCCCCTCGTCGCGGTC